>PNKB01000078.1 GCA_013997645.1 Cyanobacteria bacterium PR.3.49
CCGCAACACACTGTCGGCGATGGCAACGGTTGAACCTTTGCCGTTGGTGCCGCCGACATGAATACAAGGCACATCGGCTTGCTCCGGCAAAAGATCCATGAATCGGCTGATTCGATCTAGTGTCGGTCGAGTCAAGGTCGGCGCCAGACTCTCCAGATATGCTTTCGATTCCAAGTAATTCATCGAAGCGCTTTCAAGGTGATTGCGTACAGAGAAACAGCCCGATGCAAATAGTCGGGCGGCAAATTATAACCATAAATGGGACATGATGCTATTCTCAAACGGGCTTCAGAAGATAGATACAGAGAGAGACACCGGTGACCTTATTTACTCAAGAACACACTTACAAAAGCGAACGCATTCACGAAGGGCACATCATCAATTTGCGCGTCGATTATCTGCGCAATCCGGAAGGAAAAGAGGTGTTGCGCGAACTGGTGGAGCATAACGGCGGCGTAACTATTTGCTGCAAACCGGACGAAAATTCGATTGTGCTCATCAAGCAATACCGCTATTCGGTGGATGAGGTGCTTTACGAACTGCCGGCAGGGCGCATCGAAAAGAATGAGGATCCTCTGCCGGCTGCAATTCGCGAATTGACCGAAGAGACGGGCTATGTCGCTAATAACTGGCGAGAACTGGCGCGCATTTATACCGCGCCTGGCTTTTGCAATGAGCTGCTTTACATGTACGAAGCTACCGATGTCACATTCACCGCGCAATCTCTTGACGACGATGAAGAAGTCGAGGTGATTGTCATGTCTCTTACAGATGCCTGGCAACTCGTCCTGGATGGAAAAGTTCGGGATGCAAAAACAGTTGCGGGCTTAGGGCTTTTGGGCGCCGGTTTGTGCAAAGTTTGAACCAGGTTAGAACTCCTTCAGTCCCATTAATTCGAGAGCGGCTTGGTATACTAAAACCGCAAATTAGTAAGTCTGAGTGCCCAAAAACGAGGCCAAGAGGTAGCAATGACACCGAAGAAAGTCGAAAAGAAAGACGGTCCGAACCTTCCGCTCACCGCCAGCTTCTGGATGGCGATAATGGGTGCAGTAGTTGTCGGATTCAGCTTTGAGGTGATCAAAGTCTATCCGCTTCCTGTCAGCGTCGACCCCTATTTCGGCGGCTGGACCGGTGCTGCATGGGGTGCGGTCGTGGGCGCAATTTCTGGACTGGTGCTCGGTTACTTGACCGACGACAGCTACTTTCCAAACAACCAATAAGTTTCAAGCAAAACCACAAAACGATTTAGCAGCGTACTTATTTAAGTACGGTTTGTAATCCGTTCGTTATGACGTTGGCTAACTTTCTGTGGCCGGCGGGCGAAAAGTGCGAGCGGTAATACAGCGGGCTCGGCTCCATAGGCGCCAGAACCGGGAATTGAGCATGCGCGTCGATGACAGTGAAACCTTCTTGTTTTGCTAATTGTTTCAAGCATCGAATTTCTCGGAAATAGAAAACCATGTTATCCGGCGCAGGCAGAGTTACAACCACCAGCTTGGAATCGGCTTTGCGGCAGGCAAGATTGAGCATGCGAAAAATTCTTCCGGCAATTAATGCATCGGCAGAAGCAGCGTTGTGCAGCATTTTATAGTCATTCAAATCAGCTCCGGAAGCCGGATTTGCGCCCTTCTCAACTTTCAGCGTCCAGGGCCACATGCTCTCATGAGAGACTTGCTTATCGAGGGAGCGCACTTCCTCTTGCACCGATTTCCTTGTCGAAGCATAGTCACCAAATGCGGTGAGGCTGACATTGTCCATGGCATTTTCATAAACGCGCTCAAAGGGCGCGAATAATTTTCCAAGGATGTTCACGTACCATTTGCTGGAATTGCGCAGCATGAAGTCGTCCGCGGACAGGGCTTGAAAGAGATGGCAATTGCGGCGCAACCATTCGCTAGCCATGAGATAACGAGAAGGGCTGGTATGGAGCCAACCATCAAGGAAGTTGTAGTCGATCGCCATGTCGCCTGCGTTGTTCATCGAAACAGAAGGCGCAGGCAATGTGGCGGTGCCGAATTTAGGAAGATTTTCCGACGAATCGAAGATGTGATATACAACGACCGTCACATCAGGCGCGTATGGACGCACACGCGTCAAATATTGAACGAAGTATTGCACCAGTCCATAACTGGACATGCCGAAATTGATCGTTTCAAACCGCTTCTGCTGAGGCTTCTGGCCGGGCGAGTCCGGTGAGCCTTCAGCGGCGGATGCATTCAATTGATCTTCGACCAGACGCACAAATGTGTCGGCAATATTGACTTGCAATGCTTGTGTTTTGGAATCGCCGAGAAATGCGATGCGCTTCACTCCTTCAGGTTTGGAAATTTGATGTTCTACATCTCTTAGACCGGCTGAGGAGATCTTGTCGCGAGAAAAACCTTCATGACGGAAGTCAACCCATTTGTTTTCCAGATGGGTTATGCCAAGTATAGGATCGACTTTGATGTACTCGTCATCACCCAGACCGACTGCGCCCAGCACAAACTCAGCGCACAAGACCATTGCCGCGAAGATTATCGCCACCGAAGGGATTATCAAAAGAGCTGCGAGCACTTTGGGCGACAGTTTTGGTGGTCGTCCGGGCGAAGGGCGAGAGGCTCGTCTTTCGACCCTGACTTTCGTCGGCGTCGTGGTTATTATTTCTGGATCGTAAATAGTGGTTGGTGACATATCTCTAGAACTGGAAGTAGATGAAGGGCTGAACTTCGCCGCGGCAGAAAGCTAAGAGCACAAAGCCGATGAAAAACGAGATTGAGAGATTAGCCATCGCCGGTAGTGGCACAGCAAGCGACAGCGCCGGTGGTCCGGCAAATGATTGAAGATCCAGTCCAGGAAATGCGTGAGAGCCTGAATTGGTCGCCGGTGATTTCTTCTCCATTTGCTTCACCACAGCACCACTGAAGAGAATCAAGAGATAGACACAAATAGCGGCAGGGACAGGCGAATTGAAAAAGGCATGGGCGACTTCGCAGTCGATGTTGGCGGCTCGAAAAGAGAACATCGAGGAGAAAACACCGATCGCCTCAGGCAGAGTTTTTGCACGGAAGAACACCCAACCGCAAAGCACTGTGACAAAGGTAAGAATATGCGCGCCAGCGACACCGACCGGTGAATTTGCCGCACGAGCCAGTGCCGGCGATTTAGCCAGTTGTTTGTCCCAGTATCTGTTGATTGCCAGACCCAAACCGTGGAAAAGTCCCCAAAGAACAAAGGTCCAGGAAGCACCGTGCCAGAGTCCACCCAAAAGCATTGTCGTAATCAGGTTGGCTGAAACTTGTGATTCTTTGCCGCGCGATCCGCCCAGAGGAATAAACAAATAGTCTCTCAACCATGTCGAAAGGCTCATATGCCAACGATGCCAGAATTCGCGCAGGCTTGACGCAATGTACGGCATGTTGAAATTTTCGGGCAATGAATAACCAAGCAGCATGGCGGAGCCTCTGCCGATATCGGTATAACCCGAGAAGTCATAGTAAATCTGAAAAGCGAAAGCGGTGATGCACAGCCAGCCTTCGAAGGTGCCCATCAAGTTGGGATTGTCGAATCCGGCTTTGACGATGGGGGCAAGATTGTCTCCCAGAGCGGTTTTCTTAAACAGTCCCTGGGCAATGAGAAAGAGACCGGCAGAAAATTGATCGAAGGAAACAGTGGGCTTTTCGTCTAGCTGTTTGTCAAAGTCCTGATAGCGCTTAATCGGCCCGGCAATTTGAGACGGAAAGAAGGAAGCGAACAGCGCAAATCGCAGCGGGTTTTTAACCGGCTTGCTTCCTTTATATATGTCCACCAAGTAGTGAATAAACTCGAAAACGAAAAAGGAAATACCCAGAGGCAGAATGATAGGCAAATCGGATATACCGACACCTTTTTCAATAGGCAAAGCGAGCGCAGTTCCCAACCAGGCGCAGGACGAATTAATGGATTCAAGAATGAAATTGGTGTATTTGAACAGACCCAGCATCGAAAGGTTAAGCGCAATACCGGCGATCAATATCAGGCGCCGCCACTGGCGCTGCTCAAAACGGTGGACAAGCAAACCCAAAAGGTAATTGGCGACGGTCAGCCCGAGAAGCAGCAGCCCGTAGACCTTGAAAGAATACATATAAAAGAAGTAGCTGGCCGCAATCAGCAATACAGGCTTTGCCTGCCTGGGCACCAACCAATAGGCAAGCACCACCACAGGTAGAAAGACCAGATACTCGAAGCTGTTGAATAACAAGCGGGGCGGCTCCCAAAAATCTGTCTCACCAGGGCCTTCGAAAGGGTTGAATGCCCCATACGGCGAGACTTAAGGAGTTTACAAGATAGAAGAGCACGTTCCATGACTACCCTCTCAGGTTGGGCACCGGGCATGGCGCGAAAGATAAACCGTTTCTCACAAAACCAGCCAATTTTCGAACAAAATATGCAATCTATTTCGATCGCGGTCGAATCGAATTTGCAAAAAATATGCAACGGATACACAACAATCCGCGTTTTCGATCATCCTTGTCGGACAAAATGATCCGGCTCTTGTCAATGAAGTGATACCACCAAAAGTGGCATAAAAAGCACGCCGATCGAATGCCAAGAAACGCATCATTAAATGACTTCTGGGGTAGTGCCGAACATATTCCAATTTTCCAGCGCCGCGATAAACTAAATGCATCAACGGTGAGCGGTCACTCAAACGAGTTGATTGCTTTGAGCCGAGGGGCCCTGTGGAAACGCCAGGTTGGCGCTAACCAGAAACGGTAGCAAGGGACCCGCATCACATGAAGGACTGACTGAAGTGTGATGAAATACTGAGCCCAACGCAAGGGGCAGTCAGGCAGTAGCTTAAACACCATCGCAGAGCAATCTGGATGGTGTTTTTGTTTGGCCTGCGAGAAATATATTTATCGCGTATACTCAGGCAAATTCAGAGGAGCGCCAATGCCAAAAGATCGAATCAGCCTGCAGATACTCTTCAAACAACTGCCGAAATTCAGTGCTCAAGAATTGAACGAAATCGCGGCGCATGTTTCGCACCGTTCTCCGGCATTCACTTACCAACTTCCCTCAGACACGTCTGTCGACGGTCACGGTCTAGTCGCCACAGGCGACTACAAGATCAAACTGGAATTTTGCAATAGAAAATTGAGTGACAAACAGCTTGCTCAAATTTCTGCTCATGTCCGCCTCGTGCCGGACACTGACGAAAACATCAATCTGCATAACGCTTACGTTGAAATTTCGGTCGAGCCGGATCAACCAAAGCCGCTCGAGGCTTATCAAATTCTGACGTTTTTGGCATTCTTGCTTTCCAGACCCGATGGCCTGGTGATCGCCAACGTGAACGGATTCACCAGCTTCAATTCAGCCGGACTGCAACAGATTATGGCTGATGAAGACTGGATGGACGCCATTGAAAATATGCCGCCGCTCTTTCTATATAGCGGTCCTGTAATTCATGAATTCGACGGCAATGAGCTTCTCTGGATGCGCTCCTACGGCAACCATCTTTTCGGCATACCTGATTTAGGCACCGTATTTTCAAATCACATTGTTCAGCAGTATGTTCCTATGACTCTTACTGTCTTCGACAACATCATGACCTACATGATTGAGACGGGAAGCAAAGTAGAACCCGGTCATACAATGGAAAGCGAATCGGTCATGATCGCCTTCAGCGACCAGCCGGCGCAACCTGACGAATATTTCTATCAAAGTCCGTCGGGCATGCTGAAGGTCGTTTATACACCCAAAGCCGGCGTCAAACTTCCCAACTTCTCATGAACAAGCATTTTTGCTGCCTGGCTTCAATTGTGGCAGCGGCGCTGCTTGCGCAAGGATGCAGCAGAGCAGACCAGAACGCAAATTCTGCCGAAAATGCAAAGCAGACTGCGGCCGCACAAACACCAACTTCTGCAGTAGCGGAAAGCAATTACAAAAATCGTTCGACTGAGTATCCAGCCGACCTCCCTCTGCCTCAGTATCCAGGATCGCAAATCGAGGTTTCCCGCAAAAAGCCGGGCAAGATTAAGAGCCTCACTGTTCTGCTCATCAGCAAGGACTCGGTGCGAAAAGTATTCAACTTCTACGTCAAAGCCTATAAAGGTGATGGTTGGGATATCGACAAAGTGATCAAAAATACGGATTACATGATGATCACTGCCAGAAAAAACTCGCGAGAATCGAATGTCATGATTTCAGCAACCAGATCTGGACCTACGGCAATATCGATTTTCATCTCAAAGAAATAGCAACGAGATATACACTACATATCCGCCATAAACCATGTCTATTGCCGGATCCTGCTATACAAGCGAGCTCAAATAGATCCGGCTCTTGTTAATGTATTTAATATGTCTATTGAAGCACCACATGCGGTTCTTAACTTTGCCAAGATACCCATTCTAAAATGTCCATTGGGGTAGTTGTCTGTATGCGTCAACGCGGTAAACTAAATGCATCAACGGTGAGCGGTCACTCAAACGAGTTGATTGCTTTGAGCCGAGGGGCCATGCGGAAACGCCAGGTTGGCGCTAACCAGAAACGGTAGCAAGGAGCCCGCATCACATGAAGGACTGACTGAAGTGTGGTGAAATACTGAGCCCCTGCAAAGGGCAGTCAGGCAGTAGCATGAATACCACCGCAGAGCAATCTGGGTGGTATTTTTGTATTGCAGCGCCGCAGGAATTCGGTCAATGGGCATGAGTTTTGAAACACTGACTCAGTACCTTGGCTTTTTAGTAATTGCATTTCTCTATTCATCTGTCGGGCACGGTGGTGCTACCGGCTATCTGGCGATTTTGTCATTCACGAATTTGCCGCCCAATGAAATATCAACAACTGCGCTTGTCCTCAATGTCCTCACCGCTTCGATCTCGCTCGGATTTCTTATCGAAGCAAAGCAACTGAAGCCGAAGATATGTGCACCGCTGCTCGTGGCATCAATACCTGCAGCCCTAATCGGCGGCATGATTTCTCTGCACAAAGGCTACTTTCTATTGCTCGCCGCCGTGCTCATGCTGACTGCCGGCAAGCTGCTCTACGACTCGTTTCACAAGCCGCCGGAAGATCATCAAACCAAGCCTGTGAATATTTCTCAGGCTCTGGGCATCGGCGGCGGCTTAGGATTTTTGTCCGGCATGGCTGGTATCGGGGGTGGTGTCTTTCTCAGCCCCGTCCTCTTGTTTTTAAACTGGACAACTGTAAAACAAACATCTGCAACAGCGGCGATCTTCATCGTTTGCAATTCAATCTCCGGGCTGCTCGGCAGAGCGATTACGAACAGGTTGGAATTCGGTTCCATAGCACCATTTTTGGTGGCAGCACTGTTAGGGGCAATCGCTGGATCTTTTCTAGGAGCAAAGAAATTTCAAAATAATTTCTTGCGCAGACTTCTGGCGGCGGTTCTGTTAGTCGCCGTCAGCAAGCTTGTAATGCTGTTTTTCAAATAAAGCGCATTGCGCGCGAGAGCTATTTCTTCAAAAGTTGAAGATAGGTCTCTTCGTTGAAACCTACAACGATAGTCTTACCGGAGCGCCAGGTCGGAGCTCTGAGATTTCCTGTCGGTCCCATCATCAATGAAGCGATCTCCTCGTCATCGGCTTTCGCATTCTTGAGATCGAGGCGGACTATCTTCTTGCCTTTCATCGAATAAATTTCATCCGCTTTGTGAGCCATCTTCAAAGCTTCATCACGGTCTATTCGATTTTTCTTCGCATCGACGACCACATCTGCCGACAAATGTTTTTGCCCAAGAAACTCATGGGCTTTCACACAAGTCTGTCAGCCATTGCGGAAGTAAAGCCACTCAATTGATTTAGACATCGGAATTCCCCTGTCAGCTAGACCATGATTATCACACCAGGCTCTCAAGAGGGAAAGGCAACCCATTTAAGGAACGCTTTAATGTGACAGAACGACCACAGGCGGGCGTGTTTCACAAAACTCTGTTATTTTTCATAGAAAGGGAATATCCTCAGTGATGCCCGGAGTATCCACGGCGGTTATGGGCAGTTTTAAGGAGCATCTGCATGCACTTCAACTTGATGGAAATTGGCAGCACAGGACCAGCCCGAAGCTTGGCGCGAGCTGGAACAAAGCTGATGGTAGCTGCATTCTCCATTTGTCTAATTGGGTCTGCGACTGGTCTCATTCCAGCAGCCGAAGGCGCTGATGCCGCTTTCAATCAGGCGGTTCAGACATTCACGGCAGGCAAATACGCTCAGGCTCTGGCGCAGTTTCAAGTAGTTTCTCAAAAATACCCGTCCGACCCTCTGACCCGCTACTACATGGGACTTTGCTATCAGCAACTCAATCAGGTCGGACAGGCTCAATCTATGTATACGTGGGTGGAGCGTAACGCCCGCAGCAGTGAATTAAAAGCCAAAGCGCGAGCGGGGCTTGATTCCATGAACCAGTACAGCTCCGCACGCACACGTCCAGGCAGCGCTCCGCCGCCACCTGCAGCGGGTGCGGCGCCACCCGACCCCAAAGCACCCGCCGATCCCAAAAAGGCTGATGCCAAACCTGAGCCCAAAGGCGCTCTTAAGTGCAAGAAAGTTATTCAATTTACTTCCGCATCCAGCAACGAGCAGCGCAATATTCAGATGTTCGGGCCACACTGGGACGCGGCAAGGGAAAAATTCGCCGGCAAAGTCGATTTTCAGATCGTCGACGCTGACGGTTCCAACGGTGCCGAGCTGGTGAAAAAATACTCAGTGACATCGTATCCCACCGTAGTTTTTCTAGATAAGGACGGAAAAGTGCTGAGCACTCAAGCCAATGCAAATGGCGACATCATCGGCACGATTGAAGGGTTCAAATAAGTTAGAGCTTTTCGGAAATCGCGTAGACGGCAATGCCGAATGCGACAGAAACGTTGAGCGATTCTTTCATGCCTCGCATCGGCAGGTCGGCAACGATATCGCTTAGAGCAAGTGCTTCTGCGCTTACTCCGGAAACCTCATTGCCGACGACAAGGCACACAGGCCGTGTAATCTTTCCTTCAGAAAGAAGCTGAGCAAGCGGCTGTGAATTGTCTGTTTTTTCCAGCGCCACGATTTGAAAGCCGCGTTCTTTCAACTGGCGCAGAATGGGCACACAGCCGAAGCTCCACTCCCAATTGACGGTGTTTTCCGCCCCCAGACTGACCTTCTCGATTTCCTTTCTTGGTGGTGCGCCGGTGATACCACAGAGATAGACCTTGTCCATTCCGGCACCATCCGCGGTGCGAAATACGGCACCGACGTTAAACAAACTGCGCACATCTTCCACTACTGCAACGAAAGTTTCTTCGTAGCCGGGACCGGCTTTAGCCTCGTTGTCACAGTTGACCAAGCCCATGCGCTTGCGTTTTTCCTGCTCCCTTTCAAGGGTGGCAAAAACTGCTGCCAGACGGGCGGTAATCGCCCTGTTGCATTTGGGACAAGTAGTTTTTGTCCGCCCGGCAGGCAAGTCGGCGCTGAAGCGCTCATTGCATTCAGGATAGGGACAGAAGGTTTCCGTAAGCGGCATAAAGAACTTGAGCAAGAGGCGAAAACAGCCGGGCAAGCATGATTTCTACCATCATCGCAGGCAAGAGACAAACGCTTGACATCGGCAATTCCGGCAAGCGTAAAGGGAAGCTTGGGCCGAAAAGAGCGGAGTATCCTTTAATTTAGGCTCGAAAACTTCACCAGAAGGGCAGTCCGCGCTAGACTATTCAGCCTGTAAGCAAGTCTGATCGCCCGCCGGGGCGTGAAGCTAGCAGCTCGTCAAGAATCCTAGAGTTGGGTGAACACAGCGGCGAAAGAAGCCGGAGGTACGAATGACAGTCGTTGAGAAGTCCAAAGGTGCTAACAAGCCGGGACAGGACACTAAAACGCAAGCAAAAGAGCAGGGACAAAAAGTGCCACGTGGAGAGCGCAAAGAAATTTTGAAAAAATTCCCGGTCAAAGTGAACCTGGAAAATTACGAGGAAATGTACCGTACATTCGAGTGGGAGCACGCCAAGAAAGAAGTTGAATTCTTTGCCGGCGGGAAGGTCAATGCTGCGTACAATGCAATCGACCGCCACTTGCATGATGGTCGCCGCAACAAGGTCGCTCTTTACGCCATTGACGCCAAAGAAAACCTGCAAAAATTCACCTTCCAGGAGATCTACGAAGCGTCCAACAAGGTAGGCAACGCGCTCAAAGAATTGGGTGTCCAGCGCGGCGATCGTGTTTTTGTATTCCTGCCCAGAGTTCCTGAGCTCTACACTGCAACAACCGGTATCGCCAAAATCGGCGCCATCGCCGGACCGCTCTTTTCCGCATTCGGACCGGATGCTCTGAGAGATCGCCTGGCGGACAGCGAAGCGAAGATCGTCATCACCAATCCGGCATTGAAACCAAAACTCGACGAAATCAAAGGCAGCTTGCCGAATTTGGAATATGTGATCATCGTCGGCGCCGATGAGTCCAAGCTCAAGCCGGGCGAACTGAGTTATGAAGCAATAACCAAGGATGCTTCCACTAAGCTCGAGTGCGAACAGATGGACCCGGAAGATCCGCTCTATCTTTTGTACACATCCGGCACGACCGGCAAAGCCAAGGGCATCGTCCACGTGCACGGCGATATCATCGGACACCACATGACCTCGAAGTGGGTGCTTGATTTGCGCGATGATGACATTTACTGGTGCACCGCCGATCCAGGCTGGGTAACCGGCACCGTATATGGTATCTTCGGACCATGGTCGCTCGGAGCATCCGTCGTCAGTTATGAAGGACGCTTCGACGCTCACAGCTGGTACAACGTCATCGACCGCATGAAAGTGACTGTCTGGTACACCGCACCGACAGCTCTGCGCATGCTCATGAAAGCCGGTGATGATGCTGTTTACGATCACGAATTGGATTCCCTTCGTCACATCTTGAGCGTCGGCGAACCGCTGAACGCAGAAGTGGTCCGATGGGGTATGAAGGTCTACGGATTGCCCATTCACGACAACTGGTGGCAAACCGAAACCGGTATGCAATTGATCGTCAACCTGCCTTGCAATCCGATCAAACCAGGCTCGATGGGCAAACCGATTCCGGGCGTTTACGCAGCTTGCGTCGACGATGACGGAGAAGAAGTTCCGGTCGGCAAACTGGGCAAACTCGTGGTGAGACCGGGCTGGCCCAACCAACTTCGTCAGGTATGGCGCAATCAGGAAAAATACAAAGAGTATTTCAAAATTCCTGGCTGGTATTACTCAGGCGATAACGCATGGAAGGATCAAGACGGCTATTTCTGGTTCGTCGGGCGCCTCGATGACGTTATCAACACAGCCGGACACAGAGTCGGGCCATTCGAGGTCGAATCAGCGCTCGTCGAGCATCCGGCAGTTGCCGAAGCCGGCGTAATCGGCAAACCCGACCAAGAACGCGGCGAGATTATCAAAGCGTTTATCGTCCTCAAAAACGGCTTCACTCAATCAGAGGAGTTGCTCGACCAGATCAAAGAGCACACCAAGCGCCAATTGGCAGCGCACGCTTATCCCAGAGAAATCGAGATCAAGGATTCGCTGCCCAAAACACGGTCCGGCAAGATCATGCGCAGGCTCCTCAAAGCCTGGGAATTGGGACTGCCCACAGGCGATACTTCCTCGCTTGAAGAAGACTAAACGCTGCAGTCTCATTGGTATGCAGCGAGAAAAAAGAGCGGCACCTCAGGTGTCGCCCTTTTTCTTTGGTGAGCAAAGAAAAAGATTTTCCAGCGAAAAATCTTTTTTCTTGGAAACCCGAAATTTTGAAGGCTTCTCTTATTGCTTTTCATACTACGGATTGCCCAACTTTAATATACACAGCATATATACAATCAACCAAAAGTGACTGTCCATCCGGTGATTGCGGTTCTATATGATTGCTAAGGTTCGAAAATACCGCGGCAGATCCACTATTCTATAGGTAGTGAATTATCGGAAAAACTAGCTATCTGGCTCCCACAGGCGCCGGAGAACGTTTTATCCAGTCCGACATCCGAGATTGAACTTTTTTGCGGGCGGCGACGTATTAATAACTAGGTGACAGGAAACAGATGTCGGATTTTAAGGGCAAGGGAAATAGACAGCAGCGAGACAGGGAATCCATGAGCAGCGACTTCTCCATGAATGAAGGCAGCATCGAGCGCATGCCACCGCAGTCGATTGAGGCGGAGCAGGCTGTTCTCGGTTCGCTCATGATTTCTGCCGATGGAATTACGCGCATCGTAGATTCACTGCAACCGGAGTATTTCTACAGAAAAGCGCACCAAGTCATTTATGCCGCCATGCTTGATCTTTACGAGAAGAACGAGCCGATCGACATCGTCACCATCTCACAGTATTTGAAAGACGAGGACAAACTCGATCACGTCGGTGGACGCCAGTACATCACCGACCTGGCTCTTGCCGTAGCCACAACTGCCAACCTTGAATACTACGCCAAGACTGTCGAAGAAAAAGCATTGCTGCGCCAGCTAATCAAAGCAGGCACAGAGATTGTCCAGACATCATACGAAGAAACAGACGCCAATGTCGCCATCGACAAAGCTGAGCACCTGGTTTTCGGACTTGCAGAACGCCGAAATCTTCAACAACTCGTCCACATCAAACACATCGTCGAATCTTCATTTCAAAAAATCGAACAACGCTACGAGCAGCGCGATGCTCTTTCAGGCGTGCCCACAGGATTCTACGATCTAGATGCCATGACTTCAGGTTTCCAGCCTTCCGACTTGGTGATCATTGCAGCACGTCCATCAATGGGCAAAACAGCGTTCGTCTTGAACATCGCACAGCATGCAGCCCAAAATGCTGAAGTTCCTGTAGCAGTATTCAGTCTTGAAATGTCGCGCGAACAGCTCGTCATGAGAATGTTGTGCGCGGAAGCAGGCATCGATGCCAACCGCCTGCGGTCCGGCCACTTGCATACCAACGACTGGACTCAATTGGCGATGGCAATGGGCCGCCTGGGCGAATCACCGCTCTACATTGACGACTCCGCCATGGTCAACGTGCTTGAAATCCGCGCCAAGTGCCGCCGTCTAAAAGCAGAGGCAAAAGGCCTCGGCATGATCATCATCGACTACATCCAGTTGATGCAGGGCAGAAAAGCAACCGACAACAGACAACAAGAAGTGTCTGAAATTTCGCGTTCGCTGAAGCAACTCGCTCGCGAATTGCATTGCCCGGTACTCGCGCTTTCGCAGCTATCCCGCGCAGTTGAATCCCGCGTCAACAAACGCCCTATGCTTTCAGACTTGAGAGAATCAGGTTGTCTCACCGGCGACACGCAAATTCTTTTGCCGGATTACGGCGACTATGTTCGCCTCGACAGCCTTGTAGGTAAGACCGGATTTAGAGTGCTCGCGCTCAACACTTACAATTGGCAGATGGAGCCGAAAGTTGTTACCAACGCTTTCTCCACCGGCACAAAGCAAACCTACAAACTCATCACCGGACTCAATCGTCAAATCAACGCCACAGGCAATCACAAGTTTCTTACTGTAGATGGCTGGAAGCGTCTAGATCTTCTGAAAGTCGGCGACCGAATTGCAATTCCTGCCGATGCCAGCGTCAGCGAAGTGATCGGAAGTTCTCCAGCTGAAGAATCAAGAACTCCATCGGGCGGAGTCGCACAGCTAGTTCGCCAAGCAGGAACAGCAGCACGAACATTAGGTGATGTGTACTGGGATCCGATAGTCGCAATCCAGCCAATGGGCGAAGCAGAGGTTTACGACCTGACTGTTCAGGATCACCATAACTTTGTCGCCAACGACATCATCGTCCACAACAGCATCGAGCAAGACGCTGACCTTGTTATGTTTATCTACCGCGACGAATACTACAACCCGGAAAGCGACAAACGCGGCGAAGCAGAAATCATCATCGCCAAACAAAGAAACGGCCCGGTCGGCACCGTAGACTTGCTCTATCAATCAAGCGTCACGAAATTCCTGAATAAGGTCCACAACCAATTCCAGAATGTATAACCGAGTAGAACTCAAAAACTCGTTTGCCTCTTTTTTGGTTGTTCTTAGTTTCATGCTCTTAGCTCCGCCTGCGTTCTCAGCTTCAGATGAATGCGATCCGCTGTCTCAGAACAGAGCAATACAAGATGCTGACGTCGTTCTCGTTTTTAACAAAGAGTATGGAATAGAAATTGGAGTCGCAAGAACTGAAGGGAACAAGCGTCTTGGCCTTAAATACGATTATTCGCACATAACTGACTTTCTTAAAAATGAACCTCGAAAGAATCTTTTGGTAGCTGTTTTTCCAGCTGGTTTCAAAACCAGTGAGAAAGTTAAGGCAAGTCAATTTCTTCGAACCTTTGGATTTCAAAACATTGTCGAGCAAACTCGTAACGTGAATTCGCAGGAAATCTTCGCCTTAAGAGAAAACGTACCAAGACAAATTCAGGTCAGCAATGAAAAGCAGAATAAGGAAAGAACTCGCACAATTCAAGTCACTACATCGAAGAACACATTTGATATAGGTCTTGGGTTTCCTGCCTGGTCCGATAGAGAAGAAGGTCATCCATTCCAACTCTGGACCAATTTGAAATTGTCTCAGGATGAGTTAATCGCGTTTTTGAAACAGGATGCTCAGCGGGATGTGCTAGATGTTCACTTTTCAGATGTTGACGGAAGTGGTTGGACAAAAACTGCAGAAGAGAAAATTCGCGTTATTGCAAAATCATGCAAGTTCTCAGCCGTAAAAATCAGCTTTGATAGAATTTTCTATGAAGACTTTCCCAATGTCGAAGGACCTCACATAGGTAAAGGAGGGGATAGTCCAACCGAGGCAGATTTAGTTCTTGGTTACGAAAATTTAGACAAGTTCGATATTGGTCTTGCAAGGATCGTCAACAGTCAAAGAATTCCAAAGTTTCTCACACGTAAACAACTTGAGTTGTTCCTGTCGAAGCAAAATCGAAAAAATTCCATCATCATTTTTTTTGCCGACTCTTTGACTTTCAACTCGAGGGCAGAACTAAAGGCTTGTGTTAGGAATTTAGGCTATCGTAGGGTCACTTGTAGACATGGCAGCCCTGAGAATGCTTTTGAGGAAAGAGCTGAATTTCAGCGCGCCATTGGATTACCTCTAAAGCCCTATGTGGGAATAAGCAGAGTCAGAGAGATCAGGGTCGAAAACAAGGACAAATTCACAATTGGCCTTGGAGAATCAGACCCGCATTTTGCAGTATTTCAAGATCCTTCAATTGACCAATCGATTTTCATCAATCAGGAAGAACTCGGATCGTTTCTAAAACAAGACACTCAAAAAGTTCTGCTAAGAGTCCATCAAAGCAAATATAAGACAGAATTGGACAATTCAGACTTTCGCGTATTTCTCATGAATTGCGGGTTTCCAGACTTTCAGTTTGTTACCGACACGAGTTTTTTTCAATTTGAGCCTGTTGTAATTGGTGGAGACTAACTCTTGGTTCCATATGGTAAATAAAGGCGGATTACTAAAGAAGATCCAAATACTTAGTGCGCACTTTTCTGTAATTTGCGGTGTGTTCTTTACGGTTTGTGCACCAGCGAACGGATTCACTACGCAAGAAAAGGAGTTCGTAAAAGCTGACCTTGTCCTGAACTTTCGAAGTTTGGACGAAATTGATATCGGCATATCGCGCGAGGTCAACGGAGTCAGAAAACCGCGATATTTCAAACGAAAAGAGCTAAAGCAATTCCTAGATCATGCCAGGCGAAAGAAGATGTTATTGGTCTGCATTCCAAAAGACAGTTCAGACAAGCGCGAAATTGGAAGGTTTCTGCGCCAGACTAAATTTAAAGCGATAAAAGAAACAAGTTGCAATCCAAGTGAGGTTTTTTCATTACGTACCAAGGCGCCGAAAAATCGGAATTTTCCTGACGTCCAAATGGCTGGAGAATATTACCGCACACGAGAGCTAGTCATAGATGGCACCGCAGACCAAATCGATCTTGGAATTGACCAAACAACAGAAAGAACCATAGATGGAGTTAAACATTACGGCCGGATTTATCC
Source organism: Cyanobacteria bacterium PR.3.49 (assembly GCA_013997645.1). Taxonomy (GTDB): domain Bacteria; phylum Cyanobacteriota; class Vampirovibrionia; order Obscuribacterales; family Obscuribacteraceae; genus QKMZ01. Next base: position 15,974 of record PNKB01000078.1, read on the forward strand.
ATGGACACTCTTTACCTGCGAAGAAACACTTTCATTTCTCAAACAGGATTGCCAAAACTCTTATCTATTAATTCGCTGGTCTATATATGCAAGAGCTTCAAACAGCGATGAGGAGAAGCTCAGGACGATGGCTGAGGCAAGCAAGTTTCCGTTTGTCCGCTACAAGGAAGACAAATGTATGTTTGATGGAGAGCCCACAATTATTGAATCGCCCTGATGGTTTTTACAGTGCCTTCATCTACTGATTCGCTTTCGCTGAAGCTGCGGCTGCAGCCGTCGGAAACCATCTGATTTCGTCGCTGGTGAAGCCGAGGATTTGCTGTTCGTCGAATTTCAGCGTAGTCGTGTTGAGCACGCCGACCGTGTCGGTAGCTTCGCTGGAAACAAGGAGGCGCTCGCCGTCCGGCATCAAGGCGATTTCACCGGGGAAGTCGACATCGATCGGAAGCTTCACTTCCTCTAGCTTCTCGTAAGTCTTCGCATCGAATACCCAAATAGTATTGTCCTTGGCGTTGGCGACAAACAGCTTCGTTTGATCACTGTTGAGAGCAACACCAGTTGGTGCCGTCCCTGTCGGTAGTTTTTGCACAACAGCTTTCTTTGTCAGATCGACCACACAAACAGTGTTTGAACCCTTGCTGGCAACATAAGCAAATTGGCTGTCCTTGCTGATCGTCATGAATCCTGGCGCAGGACCAATCTGAATGGTTGCCACCATTCTCTGATTGGCGGTATTGAGCATAGTGAGAATGCCTGCTGTTGAATTCAAGACGAGCAAATGACTGCCGCTCGGTGTGACTGCCAGGCGTCCAGGACCGGCAGGAACTTTTGTTCTCAGAATCAAACGACCAGAAGGCAATTCGAGCACCGCCACGTGATTGGTAGAACTCTCCGAGACATACAGCAATTTGCCCTGGCCAAACGCTGCCACGCCCTTCGGTGCGCACTTGGTCGGCAAGTCAATTTGACCTATGAAGGCTCGCTTTGTTGGATCAAACTGCAAGATTCGATTCTTGGTTTGATCAGCTACATAAACCAAACCGCCGAAATAAGTGATACCACAAGGAGTGCCTTCGGTGGGAAACTCGTCGATCTTCTTGAAAGTTTTGCCGTCGAGAAGGGCCAACTTACCACAACTCGGAGAAGTGGCTATGACGACGCCATCACCGGAAAGAACGGGCGCTTGTGCCACTTCCACGGCTGCCGTGGCTTGTTTGGCAATCGACAAATCATCAACTATAGACATAGACACATCGCCCCGCACCGACTTCAAAGATAGGGGCAAAACGAATGAATCAGGAACCAGAAGGTCCATGGGAAACTTGGAGGAGACAATGTGTTTTATTGCAGCCTCCGGCAGTGTTTTTGGCAGGCGCAAGGTGCGATGCGTACCTTCTTTGATTACTCGCATGAAGGTCCAGCCGTTGGAGAAGATGATGATGTCGGGCTTTTCCTCAGAAGGAAAAGCCGTATCGACGACACTTTGTTTCGTTGGTTTGAAACCTGCTGGAGGCAAAAGCGGTAAGAACAAATCACCCGCACCAGTTTGCAGTGAGCCATCCAAACGAAATAGTTTCACCTGCGGCATATGCGTGCCGATCTGAGCTTTGAGCTCAGCAGGCAAGCGCGTAGCGTGCGCTGATGGTGAGCATAAGCCGAACGCGGACAACAGCATCATTGCCCCGATTGCTGCGCTGCGGATTTTATCTTTGTGTCTCGCCATTTTTCGGTCTGAAAGCATCAACGATTTTGTCCAAGAATGAATCGTCTTTCGAATCATCTTTTTTGTTCTTCGCAGTCTTTGAGCCTTTAGCATCCTTTGAGTGAGCTTTAGAGTCTTTATTCTCAGAATCCTTCGATTCGTTTATGTCCGAATCATTGGTTTCTTTTTTTGCATCAGAAGTTTTGTTTTCGGCTTTCTCAGCGTTTTCCTTCGCCTCTTTTTCCTTCTGAGCTTCTTGCGCTTGGGCGATATCGCCTTTCGTAAGGGAGAGTTTTTCTCCGCGCAGCTCAGCCAGTTTTTCAAGCAGCTTTTTCTCTTCGCCTGAAAGTTTTGTCGGCGTTTCTACAACAAGGTGAACGATCTGATCGCCCCGTCTTGTTTCTTTGCGCTGCTGTCCCGTAAAGCGCGGAACGCCGAGGTTCTTCATTTGCAAGGTGGTGCCGGTTTGTGTACCGGCGTTGATCTTGAGCGGCTTGGCACCTTCTACAGTCGGCACCAGAATTTCGCCGCCGAGCGCAGCCAATGCGTATCCAATCGGCTGGCGAATATGAATGGTCTCGCCGTCGCGAATGAATGTCTCGTGTTCCTTTATATGTAGCACGACAAAGAGGTCGCCGTAAGGTCCGCTCTTGCGTCCCTTGTCGCCGCCCGACTGGACGCGCAGGCGCGTTCCGGCGTCGATACCGGCGGGAATTTTGATTTGAAATTCGCGTTGCTTGCGCACCAGAGCTTCGCCTTTGCAGTCTTTGCAGGGCTTGTCGATCTTGCTGCCGGAGCCCTGGCAAGCGGGGCAGGAAATAACTCGCAGCGCTTGTCCGAAAAATGTGTTGATCACTTGCTGAACTTGACCGACGCCTGCGCAGGTCACGCACGGTACAGGATTGCTGCCGGGGGCTGCACCTGAGCCTTTGCAGCCTTCGCAGTCCTCCAGACGACGCACGGTAACCGTTTTATCAGTGCCGAAGACGGCATCCAGAAAATCGATCTCCAGATCGAATTTGAGATGAGCACCTTGTTCCGGTCCTCCTCTTCTGCCGCCGCGGTTCATTCCGCCACCGCCGCCGAAGAATGAATCGAGCATATCGGCAATATCGTCCATGCCGAAGCTGGAGAAATTGCTGAAATCGAAATTATCGAAGCCCTGGCCGGCGCCCTTTACGCCTTCGTGACCGTAGCGGTCATAGTTGGCGCGCTTGTTGGCGTCGGATAGCACTTCATATGCCTCGGCCAACTCTTTGAACGCTTGCTCGTCGCCGCTATCCTTGTTGTCCGGGTGCAAGTGGCGAGCCTTGTTGCGGAAGGATTTTTTGATCTCCTCCGCTGTCGCACTTTTTGATACACCTAAGGTTTCGTAATAGTCCTTTTTGTTTGTCATAGTTGCCATCGTGATACCTTATTTGCCCCCACTAAGTTTGGCGCGCCGCATCCAAAGCATCTTTTGCATCTTTTGGATCGCTGCCTTGAACCGGCTTCTTTTTGTCGCCGTCTGTCAAAGAGTTTTTGCACTCCTGTAAAAGCGAGCTGAGCGTGTTGAGCTCAGACTTCACGTTCTCCGGATTTCCGCCTTCCATCGCCTTTTTCATCATAGCGCCGGCTTTGGCGAGCCGGTCTATCAAGATGGCGTCGAAATTGGAATTCTGTTGTATGAAAGTTTCAACTTCATTGATCGTAGACTCAGCTTGAATCAGCAATTCAGGCTTGATCTGCCCGGGCTCGCCCAATTCAATTGGTCCCGATTCTTGCATGCTTTTCTTCTTTGTCGTGGGAGGCACGGTCTGCCTGCCACTCGTGTGAATGGCGCGTCCCAGCTCGAGAAGTGCAACGTCAAGACCGGCTTTCAGTGACTTGAGCTCTTCCAGATTCTCGCGCTCCAGCGCTTCTTTCACCGACTGCATCGAACGTTTGACCTTCTCCACGACCGCCTTTTCGACACGGTCGCCGTATTTCTCGATGGTTCGCTCTGCCTCGCCGTAAAGCGCTTCTGCCTGAACGGTGGTTGAAACTCTTTCTTTGGTGAGACGATCTTGATCGGCAAACTGCTCGGCTTCTTTTTGCAGTGCTTCCACTTCGTCCGGCGAAAGACCGGTGCTGCGCTGAACCGTTATCGAATGTTTGATACCAGAGCCGTGGTCACGAGCCGAGCAGTGCAGAATTCCATCGGCATCGATATCGAAGGTGACCTCGATCTTGGGCACCGAACGTGGTGCCGGAGGAATACCGGTCAGATGGAATTTAGCAAGAGACATATTGGCATTGGCGACTTCTCTTTCGCCCTGAAGGACATGCACCTCAACTGAAGTTTGTCCGTCTTCAGTGGTCGTAAAAGTCATCGTGCGGCTGGTAGGTATAGTCGTGTTGCGCTCGATAATGCGGGTAAACAAACCGCCTGCCGTCTCGATTCCCAGAGAAAGCGGCGTCACATCGAGCAGGAGTACGTCCTGCACGTCGCCGGCGAGAATAGATGCTTGAATGGCAGCGCCCAGTGCTACAGCCTCGTCAGGATTGACGGATTTGGACGGGTCTTTGCCGAAAAATCTGCGGATGCTGTCCTGAACTGCCGGTATGCGGGTAGAACCGCCGACCAGGATAATTTGATCGATGTTGTCCGGCGATAGTCCTGCATCGTCGAGAGCTTGACTCAAAGGTCCAAGCGTCGCCTCGACCAGATGATGGCTCAGTTCGTTAAACTTGGTGCGTGCAAGTGTCGCTTGCAAGTGGCGAGGACCGGATGCATCTGCGGTCAAGAAGGGCAAATTCACTTCGGTGGAGATGGCAGATGAAAGCTCAATCTTCGCTTTCTCGGCAGTTTCTTTGAGACGTTGCTTGGCCATTAAATCGCTGGAAATATCAATGCCAGTGTTGGTGCGAAATTCTTCGATCAGCCAATCGATGATGCTCTGATCGAAATCATCACCACCCAATCTGTTGTTGCCGCTGGTCGCTTTCACTTCAAAAACGCCGTCGGTAATTTCCAGAATAGAAACGTCGAATGTTCCGCCACCCAGATCGAAAACCAAGATGGTGGCATGCTCGGACAATCGGTTTAGACCATAGGCAAGCGCCGAGGCAGTCGGTTCGTTGATAATGCGCATCACATCAAGACCGGCGATCTGACCGGCGTCACGCGTCGCTTGCCTCTGCAGATCATTGAAATAAGCAGGCACTGTGATAACAGCACGGCTGATTGTTTCGCCAAGATATGCTTCCGCATCGGCCTTGAGCTTTTGCAAAATCATCGCTGAAATCTGCTCGGGACTGTTGTCTATCCCGTCGATGTTGACCCGATAGTTAGTGCCCATCTCGCGCTTTATCGACTGCACAGTGCGCAGATGATTGGTAACTGCCTGACGCTTGCCGAGTTCACCAACCAGGCGTTCGCCAGCCTTGGTAAACGCCACCACCGATGGTGTGGTGCGCGCGCCTTCGGAATTCTGCACGATTGCGGGACTGCCACCTTCCATTATGGCTACACACGAGAAGGTGGTGCCGAGATCTATGCCGATGATCCGGTCACTAGTCATCGGATACCTTTGCGGGCTGGGCTTCCGCTACATCTTCGGCGGGCTCTTTGGCGTCCTCTTCCGAAATTTCGTAGACCTGGCCTGGTTCTTCCGAAGTTGCATCAGCCTCGGGTGCAGTCAGCTCGACGGCCGGCAATTCTTCGGCAGGCGGGATATTGATATCGACTGTCTCGGTTCCGGAGCGCTTGCTCTCATCCTTCTTGACCAAATTTTTCAAAGCTTTTCCTGTAGACTGCGCTTCGGCAGCAGGCTTTTCAGCCGATGCTTCCTCAGCCGGTGCAGCTGCAACACCTTCTGCAGCAGCGACATCTTGCACCCAATCGGGAGCAGGCGAGGTCGCTTCCGCTTCGGACTCGGCAGCTGGTGCAGGCGGTGGCGGCGCGGGCTCGGCTTCCGGCTCAGCAACCGGTGCCGGTGCTGGTGCAGCTGGTGCAGCCGCTGCGGCTTGAGCCTTTGCAGCCTCTTGCTCAGCTGCTTCTTCTTCAGAAAGTGCGGCGGTTACGTTGACCAGTGCCGGTCGAAGCACGCGCTCTTTGAACATGAAGCCGCGGCGAAGCTCATGAATGACGGTAGAATCCGGATATTCGTTGGTTTTGATTTCTTGAACAGGCTCATGCAAGCGCGGATCGAAAGGCTCGCCGATAACGGTAAGCGGCTTGGCGCCTACTTGCTCAAGACAGCGAGTGAATGAATTGGCGCACAGCTTAAAAGCTTCCAGAATCGCTTTGGATTCCATGTTGACGTTGAGAGTTTGCTGGGCTCTGTCCAGGTCATCCAGTGCAGGCAAAATTGCTTCAATGGCGCGCAAGGCACCGTTGGCGGAGAATTCTTCACGCTCTTTCTCGGTGCGGCGGCGATAATTTTCAAAGTCGGCGGCTAGACGCTTCATGTGCGTCTCGGTTTCGGCATTCTTAGTCTCCAATTCGGAAACATGCTGCTCGAGGTCGCGAATACGCTGTTGATCGGCTGCGGACGATTGTCCTTGCCCTGCCGGTCTGCCCATATCTATGCCGAAATCTTCAGGAGCAGCGTCTTCACCTGCATACATGGCGCGGTAAAACGCCTTGGCAGCGCTCATGCGACCGCCCTTTTTCTCTTCTTTCTTGGGCGGAGGAGCGTCAACGGCAGGCTCGCTGGCACCGTTGGTCGGCGCTGCTGCTGCTTCTTGCCCCTCTGTTTCGGGTGTGGCGTTTTTATCTTCGTCTTCCGTGGCCATTCAACCGGTCTCCCAGACTGATCTTGACATGCGCTTGGATAATTCATCCGAAGCTAAAGTAATTTCTCAACTTTCCAAGTGCCGGATTGACCGGCTGGAATTTGAATATTTCGCGTGCAGCTGGGCGAGGTCAGGTCGTGCCCGCCGGGCGCTACGTGAAGAATCCCCCCTCAGAAGACTCCTCATATAATTCTAGGGTATTGATGACCTATTCTTGCTAGATTTGTCATTTAACAATATATGTCGTCATGCTTGGCGGCTTTCTTGAAATCTCACCGACAATGTGGAGCGGCACGTGGCAACCTACCTAGAACCACAGGCTCGCCTGGCTATATACGCGCAAGGCGAGTTTGGAAAAAAACATGCAAAGACAGCCGAGGGTGTGATCAGATACGGGAGAAATCCCATTGCGGCAGTCATCGACAAGGAATTATCCGGTAAAAGCGTGCGTGATGCAGTTGGGCTGAACTGCGATGCGCCAATAGTTTCGTCTGTAGGCGACTCTCTTCAACACAAGCCGTCTGCCTTGCTATTGGGCACAGCATGGACCGGCGGAAAGATGCCCTTGCACTGGCGCCAAGACATCATCGAAGCGCTGGAGTCCGGAATGGACGTGGTCAACGGATTGCACGATTTTTTGGAAAACGACGAAGAGATCGCCTCGATTGCCAAACGGCTTGGAAGGCGGCTCTTCGATGTCCGCAAACCACCAATGCCTCTGCCGGTTGGAGCAGGACTGGCCAAAGATTTAAAGCAACATGTCGTCCTGACGGTGGGGACGGACTGTTCGGTCGGCAAAATGACTGCGTCTCTGGAGCTGGATGCTGAAGCCAGGCGTCGAGGCAAAAAAAGTAAATTTGTTGCTACCGGACAAACCGGCATCATGATCTGCGGCGAAGGCATCGCCATCGACCGTGTGATTGGAGATTTCATGGCCGGCGCCACAGAGGAAATGGTCATGGAAGCCGCTAAGAACCATGATTATGTTTTTGTAGAAGGACAGGGCTCGCTCTCGCATCCAGGTTTTTCGGGTGTCAGTCTGGCTTTGATTCATGGCTCTGCGCCTAAAACCATGATCCTTGTCACTAAGGCGACCAAGACAAATATTTGCGAATTGCCACTGCCTCTGCCTTCTTTGACAACGACAATCAAAGCAAACGAACACATGGCATCACTGCTCAGACCGGCAAAAGTGGTGGGCATCGCCATGAATACCTGGGGAATGAGCAAAGACGATGCAGATCGTGCTATCGCCGCAGCGCGCGACGAAACCGGTTTGCCTTGCCAGGATCCGGT
>PNKB01000079.1 GCA_013997645.1 Cyanobacteria bacterium PR.3.49
TTTACCACATCGCCTGATTGTGATTTTGCCAGACAAGAGCGGTCCTGCGGCATGTGGAAAGCTTTCATTGCCTGGTTGGCCTGTTCGAAGACCTCATCTGAGATTGGCAGCCCGAGCAAGTTTTGAGCGGGCGCAAGATCTGCCTGCGCATCCTGCCAATAACTGCGAGTCCTTTCACAATTGAGAAAGGCAGCCATTTGCTTGGCAAGTTGCCATTTGTCGACGTCGATTCTGCCCGTCAAAAGATAAGCATTTGCCAATCTTCCTTTGATAAGAGCGCCTGTCAAAAGGTTGGCAGCCAACTGTTGGCGCTGACAGAGATGTCTGTCAAATATGCTCGCTTGCGGCGTATCTTCTGGCATTGCCATACTTCCACTCGACAAAAACGCCTGACATTATTCACTAAAAGTGTACTCGGATGTGGCAACCGTGAGCTTTCCCGGTTGCAGCTTCCAGCGAAGAAATACTTAACTTCGCATGCGCAATCAAGAGTTTGACAGCTCTTGGCGAGTGTCATAGACTATCTGAGGTCTAAAAGCGGAAAAGAGGAAAAAATTCTCGATTTCCGATTTGCGCGGTGCGAAGCCAGTGGAAGCGTAAAGGCCCGCCCGCCGTGACTGATGCCCCTTTGCGGGTTAATTCGTCGTGTTTTTCACTATTTTGAGAGGCGAAACCGTTGGCTAACGTAATAGTTGTAGGTGCGCAATTCGGAGATGAAGGTAAGGCTAAAGTAACCGACCTTCTCGCCAAGAACGCCGATGTAGTGGTCCGCTATCAAGGCGGTTGCAATGCCGGACACACTGTTGTTGTCGATGGCGAAACATACAAGTTTCACCTGATTCCTTCCGGCGCTCTGTACCAAAAGACCTGCATCATGGGTCCCGGAATGGTCATCGATCCGGAACGTTTTCTTTCAGAAGTGGAAGCACTCGAAAAACGCGGCTCGCTCGATACGGACAAGCTGAGAGTGTCGACGACAGCTCACGTGACGATGCCGTACCACCTTATGATCGACGCTGCCGAAGAAGATTCTCGCGGCGATCAAAAAATCGGTACCACCAAGCGTGGTATCGGACCGACTTACGCCGACAAATGCGCACGCTCCGGCATTCGTGTCGAAGACCTGCTTGACGAGAAGGTTTTGAGAGCCAAACTAGAGTGGATGATTCCCAGAAAGAACGTAATTCTCGAGCGCCTCTACAATTTGCCGCCGCTCAAAGTCGAAGATGTATTCAAGCAATACGCCGACTACGGAAAGCGCATGGCTAAGTACGTTTCGGACACCGCCGCAATTATCTTCAATTCGGTCGGCCAGAAGAAAAACATTCTATTTGAAGGCGCCCAAGGGACGCTGCTCGATCTCGATCACGGCAGCTATCCTTACGTCACCAGCTCCAGCCCGACTGCAGGCGGTGCCTGCATCGGCGCCGGCATCGGACCGACAATCATCGATCGCGTCATCGGCGTTTCGAAAGCCTATATGACCAGAGTCGGCGAAGGTCCTTTTCCGACCGAACAGGAAGGCGAAGTCGGAGACATGCTCAGACAAATCGGCAAAGCCTGGGCGGAAGTCGGTGTAACCACCGGACGCCCGCGTCGTTGCGGATGGTTCGACGCAGTCCTGGGCCGTTATTCCGTCAGAATCAACGGGCTCGATTGCCTGGCCATCACCAAACTCGATGTGCTCGACGAATTCGACGAGATCAAAGTTTGCAACAGCTATAGAGACAAAACCACCGGCGAGACCTTTAAAGAACTTCCCTCCATCGGCAGTTCCTTCAAAAATATGGAGCCGATTTACGAAACATTCAAAGGCTGGAAGTCTTCCACAAGCGACTGCCGCAGCTACAAAGATCTGCCGGTTGAAGCACGCAAGTATCTCGACTTCCTGGCTGATGAATTGGACGTTTCAATCGCCATCGTCAGCGTCGGTCCTCAGCGCGATCAAACGATCGTTATCGAAGATCCGATCCACGGACCGAAGAGAGTTCTCACCCGCAGCACTTAATCTGCCGGTTGAAAAATCTGATCAGGGGCGGCTGCGGCTGCCCCTTTCGTTTTTGCTGGCGGCTAATTTTTGGGCTTGGCGTTGAAGAGCCTCGAGAAATTGGTGCGCAATTGATGCTTCCACAAACCGGCCAGGTCATTTTTCTTTGCTTTCAAACGCTCTATTCCGGCAAGCGCAGTGACTGAATCAGGGTCGGTCTCCAGCACTTTTTTATAGCAATCCATGGCACCGTCATAATCTCGAAAGTTATTTTCTTTGACGCGAGCGAGCTTATTCAGACCTTCCACAGAATCAGGCTCGTACTGCAGAAGGCGTTCCAAAGAATTGCGCGCATCATCATTTCGGCCAAGAAGAATGCAAATATCGCTTTTCTCAATCAGCCAATCATGTTTGTGCGGATTGAGTTGAATCGCCTTTTCTACATGCTCCAGGGCAAGGCTTCCCTGCCCGCGTTCTCTGTAAATATTGGCAGCCATGTAATGCACCTGAGCGTCATTCGGATCTCCGTGCAAGAGTCGCTGCAACTCCTGCTCTGCTTCCAAAAGCAAGCTCTTCGCCATCAAAATCCGCACCAGAAGCAAACGCGCTTGCGCCGACGAAGGATTGCGCTTCAGCGCCTCACGCGCATAAACCATGGCATGATTGGCATCTTCGCGCGCCATGTAGGCTCTGGACAGCTCGATATAGGCTGAGAGATTACCGGGCTCAAGTGCCAGCACCTGGTTGTATTCGTCGATTGCTCGAGGCAGCAAACCCATTTTGGCGAACAAACGTCCGGCACTTTTGTGCACTTGAGGATCTTTGGAATGTGTTTCCAAAAGGGGCTCAAGGAGCTTGCGCGCCTTATAAAAACTGTGTGCCTGAGTTAGTTCATCCACCGTCTTCAATTCGGCAGCCAGGGAAACAGCAGCTGGCCGCTGCGGTTTTGCACCTTTCAATCCGCTATTGGTGGCGGCAGGGGTCGGTAAAGCAAAATGGGACAATGCAAAGGTCAGAAAGACACCCGCAGCCGACGCCAGAAACAGGCGCCAGCGCACTGTCTTCGCCCGTCCCTGTGAGAATATTTGTGATACGACTGTTTGAGTGACCATATTTATCGCAAAGAGCTTTGCCACTTCCTAATCTGTGACATCTAGTGTGCATGTTATCAAATAGGGAAGAAAGAAATTATGACAGCAGAGCTTGCCAGACGAGAAGCAAAATCCAAAACGATCGCCAGGGACGTGCAGCACACCACCCTTCTTGTCGTTGCGACCTTTGCCGGAAGTCTCGTTGTGGCGCTGTATGTCATGGCTGTCTGCACCCTCAACCAACAGCACAAAGATTCCAATTCCCTCGATCGCGCGGCCTACATTGCCGCCCGATCGCTTTCGGAAATTACCGCCGCTCATCCGAGCCTTGGCAGAGTGGGCCTGATTGACTGGGCGCCGCCGCAGGAAATTTCGTACGCAGAAAGGAAGAAGCAACAGCGCATCAACGGGCTCAACTCACTTTATGCGACTCTGCGTGTCGACGCGTTAATTGCGCAGCGGCTGAAAAATCAATCGTTGATCAACCTCAATGCACATGATTTCAAAATTGCAAAACAGCTGGAAGGCGAACTGACCAGACGCATGTTCGCTGCCGTAGAACAAGTACCGGGGCAGGATCCGGGCATTGCCGAGCCCCAGCAAGCAGCGCGCCAGCTGATTACGGCGGAAGGCGACGGACAGGATGATGGTGAAGTGAATTCGGCAAACAACGATTCTATTCTGCAGCAAGTCAGCCAATTGCTTTCCGACGACATAAAAGGTCGAGGCACCAATCTTGTCGATGTGCGCATCACTCTGGGCTGCGTCGAGCCAGGGAAATTGAGCACTCAGACATATGCGCCTCAAAGTGAGCGGGACAAAGAATATGTCAAGGACGGCATGTATCGCTCCGGCATACCGATTGCCATGCCGGACGGAAAGACAATTATATTTCATGGACAGCCGCACTCCACAAGGATTATCGACGAGTCCTGGTTTAACCCCGCCATCAAGGGCAGCGCACCATCGGCAGTGCGCGTCGAGGGCATTTACGAACGCCTTAAAGAAGGCGGGCAGAAAGAGAAATTTGTCAAATCCGCATGTGCAGCGGTCGGAGGTGCCCCGGTATATCCAAGAGCCTCCGCCTTTGTCGTCAATTTTCCTCACGGAAAGCCTGATCAATTCGAAAACCTCTCAGCCATTCTCAATTTCAAACACTGGGAATCGCAAGGCGAATGGCAGCAAGTAGTGGGCACGGAAGTACCCGGCAAAGGCAGTCTGGCGCCGCCAATTGAAGTGATTTCAGGCGGTTTGACGCCGGGCGATGCACTTGCACACGCACTATACGACTGGCTCAAGCAAATGGGTCCGCTGGTAGAACCCGAGAATTTTTCCTTCATGATGAATCAGTCCTTTACCGGGGCGATTCACGACGCCTCCATTGACGGAACCACCGCCCAAGCCAACAGTTGCCTGGCGGCAGACACCGGCACGCGCGAGTATGCGCTGCTCAACCAAACCAATCCGGAAGGTCCCGGGCAATTGGCAGTAAGCCACTGTTTCAATATTCACGATCAAAAAAATACCCGCGATAAAATCCCACCGGCATCCGCTTTGCCGCTCATTGTCGACGGTTCCGGAAAATGCGTTCTTTCCGGCAAAGACAAATTCGACAGAGAATTGCTGAAGGATTTTCTCTCCGCTGTTTACGAAACAAACCTGGCCGCTCTGGAATCTTTGGAAACTTCCAAGCAAATGACCATCAGAGCCAAAGCAGCGCTGAAAGAATTGGATCAAAAAATGTATTTCGAGCGGCAAGAGCTGACGTCCGTCTCTGCGCGTATGCACAGAATTCGCACCCAGTTGAATTTCGATGTGGAAGATTCGACAAAAGCATTTGGTCCTCTCAAGCAAAAAGACACCGAAAATCTTCGCCAGTACATCCTGGCAAAAAAGAGAGCCGATGAACTTCAACAGTGGATTGTCGCTGACAAAGAAGAACGTGACCGATACAGAAAATTAAATGACTGGGCAAAACTGGTTGCATTGAATGCAAATAAAACAGGCATTACCACTTACGATTTATGCATTCATTCCAATCAAATTCTGGTCAAAGGACTGGCCCGTACTCAGGCACCATCGCGCGGTTTTCTCCTGGGCGGCCGCTTCATATTCTTGCCGCAACCGGTGCCCATTCAGGAAGAAGAATTTTTCCTTTCCGAAGAAGAGCGAAAAAACAAAGCCGAATCATTACCTGACAGCAAACCAGTCAAAGGCGACCTCAACACGGACTGGACAAATCCGGATATGCGTATTGTTGCCGAATCCAGTGAACTCATGGAAAACGGCAGCAAGACAATATTCGTGGAAGGTTTACCTCTCAAACTTTACTGGTTGCAAACAAGAGACTTGCCGTCCTGGACGAAAGTAACTTTCGTCATCGACTCGACCAGATTGATCGAGCCTGAGGAAAAACGTAAAGAAAGATTTGCAGCGAAAAAACCGGGCGAGCGCCGGCCGGCGCCTGAGGCAGTCGCACCGCAGCCTGCTTTGTCAGCCTTCAAAGATTATGGCTTCGGCAACATCCGCATACCCGCGGGTCAGATGATGTATTACTGCGCCAATGCTGTAAAAACAGGAGCCGCACCACGCGTGAGCTGGTCGGTGGCGGTAAGAGACTTGATTTCTTCTCGAAGCGAGGGCAGCATGGGTGAGCCAGTCGCCGTGCCGGACGGAGATTGGCGCGCAGCGGCGTCGCGCATCGGCGAATGTCCCGGGCTGGCGGGAGAATTTCAATTGCGGACGCCCTTGCCGATTACAGACCTGGGCCAGTCAGGGTCTTATTTGACCAATCCACTGACCGGACAACAAATTCCTCAAATTCCGCCTTTGCCTTCAGAGATGCTCTGATACTACGTGACAACAAAGAAGGAGGCGCTAACGCCTCCTTCAAAATTTGCCAAGCTCGTCAATCGTGACTAGCTGTTTTTCTTCTTGCGGCTCTTTTTGCCTTCCGACTCTTCGTCGCCGGAAGCGACGCCTACTGCATCTTCAATAGCAGCAATGCGCTCGTAAAGCTCTTCCCAGTCTTCGCGGGTGATGAGGCCGAGCTCTTTAGCTGCCTTTTTCATCGAGCCTTTGACGTTGCTGGATACTTTCTTTTCGACTTCATAGCCTTTCTTTTCGGTCTCGGACTTCAGGTTTTTGATGAAGTTTTGGACCGAATCAGTCTTGGTGTTGCCTTTTTCTTCCAAATCATCGAGAAGGTCTTGTCCGACCTTAACCAGGTCGTTCATGGCTTCGGTAATTGCCGATTTGATGCGGTCTACATTGGTAGCGCCGCCAACGCCAGTCATGACTGCCTTCTTTAATAGTTTTGTTCGCTCGCTCATAACCACTCTCCACATAAATCGCTGGGCTGGTGCCGTCTGGGTTGATTTTAAGACGCCATTCAGAAATCAGCCTTAAGTTCATAAAGTTATCAATATAAAGCGTTACACAGACGCATTTGCAAACCGCTAAAAACTTGAGGGCCAGCGCGGTATTGGCGCTGTAAAATATGCAGATGCAGGAACTGGGGCAGTCAAGCGCCGCAGCCAGTCTCCTTTATAACCCTTATGCCGTTGCTCGAAGCGCACCTGCCTTTCGCAACTGCAAAAGGAGCCGGCTTCTACTCTTTAGCGAGGTAATTTCTGTGCATTTGTCGAGAGCATTTCTTGCACTGCTTGTATTGATATGTTTGGGCATGAGCAGCATCTGCCCGCCTTCACTGGCGCAAGCCTCGCAATCGGCAAGACCGAAATTGGTCCTGCTCGTAGTCGCCGACCATTTTTCATACAACTATTTGAGCCGCTATCAGGACAAACTGAGCAGCGGCGGTCTGAGATATTTGATGGAGCACGGCGCCAATTACACTAATTGCCGTCTCAGCTACGCAACCTCGCAAAACGCTTGCGGTCAGGCAGCCATCTCGACTGGCGCCAACCCATGGCTTTCCGGAATCGTCGCAGACGAGTGGTTTTTCCCTAAGCACAACAAAGTATTGAGCGCCACCGCCGATGATACCTATCGTCTGGTCGGCGGCAACGGTCCGGGCGCCAGCTCTATGCGACTGGTCGGCACCACTATTGGTGACCAGATGAAACTGGCCACCAACGGCAGAAGCAAAGTAATTTCTTGCTCATTGCGTGATACATCCGCCCTCATGCTGGCCGGTGTTCTTGCCAATGGTGCATTCTGGTTCGACCGCACCAACGGCAGTTTCGTCACCTCTTCTCAATATTCAGTCGACTTGCCAGCCTGGGTGAAAGGATTCAACGATCAGCGCTACGCCGACAAATACAACGGCAAGCCCTGGCAAAGAAGCCTGCCGGAGACGGAATACGGAGCATCGACTCGCGATGATTATCCTTACGAGAAAGCACCGGACGGCTGGACAAAGCAATTCCCCCACACGATATCCGGACAAGGCGAGCAGTTCTACAATTCATTTGCCATGACCCCTTGGGCCAATCAAATGACCTGCGACTTCGCCAAAGAAGCGCTGGATAAAGAGTTTCTCGGGCAACATAACGAGCCTGATATGCTCGCGGTCAGTCTTTCCGCCGGCGATTATTTGAATCAAACTTTCGGACCCTACAGTCAGGAAGCCGAAGACCTGGTCCTTAAAATGGACCAGTCACTGGCCAGCTTATTCCAGGCAGTCGATCAAAAGGTCGGACTCAATAACACTCTCATTGTTTTCACCGCCGCTCATGGCACCATGCCCATTCCTGAGTTCCTCAAAGAACGCAGAATGAATACCGGCAAGATCGATCCCAAGTCTTTCAAAAACCTGCTCGACTCGGCACTCGACTCCCAGGTCGCGCCTGATGAGTGGATAGACGAATTCTCACCGCCCAATGTTTATCTCAAACTGGAAACTCTGGAAAAGCAAAAAGTACGTCAAGCCGATCTCGAAGCAGTAGCAGCCAGAGTGGCCAAGTCGATTGCCGGAGTAGGCGATGTGCTCTGCCGTCACCAGCTCATACTCAATCAAGTGCAAAGCGGCGGCAACGCAGACGAGCAACGTCGCAGCTATTACTGGAATCGCTCCGGCGAACTTCTCATCTATCCCAAGCCTGGTTATGTGTTTGCCTCAGAGTCTCACGGCACTGGCAGCGGGTCGCCATTTGCTTATGATGCGCAAATTCCTCTGATTCTTTGCGGCTCGTCCATCAAAGCAGGGCGCTACAGCCAGACCGTCAGCCCAATAGACATCGCGCCGACAGTCACCAGCATCCTCGGTATCGAAGCACCATCGCTGTGCGAAGGATCCGGATTGGACGCTGTCGCACAAGTGATGGGGCCGCCCAGACCGCGCAACGCAGCAGCAGCTCCGCAGCCGGCGCAGTAAAATAAGCGGCGGCGCCATGCGTCGCCCGCTTCGTGCTTTAAATCAAAAAAACTGAAAGGGTCCAACCGGAGGAATTGAAATGGCGGAAAAAGAGACACTCGTTCTTGTTGACGGTAGCTCTCTGGCATTCCGGATGTTTTACGCGCTCTTCTCCATGGGCTTGCGCAGCTCCACCGGTGTACCGACCGGCGCCCTTTATGGTTTTTTCAACGCCATTTTCGATCTGATTGAAAAACACAAACCGGCAATGCTGGCTGTTTGTTTTGACAGAGACGAAGTGACATTCCGCAAAGAACAGTACGAAGAGTACAAAGCAAACCGGCAGGAAATGCCGGACGATTTGAAAAAACAGTGGCCGCTCATTAAGGAAGGCGTGCAAATGCTCGGCATTCCTTTGTATGAATTGCCGGGATTCGAAGCCGACGACGTTATAGGAACAGTAGCCAAAGATGCCGAAAAACGTGGCATTCGCGTCGACATTCTTACCGGTGACAAAGATGCTTTCCAGCTGGTTTCCGACATCGACGGCGATGTACAAGTGCTGATGCCACCATCTCGCGGTGGTGGTTTGGTCACTTACAGGCGCGCCGAAGTGTTTGAAAAAATGGGCGTATGGCCCGAACAAATCATTGATTACAAGGCGCTTTGCGGCGACTCGTCAGACAATATTCCCGGCGTCAAAGGCATTGGTCCGAAGACGGCTGTCGACCTGCTTACTCAATATAAAACGCTGGACGGCATCTATGAGCATGTTGAAGAATTGAAATCGAAATCGGTCAAAGGAAAATTGACTGAAGGTCGCGACATAGCCTACAAAAGCCAGATGCTGGCGACGATCAAACTCGATGTTCCACTGGATTTTGATTTTGCACATTGCCGACTCGACTCTCTCGATACCAGCAAAGCAACGGAATTTTTCCAGGGCTTGGGAATCAAATCGATCGTAACTCGACTTCCCAGAGTGCTCAGCAAAATTGCCGGTACCGAATACGCCGAATCCGCCGAGATATCGTCACTTTCAGTTGTTTCGGTGCAGGTGGAAACATCAGTCGCGGTGGGAGCGGGCGTTGGAGCCGGAGCAGCCGATGCACCGAATATGGTGCAAAGCGGCGCCAGCAGGCAGCTGGGATTGTTCGATTTACCCGAGCCGGCATCGCCAACTCCCCTATTCGAGAAGAGGGCATTTGACCCGCCGTCTCCGCAAATCATCACCACAGAAGCAGAGCTTTCAAATCTCATTGAAGAGCTGACGAAGCAGGGCGCCTTTGCAATTGATTTGGAAACCGGCGGTATCGAATCGCTGGATACAAATATAGTCGGTTGGGCTTTTGCGTGGGACGACGGTTTCGATCTCAAAGACGGCAAACTTTCCTTGTCGGAAAATTCCTCCGCCAACGGCAAAGGTGCAAAAACCGCTTATATTCCTGTCGGTCACTCCGGCATTCTCACCCAGCAGCAATTAGATGCAGATCTCGTAGTAGAGCGCCTGAAGCCGCTTTTGGAAAATGCCAGTATCGGCAAAATTGCCCAAAATGCAAAATTCGAGATGAACGTTTTGTCGCTCTACGGCATCAAGATGTGCCCGGTCGCCTTCGACACAATGATCGCCAGCTATATTCTCAATCCCGACGACAAGCACGGCTTGAAAGATCAAGTCTCGCGCGTTTTCGGATACGAGATGGTGCGCATTGCCGAGCTCATCGGGACGGGCAAAAAGCAAGTGACGATGATGATGGTGCCGATCGAGAAAGCGGCGCCATACGCAGCCGACGACGCGCGTATGACTTTAGAATTGGCGCGGACCTACTTGCCGTTGATGGACAAAGAACAATTGTTCATCCTCAATCAAATAGAACTGCCGCTCTCCTGCGTTCTTGCCGAGATGGAACAGAACGGCATCGCGCTCGATATCCCGTATCTGAAGAAATTTTCCGTCGAGCTTTCCGCCGACATCGCCAGACTGGAATCAGAGATTTTCGAGCTGGCAGGTTATTCGTTCAACATCAATTCGACGCAGCAACTGCAGAAAGTTCTCTTTGAAGATCTGGGACTAAAATCGCAAGGCAAGACAACCAAGAAAACCGGCTTATCCACGGATGCAGCTGCTCTGGAAGCGCTGAAGAGCGAGCATGTAATCATTCCGAAATTGCTTGAGTACAGGCATCTTTCTAAGCTGCGTTCTACGTATGTGGACAGTTTGACAAAGCTTGTGAGCACAAGAGACAACCGCTTGCACGGCACGTTCAACCAAACGGTTGCAGCAACAGGACGTCTTTCCAGCACCAATCCCAACTTGCAAAATATTCCCATCAGAACCGAAATCGGCAGCCGGATTCGACGGGCCTTCATTCCTGAAAAACCTGACTGGGTCATCATGTCTGCTGACTATTCGCAAATTGAATTGCGCATGCTGGCGCATATGGCGGAAGACCCGACACTGATAGATGCTTTCTCAAAAAACCAGGACATTCACCAACGCACCGCAAAAGAAATTTTCGATGTTCCACTCGAAGAAGTGACAAAAGAAATGCGCGCTATTGGCAAGACAATGAACTTCGCCCTTGTTTATCAACAGGGCGATTACCGCACAGGCATTGACCTTGGCGTGTCCACGTCGGAAGCGAAAAAATTCCGCGAAAAGTATTTCAACACTTATCCCAACGTGATGAAATTGGTCAGTGAGACGCTGGAAACAGCGCGCGAAAAAAATTACGTCGAGACGATTTACGGTCGCCGCCGTCACTTCCGATATCTCAACGACCGAAACTCCATGATCCGCCAGGCTGATGAAAGAGCCGCTTTCAATGCGCCTCTTCAAGGCAGCGCTGCCGACTTGATGAAACTGGCAATGATTCGCCTTTGCAAAGAACTCAAAGACAACAACATGAAAACCAAGATTGTTTTGCAAGTGCATGACGAACTTGTCCTCGAAGTTCCCAATGATGAAATCGAACTGGCAAAGAAAGTAATCACGCAATCGATGGAATACGGGCAGCCTCTTAAAGTGCCGCTGGTAGTCGACATCGGTGTCGGTCCCAACTGGATGGAAGCTAAATAATCGCCGGCATCTAAAGAACAAATGATCCGACTACCCAGGCACATAGAAGAATATATTGCCGAATATTTGTCGGGGTTGGATAACTTCGCCAAACCAAAGGATTGGACGGTCTTTAAACGTGCGCTTGGCGATGACTGCAACTATCTTTTCGGCATCTATATGAACACGCCTGACGATTTCGTTCTCATTTCCTGGGAAAAACTGCACCGGTTCAAAGGCGACAAAGTTCGCTCGCTCGCTTACGAGGCCATCCGCGAGGTTGACCTACCGAAAGACCCGGCTCAGCGTGCGCTTTATGTGCACATGAAGAACGGCGACACTTTTCTATTACCGATATCTAACGAGACCAACGAATATCCGGATTACTTTGCTTTCCGGGATTTTCTCGTGGCGGTGGTATACGCGCCACACTACAGCGAGAATCCGGAAGATATCGACAAAATCACATCAAGAGAAGATTTGGTCACCTTTCTGAATCATCAGGGAGACTTCCAGACTCACGAGCACCTTATATCCGGTTTAGAAAGAGGCTTCCCTTCGACCTGGCAATTAGATTTATTCAAGATCGACCCGAAATTGCTCGAAAGGCAGGATATTTGGCGGCTATTGGCGCTTTTCCTCAGCCGCCCCTTTGAAGTTCCTTATCATGGTTCTCAAGCCATTGCACCCGGTTCTTGGGCTCATCAGGATATTATTAAAGCAATTGAGATAGGAAAGCCCGCGATGCCATACGACGACGAAGGTAATGAAATAGATCCGCCGCCACTGGGCGAGGTGGAGATCGACAGTCTCGAGATTCCCCCTGAAATCCTCAACGCCCTCAGCGATGAAGCGGCGGAAATTATCACGTTTGCAATCGAAGACTGCAACCACGGAATGCTTACCGATGCCGGGCTTCTGCTCGCGCTTGTCGCATTCGACGGCAAGCTTGCCAGCATGATTCTCGAGCGCAAGGACCTGACGGTCGGCGCCATTCGCAAGGACATCGGTCTGCGTATGGGCAAGCAGCGCACCTATTTCTCCAATCTGGTCCGCTCAAACGCCTCCGCCATCAAGATTATGGAAAAATCCAAGGAATTGAGCCAGGAGAAAAAGAGCAAGCAGATCACACCGGAAATCATTCTCTACGCCATCCATGACTCAAATGATGCCTGGATAAATTTGGTGCTTTCGAGCTTCCAAAGAAGCTGGTAAGAGGAGCTTCCGGGCGGTACGATAACGTCTTTGCCGGACCGGCGCAGCCTTTCCTTCGGTCCGAGAGGTAGTCGCAATCAAAATTTGCTGTAAAAGCTGAGCGACTGCGATCGAAATCAAAATGAGCGACGACAAACAACCAGCAGACGAAAAAATAGAAAAGGACGCTGGCGACAGCGCAGCGGCCGCCGGCAAGACGGAAGAGCCCGTTGAAGATTCTCGCCTGTCGCCCAACATGCCTCTGGCAATCAGCGATGGTGCACCAAAATCGGATTTCGACGCCGACTTCAAAGTGCCGGCTTTGATAGACGAAGATCTGACTAAATTATTGATAGAACGCGGCGCCCAGGATTATCCTGCCAGCATCACAACCAAAGTTCTCTGGATTATGGCTTTCGGCTTTCCTGCCGGATTGGCGAGTGCGCTATTCGGTTATTCGTTTCTCGCCAGTTTTATCGGCATGCTGTTTTTCGGCTGGCTGATAGGCACACTAATGGCACGCCAGGTAACCATAGCCATGCAAAACCGGCATTACGCCAAGGTTACGCGCTTGCTTCCCCGAACCCTTTTCTGGACCACCATGTGGTTTCCCTATTCATACAATTCGCACATGGCCGCTTCCGACTCATTCGTGCGTTTGCTTATGCTCGAAGGTCGCTTCGTTGAATTTCAGGCTGTATCGCTGTATAGCTGGGGATTGATTGAGCCGTATGCATATAAGCGAAGAAAGTCTCCCAAAAACTGGGGTGTAGCAAATAATCTCGCAGTCGCGCTTTTGAGCCAGTGGCGATTCGAAGAAGCCGCGGAAGTCTTTCGCGATTTGCTAAAACGTCCCGCCGACAAGCGCGCCGAAGCAATTCTTTTGAACAACCTGGCGCTCTGCCTCATTAAATGCGGCAAGATCGACGAAGCGGATGTTGCGCTCACTGAATCAAAAAAGAAAACATCCGGGCAAGTAATGCAATTCATTGGATGGCGCCACGACTACATTCGAGCTGCAATCGAAACCGAAAGAGGTAATCTGCAAGATGCAGAAGAGTCGATCGAAACAGCCAAGGAGAAAGGCATCAGATACAAAGACAATCTTGAATGCCAGCCGCGCTGCGATGCACTCATGGGTAAAATTCGAGCCAAGCAAGGGCGCATAGAAGAAGCCGAATTGTATTACAGAAACACCATCGATGCGATGGCCGGCACCAATAATCCGTCTTACATTGCGCTTGCGGCATACACAATGGAGTTTGCCGAATTGCTCGAAGCGCAGGGAAAAATAGAGATGGCGCGGGCTCAACGCGACAAAGCGCTGGCATATCGCGACTTGAATTTGACCAACGAACTCCTGGCGGTGGAAGCGATAAAAGACAGACTGAAGAGCAAAAAGCCAATCATTATTCCGATGGGCTTGTGCAATCTATCCCATCGTGATGTCTATGTAGAAGCGATTCCGGATTTTGTAAAACCGGCTCAGGAAGACCTGCTCAGCATGCTGGATAACGATCAGGAAACAGAAGTTCCAAAAACAGAAGTCGCAGAATCCATAGATTCAGAATCGAAAACCTAGTCTTTCATTGCATTAAAGCTAATGCGATTGCCAAATGGATCGGTAACATCGAAAGCCAATTCTGACCACGGCAAAGTTTCCAAGCCGGGCTTTTGATACTTATAGTCCTTTGCGCTCAGCTCGGCGTGATACACCTGAACAGCAAGTCGTTCCATACCCACAAAAACACGCGCGCCCGGACAGCAGTCTCCGAAGTGCTCCGACAAATGCAAAATCAATCCGCCGCGTGAAATCTGCATGTAGACGGGCGTGTCTTCCGGTTTGTCTTCCCAGTCAACATGAAAGCCTAGATAGTCCAGATAGAATTCGCGCGCTTTGGCTTCGTCAAAAATGCGAAAGACCGGAATGCTTTGCTTTATCTCCATGCAAATGGCTCCCTAATTGTTCGACACTACTGCGCGAAAACGAACATCGCCTTTGGCAACTTTGTCGTAGGCTTTATTGATATCTTTCAGCGAGAATGTTTCGGCCATCACTTTCACTTTGCCGCGCGCAGCAAAATCGAGCGCCTCGTAAAGCATCTCAGTTCCATTTTGGATGGAACCAATTATGCGCGCACGTTTGAACAGCAGATCGGCAGACGTGAAGGTCAGAGGCTCACTGAAGAAACCCATAACGACCAGCCTACCATCGTTGCGCAAACCTTTGAAAGCGTCCAGTGTCTGCTTGCACGAATTGCTGGTGGCTAGTATCACATCCGCACCACCAAGTTTTTCCAATTCCGTCCCATCGGCAACCACGTGATCAGCGCCGAGGTCCAGAGCAAGTTTTTTCTTGTCCTCTGAATGCGTGATTGCAATGGTGTCAAAACCGCATGCACGCGCATATTGAACGGCTAAATGCCCGAGCCCGCCGATGCCCACGACTGCAACTTTCTCGTGAGGTTTTGGTTCTGCAATGCGCAAGCCGCTATAAACCGTATAACCTGCGCAGAAAATTGGAGCCGCCTGCTCATACGACAATCCGTCAGGAATGAGCATCGTTCCTTCCGCATACGCCACCATCAGCTCGGCATGCCCGCCGCTAATCTGACCACTCGTCCCGATGCGCCCCGGGCAAAAGGCGTTGCGCTCCCGCATACACCATTCGCACCGCCCGCATTCATGCTGTACCCACGGCACTCCAACCCGGTCGCCAACTTTCCTCTTGGTCACTCCTTCCCCGATCGCCACTATCTCGCCGACCGGCTCGTGTCCAAGAATGCACGGATACTGCATCGGCAGCTCACCTTTTGTCTGGTGCACGTCGGTGTAGCAAATGCCGCTAGCATGAATGCGAATCAGAACTTGATTGACTCCCGGCTTGGGATCGTCGACCTCTTTCAGTTGCCACTGCCCGCCTTTTTCAGGCACCACCGCCGCCTTCATGATGCTTGCTCCACAGTAGCCGCAAGTGCTGGTTCTGCACTCGCTTTACCTTTTGCCAAATTGCTGTTCTTGATGCCGTACATGAAGTAGATGATCAGACCGACGGGGCAAGTAATCGAATAAACAATCAGCACCAAAGGGCTCAGTTTGGATGCGAGAATTGCGCACCCAATCGCGCCGAAAAGTGCCAGCGCCGGATTGACCAGCTTGAGCCGCAAGGCGCCGATGCAAACAAAAACGAATGCCACCAGGGTGCCCAAAACCATCATGTCGGCAATGTCTCCAAAAGGCACAAAGCCTGCTGTTATCGCGACCAGAATGCCGTTGATGAGAATGCCTAAAGTCGGATTTCCTTTGTTTGTCTTCGCAAACACAGGGGGCAGCAAACCATCTTCAGCCATGTTTCTGAAGATTCTCGGACCGCCCATGCACAGCACTAGAAGCACATTGAAGATACCGAGCACAGCGCCGATGGCGATGAATTGTCCGGTCCAAGTTTCACCGGCGGCGGCAAGCAAGTTAGCTAGCGGTGCGGCAGCTTCAGAGCCGACAAAGAGTGAATTTTCCTGTCCATTGATAAAGCATGGTGCAAGACCTGTCGCTACTGCCATGACAGCGACGTAGAGAAATACAACGAGCCCTACGCACCAGCATGTCGCTAGTCGCGTATCTCTCATGCTCTTCGACTCGCGCGCGAATGTGTAGAGCGCGTCGAAGCCCACGTAAGGAAACACCGCCAGTGCTGCGCCTTGCAGTACGCCGTTGAAGCCCTTGGGCATGAAGTCTGCCCAGTTAGCAGGATTGATGTGCTTGATACCGGCGATGAGGAACATCACCAGCAAAACCATTTTGAGAATGACGAGAAAGAAATTGAGTTTTGCAGATTTGCTGACACCGCCAAAAATCAGGATGACGGTCACCACCGCAATCACGGCCATGGCAACGACGTTTACACCAAAGTGATGCACCCCGTCGACCACACTCGGTCCGGACAAAACTTGCGGCAACGAAAAACCAGTCGCGCGTTTCAAATACTCGCCCCAGGCGATTGCCACCGCGGACGAACCGAAGCTGTATTCCATGAAAAGACCGAATGCCACAACCCATGCGAAGAGTTCGCCGATTGAGTGATAGACATAGCTGTAAGCCGACACGCCTTTCGGCACGGCTCGAGAAAACTTTTCATAACAGACCGCAACTGCCATGATGATTACGCCCGTGAGCAAGAATGACAAAATCCCCGCCGGACCTGCTTTTCTGGCGATCATCCCGGGCATCGCGAAGATGCCGGCACCAATCGTGGCGCCTATCCCAAGAGCCGTGAGCATGACCCAGCCAAGATGCTTGGGTGTACTATCCACTGCATCGGCATTGGCCGGTGCGCGCCTCATCATAGTTGTCATTAAGGACATGAGTGAACCTGCAGGTCTGAAATAAACAATCAACAGCGGACAAGAACGGGACGCCGAAAAAACAAACAATTGCTTGATTTGCTCAGAGCTAAATCTCGGAAATGCTAGCATAGCGAATCACTCAGCGAATAGCGGTCGAGTGGCGTAGTTGGCGTGCAAGCCTATAGAAGTACAGCAAAAGTACAAAGGTGCAGAAAATGAAGGTCCAAAGAGCAGCAGTCATCGGCGCTGGAGCAATGGGTTCCGGCATTGCCCAGGTCTTGAGCCAATCCGGCATTCAAGTGATTCTCAAAGACGTCAAGCAAGAATTCGTCGACAGAGGTCTTGCCAACATCAAGAGAATGTATGACTCGAGAGTCAAAAAACAGACCCTCACTCAAGAGGAAGCTGACGAGCTTTTCAGACTAATCAAGGGTTCGACAGACTACGAAGGTTTCAACAACGTGGACATCGTCATTGAAGCGGCACTCGAAACAATCGAGCTCAAGCTTGCAATCTTCAAAGAAATCGACGAAATCTGCCCCTCGCGCGCTATCCTCGCGTCCAACACCTCCGCCCTCTCCATCTCCGAAATCGCCTCGGCCACCCGCCGCCCCGACAAAGTAGTGGGCATGCACTTCTTCAACCCCGCTCAATTCATGAAGCTGGTCGAAGTCATTCCAGGCGTCAAGACATCGCACGACACCGTCAAATCAGCAATCGAGCTTTGCCGCGACATGGGTAAAGTGCCGGTCGAAGTCAAAGAATGCCCCGGCTTCCTGGTCAACCGCTTGCTTTTCCCTTACATGAACGAAGCCCTCTGGGCGCTCACCGAAGGCGCAGGCACCCCGCAAGAAATCGACGATGCCGTCGAAGCTTTCGGCTTGCCGATGGGACCTTTCACACTCTTCGACATGACCGGCATCGACATTTGCGAGCATGTCAATCAGTTCCTTTATAAAGAATACGGTCCGCGCTTCTCGCCGTCACCGCTTCTCAAGCACATGATCAATGCCGGTTTCCTCGGTCAAAAATCGGGCGCCGGTTTCTTCATTCATGAAAAGGGCGCCATTCCTAAGAAAGGCGAGCCGAAGAAGATCAATCCAGAATTGTCAAAACTCATTGAAGCCGCCAAGAAAGACGCAAAAACCGACGCCAAAGCATCGAAGAAATTCGAAGCGTATCGCGTGCTCTTGCCGATGTTCAACGAAGCTGTCTACGCACTGCAAGAAGACGTTATCGAACCATCTGACGTCGATGTAGCGATGGAGTTCGGCTGCGGTCTCACCCGCGGTTTGCTGACAATCGCAGAAGAGAAAGGTCTCGACTGGACGCTCAACGAATTAGACGGCTACCACAAAGATCTCGGCGAGCGCTTCCGCGCTTCGTGGCTCTTGCGCAAACTCGTCAGAGCCGGCATTCACAATTTCTCTAAGTTGGAGAAACAGCCGGTCGCAGCTCGCTAGTTCGGCACTCCTGTTAGTTCGGATTCTAGAAAGGCATTTATGCTGAAGTGGGTCGCATTATTCGTACTCATCTGGTTTCTCTATCACATAAGAGAAATCTTCCCACCCTTTGTGATCGGCGGCATTTTTGCCTATCTAATCCTGCCGCTCGTCCGCTACGTGCACAAAGAAGCAAACATTCCGATGGCGGCTGCGGTCTTCGCGATCTACGTCGGCATCGCCGGAATTTTGTTTGCACTCGGCTGGTTTTTCGGTCCGATGGTTGTCGACCAGCTCACCAACCTGTTCAACCAGAGGCAAGAGCTGGCCAACAATCTCGTGCAATCAGCATCACAGTCTTTCAACTGGAAGATTGACAATCCTGAGCATGTAGCAAACGACCTGGTAAAAAACCTTGAAGCCAACTTCGGTACGCCCGAGGAGGTGATGCACATCACCGGCATTTTCTCCAAGGGAATGCTCGGCATTCTCGTCTGCGTGGTGTCATCGATTTACTTGATTATCGACAGCCATCGCGTTGGTCAATTCTTCCTGCGTTTTATTCCGGAAGATCAACGCCAGATTGTGACTAATATGACTCAGCAAACCAACCTCATGCTGAGCAAATATGTCCGCGGGCAATTGTTGTTGATCACAATCATGTCGACAGTCGCCTGGGTATTCTTGCATTTTATTTTCAAACTCAAGTACGCGCTCGTCATCGCAATTGCCAGCGGATTTCTTGAAATCATTCCTGTCCTTGGTCCGATTGTCGCCACCAGTATTGCCACCATAGTCGGTGTCGCACAGCACGGCATGGACGTAGCGCTCGGCATTATCGTTTGCTACACACTGGCTCGCTGGATTGAAGACTACGTCATCATTCCGCGCATCATTGGACACGCGGTGGAATTGCATCCGCTCGTAGTTATCTTCGCTGTCTTATGTGGCGAAGTAACTGCCGGTGCTTTGGGAATGCTTATCGCAATTCCTGTCGCAGCGAGCATCAAACTTATTGTCGACTTCCTCTATCCGCCGCTCGACTCGGCACCGCACAAACCTATCGGCGAGCCGGAGCACAATGTCGCTGAATCGACTGCAGCACCCAAGCAAGAATCACACGACTCGCCTCCGGCTGCAGAATCAAACCAAGCATAAAGTTTTCAACCAATCAGATTAATGCGCTGATTCAACCGGCTTTTTTGGTTCGGGATCATCAGGCGACAGGGTTTTGGTGCCTGTAGCTCCTGTGCCGTCCGTAGTTGTTGCAGGAGTCTGTCCTGGCGCGTTGGTGTTAGCAGGAGCTGCAGCATGTTCCTCTTCATCCGGCTTGGCGTATTCAAATCCGCCGTCGATGTAATCCAGCCAGATAAGAGCGCCCACAGAAATGGCGTAGGCAACCATGCCGCAGAGCAAATGCGAGGCTTTCAGCTTGCCAGCTTTGAGCAAGAACATATAAATAGTGGCGGAGACAATTGCAACAACGCCCGTCAGAACTGTTCCACTATCCAAATTCCATTTCGTAAATGCGACACCGAAAGCAACCGGAATGCAACTCTGAAACACAAGCGCGCCGGTGATATTGCCCAGAGCGAGCGTGTCTTTGCCTTGTCTTGCCCAGAGAACAGAATTGATTTTTTCTGGTAACTCAGTGGCGATAGGAGAGATGATCAAAGACAGGACGCAAACTGGAAAACGCAAATCCTGCGAAAGATCTTCGACGTGATCGACGAATACGAAGGCACCACCGAGAATACCAAGCAAACCAAGAATAATCTGCGGAATGATGAGACGAAGCTTGTCCGAACCGCATTTAAAAATTTTGTCGAGAAATAGATGCTCGGGCGCTTCTCCGACTTCACCTTCATGCTGGAAACACTTCCAGACATACACCGGATAAATGAGACAGAGAACGATTGCCACCATGTACCGGACAATCGGGTACGGCGACGCGAACACTGCCAGCATCGCTATCGTGTAAGCCATTGCAAAATACTTGAGGTCACGCGCAATTACTACGCTGTTGACCTGAAGCTCAGGCGGGCGCTCTACTCGATGCGGTGGTTTCGAACACATCAGCACTGTCAGTCCGCACAGTCCCAAAGTGAGAGTGCTGAGCATGAATGGCGCCCCGGCAATGGCGCCGATGCCGACCTCTTCACCTTGTTTTTGACCGAAAAATATAACCGCCACAAAGGGAATCAGCGTTTCCGGCAGAGCCGTACCCACCGCTGCAAGTACGCTGCCGACAACGCCCTCGCTAAGCTGCAAGCGTTGCCCCAACCACTCGATTCCATTTGTAAAGAGCTCAGCTGCAAGAACAATAACTACTAAAGCAACTAATATGAGCCCGATTTCTACCAGCATCTGTCTCTCTAATACTATCTATATAGATTCACTGAAGATAGCAGAAATCTAACGCCCGCGCTTGCTTGGCGGCTCTTTCCCGTCGCGGCGGCGATGCCCAAACTGCCCATTCGGTGGCGTTCTAATGCCGGAAAACAAATTGCCCATCATTTGGATGTTTTGTTACTTCCGACTCATCTAGAAAGACAGGAGAAAGGAATTGTCGCGTCACGGTTCAAATTGGCGGTTTTCTCGTGAACTGGCACGGAATTTGTGATAACTTGACTGCTCGGCAGCCTTACCCGCTCTGAATTTGCGGGCGCTCAGGGGTTCTCAAATGATCACGATCAAAGATGTCGAACACGTCGCAAAGCTGGCAAGGCTGGAGCTTACAGCCGAGGAGAAAGAACTGTTCGCCGGTCAGCTCTCCAAGATTATTCAAGCCTTCGATGAGCTGAGTTCTGTTCCAACCGAGGGCATCGAACCCCTCAGTCATGCGTTGCCGATTCCCAACGCGTTAAGAGAAGACACGGTTGTAACGCCGCCAGGACATGAATCTCTCTTAAAAAATGCCCCCGACAGCGAAGGGGTATTTTTCAAAGTTCCCAAGATACAAGATTGACGTCAAGACCGGATGCCAAGATAGGCTGGGCGTTTTCGACCTTCATCTTGAGGATCTCAACGCCTATGATCAGCATACGCAATCGGGCGACTGAAGATTCAATCCGTATAGACTTGCAGAAAAGCGCAAAGATCGGCGGCCAGACCGGCTGGAGATCGCTTATATTTATGTAGAGGGTTGGACGAGAGGTCCCCGGTAAAGATCCGGCGAGCTGTTTAGCAACTTATAGGGAGGCGCAATGAACACCAGGTATGTCTTTGTTACTGGTGGTGTCGTCTCTTCTTTAGGAAAAGGCATCATAGCTGCCTCACTCGGAAGACTGCTCAGAGCCCGCGGAATTACTACAACAATCGTCAAGCTCGACCCGTATCTCAACGTCGACCCCGGGACCATGAGCCCCTATCAGCACGGTGAGGTGTTCGTCACGGAAGATGGGGCAGAAACAGACCTCGACCTGGGGCACTACGAGCGCTTTATCAATCTCGACCTGGGCCGGATGAACAATGTCACCGCCGGCTGGATTTACAAGAGCGTGCTGGAGAAAGAACGGCGCGGCGATTACTTAGGCGGCACCGTGCAGATGATCCCGCACGTGACCAATGAGATTAAGAACTTCGTGCGCAAAGCCTCACAAGCATCGCAAGCCGAAGTTGTGATTGTGGAAGTGGGTGGAACAGTCGGTGACATCGAGAGTCTGATTTTCCTAGAAGCCATCAGACAATTGCGCAAAGACGTCGGGCGCGACAATGTTTGCTACATCCACGTGACGATGATCCCCAACTTGCGCGTCACCAATGAGCTGAAGACCAAACCCACGCAGCACAGCGTCGACATGCTCAGAAGCAAAGGTATTCAGCCTGACATTCTCTGCTGCAGAACAGAAAAGGCACTTTCCACCTCGATCAAAGAAAAGCTTTCACTCTTTACCGACGTTGATTTGAATGCAGTCATTCAATGTCGCGACGTGCAAAACCTTTATGAAGTCCCGCTCTTTATGGAACAGGAAGGATTGGCGGAGCGCGTCCTGGATAAACTTCGCATGCCGAACAATCCACCCGATTTGGTTGAATGGAAAGCACTTTGCGATCGAATCAAACGTCCAACAAGCGCAGTAACAGTTGCAATAGTCGGCAAGTACGTGATGCTGTCCGACGCCTATCTTTCAGTTGTGGAAGCGTTGCGCCACTCAGGAGCGAAACTTGGAAGCTCGGTAACAATCAAATGGGTGCTCTCGGAAGACGTTGAAAAACATGGAGCCGAGCCATATCTGAATGATGTCGATGCAATTCTCGTACCTGGCGGTTTTGGCGACCGCGGTATCGAAGGAAAAATCATGGCAGGCGAATATGCCCGCAAGAACAACATTCCATATCTGGGATTGTGCCTCGGTATGCAGACAGCCGTAATCGAATTTGCCCGCAACGTTGCGGAGATGGAAGGCGCACACTCGACAGAGTTCGCACCGAATACCAAGTATCCAGTCATCGACTTAATGCCCGATCAGCACAACGTTGTGTTGAAGGGCGGAACAATGAGATTGGGCAAATATCCCTGCAATTTGAAATCGGGATCGAAAGCCGCGAAAACCTATGGCCATGAAGTTATCTCCGAACGCCACCGCCACAGATATGAAGTCAACAACGAATTCAGGGACGCGCTCTCGAAGAAAGGTTTGATCTTCTCCGGACTTTCTCCTGACGGCAGATTGGTTGAGATGATCGAACTCAGCGATCACCCGTATTACGTGGCATGCCAATTCCATCCGGAATTGAAATCGCGACCTGATAATGCGCACCCGCTCTTTGTAGGGTTGGTGGACGCGGCGCTGCAAAAAAGTAGTTTGAAAAGCTCAGAAGGTGCCGCCGCGCAGGTCATGCACGGGCAACCGGTAGCTGGACAGCACAACTAGACGTCAAATTCGACAACGCCTGACCAAGGACTTCTGGGAAAAGAGTTTTTTTGGAAAAAAGATTTTCTGCTAGAAAATCTTTTTCGCGGAAATCTGCGCAAAAGTTTTCCCTAGCCGGGAACTTTGGCTATATAGTCCCGTCCGGACTTCTGAGAACAAGGATCGATAACTCGTAAGACAATAGAAATCGGCGTTGGTTTGCATGTGCCAACGCCGATTTCTTATTTGCGCATCTCTTTAATTCACGCGTTATACAAGTTTGCCTTCAAAAAATTCAGAATAAAACCCCACCTTCCACTGATTGAAACCACGACTTTCAAC
>PNKB01000080.1 GCA_013997645.1 Cyanobacteria bacterium PR.3.49
GGACCGGGACGAACGAACCGCCAGTGTACCTGTTATCGCGCCAGCGGTAGACGCAGGGTAGCTGTGTTCGGAGCGTATAAGTGCTGAAAGCATATAAGTACGAAGACCACCCCAAGATGAGAATTCCCATGGAGTTAATCCAGTAAGGACCGGGGAAGACCACCCCGTATATAGGCTGTAGGTAGAAGCGCCCCGCAAGGCCAGCGCGTAGCCGAGCAGTACTAATCGTCCGAGGGCTTAACCAACAATATATCTGGTGATTACGATAATCAGCAAAGATGCCATCCTCAATATGCAGTATTCAGGGTATGGTTCAGGACCACGAAAGTGGATCCGCGAGAACCATGCTTGATCCGAAAGGATCAACAAGTGCGTTGCACCACATCTGGTGCGCACACCCTAAAAGGTTCTTGGTGCTAAAGCGACCGGAACACACCCGTTCCCATCCCGAACACGACGGTAAAGACGGTCAGCAGCGACAATACTTGGTGGGAGACCGCCTGGGAAGATAGCCCGGTGCCAGGATTTATAAAAGACCCGAGTTAACCCTCGGGTCTTTTTCTTTGCGCATTTTTCTCTGGGCACTACTTAGTACGACGCGTCATGCACATGAGGTGCGCGCAGCTCATGCGGAGCGTCATGTACGTGCAGCTCCGGCGGAGCGTCATGCACGTGCGGTGCACGCAGCTCAGGCGGAGCGTCATGTACGTGCAGCTCCGGCGGAGCGTCATGCACGTGAAGTGCGCAAGACGAGACGTGCGGCGCGCAAGGTGGGAAGTGCGCAAGGTGCGCTTCCCAACCAGTCGCGCGACGCACGCCATCAGAATGAATGCGAGTTTGTCTTGAGCGCGAGTTTGTCTTGAGCGCGAGTTTGTTTTGAGCGCGAGTTTGTTTTGAGCGCGAGTTTGTTTTGAGCCCTCGCCTTAAGCGTCCGCTAAATGTGCGGAGCCGCATGCGCACTGGCTCTTAACAAACTCTTTTTCCACCGCTGGCCACAGCAAAAACATGCAGCACTGACGAACTTCCTCCAAATACCAGCCACACTGGTAAAAATCGGCATTTTTTACCAGTATGGCTGGTATTTGCACTTAGTCCGCCAAGCGTTCATCACTTGCCGACAAATAAAACCAAGGTATAGGACGGACTTCCAGGTCAAGAAAGTGGCACAAAGAGCAAAGTGCACTCAATGTTACGTTGTTCTGACCTTTCTCGAGACTAGAAACTGTTTGCTGGCTCACACTAGCTCTTCGCGCAAGTTCACGTTGAGTCATATCCAAATCAAGGCGTCGACTCTGAATTCGTTGACCGATCAGTTTGAGTTGTTGCTCGGCAGTCAGCGTAACGCCGCCATTTGGTAGCAATCCGCGCCTTGCAATACAAAAATCGCACTGATTTACACGATGTTCAATTACAGCGTTTATGACCATTTCTCTGCTTTGTATCCGCGTCATTCTTTCGCGGGTATTCCTGTGACTAAGCACGTTCAAACTGCCATCCCAAAGGATTTGCTCATCGATGATTGCCATCTTTTCGTGAATGGAAGGTCTGACATTGACATGCACGCCGGCGTTTTGAAGGTGAACAAGGCAGTTTTGAAATTCGGCACAATCGCCCTGGTCCTGAAGAAAAATGCAAATGCACACATGGCGTTCTACACAAGCGCGGAAGTTTGAACTAATTTGAGTCCAGCGATTGCGCGAAATAAAGGGACTCTGGAGAATGACTAGCGCCTTGGCACTTCTAACGTCATCGAGAAATTTCTCGTAGAAACTAGATTCATTGAATACTTGTACTGCTTTTGGCACAAAAGCCTTTGGTTCGACAGTCATTTTCTTCATCCACAAACAACAGCCAGCTTAGGCCCGCTCTCATGCAATTGAACCGTTGAATTGCACAGTCGCCGAGCAGAAAGCATGCACGAAGTAAAGAGTGCAAGGGTGTTGTGTGCAAAGAACCTGTATCTATCGGCATTCTGCGCCATTTAACAACACGGAAACAGGCGGGATTTATGCTCATCGCATCGTCGTCGGAGAACGTGAATGTCAAAACTCGAAACAGCTATTCAGCAATCCCCTCGTCGTCATGAGACCGAAGTCTGGCGGAGAAATTCGTGTTGATTTTGAAACGCGAAAAATTCAGGCGACATTCTCTGATGAAACACCGGTGGAACTGGAGATTTTGATTGAGAGATTTTGATTGAGAGAGGAAATCCGGACCTAAACCCGCCCAAGTTTGTTCCGGAAAAACAAAGAGACCCGAGCCAGCCCTCGGGTCTTTTTGTTTGCACCAATTAGTAGATTCGCAGCACGGGCAAAAAATCAAACGTGCACGCTCCTTGCACAAATGGTTGGCACTATTAGTGGCACCGTTTCTACAGGAGTTGACCTGATATGACTAGACGTGCAGAAGTAGAATCAACTGAAGGGTCTCAAGCGGCTGGCGATAACAAAGCTTTATTGAATAGTGTGTATAGCGACATCGGCTACGACTTTCTTCGGTCGTTAGGTGGAACTGACACTATCTCCCGCGGCGCAACGGATTTGAGAGGCGCCGCCTATCTTGACTGTAGCATTCCGATTGTCGGATACGAATCCACATGTGCATCTGCACGCGCGGAAGTGGCGCGGGTGAGATCGGAAAGTGCGATACCGACTGCGGAGAGTTTACTAGTAAAAACTGATTATCCAGCACCCCGCGTAGGAGCTGAAGCACCACGGGTAGGACCAGAAGCGCCGCTTGTAAGAACAGAAGCTCCCGTTGCCCCTGTGACGGACAGACCAATGGAAATCAGAAACTTCAAGGGCGATGTCGGACTTCGTTATACAACTAGAAGTTCATCGGGCATCAGCACAGCGGATACTGATCATCTGGGAGTGGTGAGAGCACTTACTTTCGAGGACAAAGATGGAAAGAGAGTCGCTGTTAGCGGCGAGCGGCTGGCAAGAATCATGTCCAGTTCAGCTTCGGGCATGACAGCGATCGGCTGGCGCGTGGATCACTCAGGCACGGGCGTTGGTCGCACCACATTTATAACAACACCAGACGGACGTACCAGTTTCCAACTCGATCACAAAGGCAGACTGATGGGAGAAGTCGGCACGCATGAGGTTGCAGCTCCGCCCAGCGTAGTCAGAACGGAGACGCCGGACGGCGTGCGATACGAAACGCCTGGTGTCGCCGGTGAAACGCGCACCGCAATGACTGACAGAAGTGGATCTCTAAGCAGAATCACAGTTCGCTCCGCAACAGGCGATAAGGCTTTCGAGCTCACACCGGAAAACTGGGCTGCTGCGCGCCCTAACCAAGCGCTCAATCTTGGCGGTGGATGGACTGCTCTGCGCGGATTTTTCGGAGACAAATTCCACTATGACAGCATTAGAATCTCCCATACTGATGGAACCACTTACATGCTTAGCGCTACAGGAAATCGTCTCTCCTTCGCCGACAATCCAATAGACTTCGGACCAAGAACAGCGAGAGTCAGACGTTAGAACAGCAAGAACGAGACATTAAACAGCGAAAAACACTCGATAGAAAGCGAATTAAAATTTTGCCGCTGCACGTCGAATGTGGTGCCTCCTTCCTGGGTGCACCACGTTTGATATCATTAGCAATTTTGATATCATCAGCGCTTTTGGTATCATCAGCATTTTGATATCATCGCTAGCAATCTGATATCATCGCTAGCAAATTGATATCATCGCCAGCTCGACAGATGGTGGCTTGTGCGGCAAAAAAACTATAGCGAATCATCGCTCGCAATCAGATAACCCGATCCATGAACAGTCTTGATAATTTCACGCCCGCCGGCATCAAGTTTCTTCCGCAGATTTCTCATCACAGATCTAACAGTATCTTCCGACATCGCGCTTTCTACAGGCCAAACATAATCGAGTAATGCACGAGCGCTGTACACTCTGTTTTGATGCCGAAGCAAATATTCCAACAACGCATACTCTCGCGTACTCAGCTCGACCGCGTTTCCGCCGACAGTAGCAGTGCGAGTGCCAATGTCCAAAACAACGCCCGAAGCTTGCAGTTTCTCGATAATCGTGTCGGCGGGTCGGCGCAACAATGCGTTGACACGCGCAGACAACTCGCGCAAATCATAAGGCTTCGCTAAATAATCATCTGCGCCGGAATTCAACCCCTCCGCCTTGCTGGGAATATCTCCGCGCCCCGTCAACATGAGAACCACAGCCTTGCCGCCCTTTCGACGATACTCAATGCATACGTCCAAACCGGAAATTCCCGGCAAAGTCCAATCGAGTATCAGCAGTTCGTAGCCATAGGAAGTGAGAAGATGCTGTGCATCCTCACCGCTATGCACAACATCGACAGCATGCCCTTTCGACTCCAGCCATTTGGCGAGAGTGCCTGCTTCTTCTTTGTGATCTTCGACGACGAGAACTTTTGCCATTAGCCACAGGCTCGTTGATTACCCCTGTTAGTTTAGCAAAGACGATCAACTAGCAAGCAAATCAAAACAAACGGATTCGCACCCCGAAAGTTTTCCAAAACAAATTAGTGATCTCAGAAGCTCGGCTTCTCTGACGGCTTGCACGTAGCCTGCACAAATGCACCCTATGCTCATTGGTGCCGAGCGGTGAGGGTGCTGATGCAAATGCCGGCAGACAACAGTTTCTACACACTGAGATGTGAAGGAAGGCCCATGTTTGACCTCAACGAACTCAATTCTGCAGCATCCGCAATTGCCGGTGCTTACCGCCTTGTCAGCTGTGCCTGCGCGACTCAACATACGCCAGGAAATGACAACGGCACCATACTTGAATGCGAAGCTATCTTGCTCAAATTCCGCTGCTACAAACAGCGGAACATGATTGATAAACAACACGACTTCGCATCAATGCAGAATGGTGACTTCGCACTAATGCAAGATGGCGATCACGCACTAATGCAGGATGGCAATCTCGAATTCGCGCCATGTCTGCCGCAACAAGCAATAAGTTTTCTTCCGATTGCCAGGGGGTCTCGGCAAGACCAGCAAGAGGAGGAGAAACTCATCTCGCAAATCGAAACAGCGCTTATGTCGACAATCGCAGATCTGGAAATCAGATCCGACAAGGGAACAGCGCCGCTCGAGGATGTTGAGGTGGAGGTTTCTCCTGCTCCAACTGGTCCATTCAGACTGCCAAAGCGCACCGGCGAAAGACGCCCCGCGAAAGACGTTTCTCAACTGAAATTACGAGACCTACAAAAGCCTCGCGCTGTCGAAGACGAAGAGCATATTCCATTCATCAAAACGATACTCACCAACTCAACGAGGTTACTAAAATGTCTGAAATAAGAGATATTCCCGCGCCACCCACCGCGGCTGAAGCTTCGTCCGCGGCGGCGGCTGACAAGCTTCGAAGTGACGCTACAGGCGCAGCTGGAATCGAGTTAAAGAAGGACGCCAACGAAGCCGTAAATAAAAACCTTCCGGATCTTACTATCGAAATGGATGAGATAAAAAAGGGCGAATATGAACCTGGGAAAAAGGATGAATATGAACCCGGAAAGAAGGGTGAGTATGAACCTGGAAGGGATGGCTCGCCCGATGGAGGAGGCAAGAAAAATTTCGAGCCGAGCAGCACTGAGCAAGACCCGGCAACGAAACTAGAAAAAAATCCGCTGCCGAAGGTCGAGTTAGACCTAAAAGTGGTGCCTGCGCCGAGCCCGGGAACTGATCATGGTCCGTTGACGCGTTCAATGCCCAGCGGAATAGCGACAGCTATAACATAAGAAGAAATAGGATCTTACGGAACCAGCCGAAAGCAAGTCGCGCTTGACTTGCTTTCGTGTTAGCGATAGTTTGAACTATCATCCATTCGATTTACCGACGCCGAGGGCGGCAATTGCCAAAGTGGATAGACTGGCTCACAGGACTTCTGTCCGCCGACTCCACAGATGCGAAAGCAAATGCAGAGACTGCTGAAGCTCGTTATTTAGCCGAGCTTACCGATCTGCGACGCAGAGAGAAAGCGCTGATCGAACGAGCCGTAGATGTCGTTTGCACCGTAGATTCGAGCGGTTCATTTGTTTTTGTTAGCCCATCATGCAAGAACGCATGGGGCTACGAAACAAAAGAGTTGGCAGGAAAGTCTGCGCGCGCGGTGGTTGATGAGGAAGGCTATAAGCGCTTGTTTGCGTATGCGTCAGAAGCAGACAAAAGCATAGAGAAGGTGATTTTCGAAACCGAAATTCAATGCGCCGACGGCACGACAAAACATGCGGCATGGCGAGGTCAGTGGTCGATTTCGGAAAAAACGCTTTTTTGCATAGTGCACGACATGACGGAACAAAAGCAGATTGAGCAAGCATTGCGCTCGAGCGAAAAGCAGTTGAAAGACATTCTGCAAATGCTGCCTGCCGGTGTGATGATCATGGATAACTCCGGTGCTATAGAGTTCGTTAACTCAGCAGCAAGGCGTTTGCTAGGCTTCGAAGAGAAGAAAATAGTTGGTCAGTCGCTCGACAAATTTTTCTCGGAGGATTTTCCCGAACATCAGTCTCGCCTGGTTAGCAACGACAGGATAGCGCTTCGTTCCGACGGAACCCAAATACCAGTTGAAACGCACACAGACAACATAGATCTCGCCGGGCAGCAAAAACAGCTCTTTCTTTTTGTAGACAAGACAGCTCTTTATGATCTAGAGCGCACCAAGCAAGAATTCTTTGCGATGGTAGCTCATGATTTTCGAGCACCGCTGACATCGCTTCGCAATCTTGTCGTCTTAATCGAAGATGGCGTTTTGGAAAAACAGTCGGATCAGGGCGCGCAGGTTTCAAAACAAGTCAATCTCGAATGCAATCAGCTCCTACGCCTCGTCCAGGATATGGTAGACATCGGCAAACTTGGCAGCAACAAGTTCGCCCTGGATGCCGATCACACTGACGCTCTGGCGATGGTGAATTTGGCGATACAAGGGGTTGCGCCGATGGCGGAAAACAGCGGAGTTAAAATAGCTGTACCGAAAAACTCAGCCACCATCTGGTGTGACGAACTGCGGCTGAATCAAGTCATAACCAATCTTCTCACCAATGCAATCAAACATTCGCCCGACAATTCGCAGGTGGAGATATCCATCGATGAACAACCTTCCAATAACTGCGTTCGTATCTGCGTGAAAGATTTCGGTGCAGGAATACCTAGCGACAAATTGGATAAAGTTTTCGAGATTTATGAACAGTTGTCTGCCTCCA
Organism: Cyanobacteria bacterium PR.3.49; assembly: GCA_013997645.1. Classification (GTDB taxonomy): domain Bacteria; phylum Cyanobacteriota; class Vampirovibrionia; order Obscuribacterales; family Obscuribacteraceae; genus QKMZ01. The sequence continues at coordinate 7,207 of PNKB01000080.1, forward strand.
ACGGAAAGCCTGCTCAGGGAACGGGTTTGGGACTGGCAATCTGCAAACTAATCGTGCAACGCCATGGCGGACAAATTGGAGTAGAGTCGAAAGTTGGTGAGGGAAGTCTGTTCTGGTTTACTATTCCCATGGAAAACTCCGCCGAAAAAACTTAGCTTGCTCAGATGAGAAACAGGCATTAGACTCAGGTGATGACCATCGAAAGTCCGCTCACTCCGAGCGAAAATCCTAATAGATCAGATCTTAAAGCACTTACTAATCTCGTAGTGGGCGATCGCTATGTGCTGCAAAATTCCATCGGTGAAGGCGGCTGGAGCGCAGTATATCTGGCTTTCGATAGGGTCTTGCATCGCGATGTGGCAGTGAAAATTATGCACCGTCCACTGGCGTCAAATCCCGACAATCTTCAGCGTTTCGAGCGAGAAGCACGCACCGCCGGCACGCTCAACCATCCAAACATCGCGGCAATTTACGACTACGGCATGCTGCCATCTGGTCAGCCGTATATTGTTATGGAGTTTCTCAAGGGCAAAACGCTTGCTCAGAGAATTGAAAAACGGACAGTAATTTCGCAGGCGCAAGCGCTGGAAATAGTCTCACAGATTGCAAAAGCGCTCAGTCATGCCCATGAGAAAAACATCTTGCATCGAGACATCAAACCTAGCAATGTAATCGTGCTCGAAGACAACAGCGAAGAAGATTCACAGAAGCTTCGCGTCAAACTTCTCGACTTCGGTCTGGCAACATGGTTGGAAGATGACAGGATATCAACGCTCACAGACTCAGGCGTCGCACTGGGAACACCTAGTTACATGAGCCCGGAGCAGTGTCGGCGAAGCAAGGTAGATTGTCGCTCGGACATCTACTCACTTGGTTGCACCATGTATGAGCTGCTCGCCGGTGCAAAACCTTTTCAGGGCAGCACAGTAGATTGCCTGCATGCACATTTGCTGGAAACACCATCACCTTTCAGCAAGTTTGAAAACACCATCTGCCGGTCACCGGCAGTTGAAAGCGTAGTCCGAAAGGCTATGGCGAAAAACCCTGACAGACGGATGAGCAGTGCGGATGCGTTCCTGAAAGAGCTTGATGCAGCTGCAAATGCGAAAGGCAACATTTTGCAGCCGTTGCTTTGGTCTATCTCGCATTCATTAAGCGAGCATCGAAAAGTTTGGATATCTCTTGCTGCAAGCATAGCCATAGTTTTGACCGCGTCCTATGCGGCACCGCAATTGCTAAGTCTCATTGGGGTGCGGACCGTAGAGATAAATGCTAACGAAGTCGACAAAGAATTCTTAGATGAAATCGTCTCCGACATGGCGAAGTCCGGAAACCTAAGTGCCACAGGCAATTCCAAGCCAGTCTCCAGCGCCGGCCACGCGTCCAAACCCGATAGTCCTTAGCGCTGTTATGCCTTCGTTACAAGCCACATGGTATTCTTCAGCAAACCCCCTGCGACTGATCTTGTGCCAACTTTGTGGCACCTCCAGTCCTGCGTCATGCAAAACAACGACATCGCATTTGCGATGCCGCGCCTGACAATGTTCAGCAGATGGTTTTCCGGAAACCGCACTTCTTACCATCCACGCATTCTTCTCTTCATGCACAGCAGGGCGCAACCGAGCCCAGTGAATAATCGGTCGATTCTTGCACAAAAGCAGCGACGAAACTATTCCAATCGAAAGATCAGGTGGTTCATCCGACCTGACGCCGCTCTCACTCGGGAACGACTTTGAAGTTTCACCCTCAGACGAAGACGGCATAAGCAGCGGGTTCGAGCTTCCTGCAATAGCGGACAAACCGACCTGGAGCAGCGATCTTGCTTTCCTGAATTCTTCGGGCGGTCTGGACGAATGGAAGAGTTTTGCAGCAACACGCGAGATTTCGTTGAGCGCAACAGCGGATAAACTGCCGAAGTTGGCATTACTCGATCTTGACGGCGCCGCGGTGATGCCGCTGAAAAAAGAAACGAAGTCCGACGCTGCCTCCGACGCTGGATTCGTTTCGTCAGCCGTCATGCCCGCAAAAAAGGTGGCGGATAATTTCGAAAACGGTCAAACAATTCCGACCGAGCCGCCCAAAATCACCGATCCTCTGCCGCCACCACCTCCCGGTCTTAAGATAGCGTTGCCTTCGCCCGAAACACCAATCTTTGCGATAGGAGATCCGAATCGCACCGTACCGCCAGTCATTGGCGGAACACCGGACAAGCGCGGCATCGGCCCTGAAGATCCAACTGAGATTCCGATTGAGCCGCCGAAGATCACGGATCCGCTCCCGAAGCACCCTCCAGGTCACAATCGAGTAATCGACACTGTAACACCGACGCCGACAACACCAAGACTGACCGGACGAGGAGGAGACGAACCGACCCAGACCGATCGCAAGTCTAGCGCCGTCGGAGAAGTGAAGAAACACGAGGAGAAAAAATTTGCTGAGCCTGATTCACTGAAGAAAGCTAGCGAACGAGAGAAAGAGAAAGAGAAAGAGCAGGACAAAGACAAGCAAAAAGAGAAGGACAGGGATGCCCTGATCGCAACGGAAGGTTTGCGCAAACTGCTTGCTCAGAGAGCACTTCTTGCAGCAAGACCACTCGAAAAAAAACCGAGAGATGCGCAGCTTAAGATCGGAAAAGAAGTTTCCGAGCCCTCAAGAGACAGACAACCTGATGCTCTGGTCGCTGGCTCGGAAACACCCGCGCTGCCGGATGTAGGCACCGCTGATCAGAGGAACCTTGCCACGACTCACAAGAGCGGAAACCTCTTAGCCGCAAGTCTTCCGCTGGATGATTCCATTCCTCAAAGCACCAGAACACGACAGCTTTTAGCTGGAATTGGTCGCTCGCTCGAAGGTTCGCAGAGCGATGAAAGAACTGCAAGCGTTGCATATGATAGCACCACATATACCACCACACCTAAAACTTACCCTGATCGAATAAAAGCGCGGAGTGTCGAGGTAGCTGCTGTTTCTGAAACCGCTGTAGAGCCGCGCAAAGGCAACCTCGCGCAAGCCGCATTACAGCAGGAGAAAGAACCTCAAGCCGTCCTACGCCAGGAAAGAGCAGATCAAGAGACAGTTCGAAAGGTTGTAGCCTCACCAATACACTTTGCCAAAGCGGATGCATCGGCAATCGATTTTTCTCCGCAAAGAATCGCTGATAGAAGCAGAATTCTCGCCAGAGCAAGTACGCAAACCGAACCGTCCGCTGTTCGTGTTTCTGCCGCAGATCATCAAGCCACTGCACCTCTCAAATCTGAAAACGCAATAACCACAAGACCGATTGCTGCATTTGAATCAATAGCCGAGGGACAATCGCAAGTCAAAAATAAAACAACCATTCTGCCATCACTCAAGGTCTACAAACAGCTGTCCTTAGCGCGCTCATTCAGTGAAACACCCCAAGAGCTGCGCATAGCAGCACTGCCGGAAAAGACGCTGCCTGCAAAAGCTTTGACAGGAATGCATCGGCCAGTTGTTGCGAGTTCGATTGAAGTCGCCGCGGCAGCCTTCAGAAGTGACGCGAAACATTCCGCTTCAAGAGCAATAGAAACTTCATTCAGCAAGCCATCTGCCGTCCAAATAGCAGCGCACACTCCGATAAGAGAATTCACCGCAAATGCACATCCACAAACTTTACGTGCGCCGCACACAGAACGATTGACGAAAGGGGTCATCCACTCACGCGCAGAAGCATTAGCCATGCCGAGAGCAGATGTTTCTAAACTTCTCTTGAGCACACCTATTCGCCGCGAGCTGTCAACGTCATTGCATTCAGCCGCGTCAGTCCATCGCGAGACAATTTCTCCGCGTCCAACAATCTCACACCTAATACGCGAATCGCAGGCTTCACCACAAATAGCCTCATCAATACCACGCGAAGTTTCTGAACCACGGACCGAAACATCGGCGCAGAAGGAAGTTACCTCGACCAACATTATTGACGATGCGAATGAAGAAGATTCCAAACCGCTTGCAGACAACCGCAAAGTGCGCATCAAATACATCCACATCGGCAATCGAATCTTCCTTCTGGAAAGAAAGCTCGTCGAAAAAGACACTCTTCCCGACAAGCCCGATCAACTGCCGCTCGAATTGGCAGCAACGGGTGCGGTCGCGGCTGCCGTTATCGCCGGCAAACGCTTACGGCGCAGAAGAAAGCGCGATGACGAAGTCGCCACATTCGACAACAATGAAATAGAAACCACCTCCGAAAACACTGGAATTCAAATCGCCGAAAATCAGAGATTTCTTCGTGAGGCCGCGACCCTGGTTCGCGCAGCCTCACGCTATAAATACATGCTCCAGCCGGGCGACACTCTGAGCACATTGGCGCGGACGCTGTGGCAAGATGAAAACTTAGCTTGGCTTATTGCCGATGTAAACCAGATCGATCGCACTTGGCAGGCAAGCGAGTGCACCGTGATATTGGCGGAAAGACAGATCATCGATTTACCTTTGCCGGATGAAGTTGTTGATTTCTATCGCACCTCGAAGAATGCCCTTCACAAGAGCCAAAAGCTAATTACCGTGCTTACTCAAACGTCCATAGACGAGGAGCTTTCGGGCACTGCAAACTACCTTCAAAAAACAGAAACTTTTGCGCCTGACTGCGTGCAAGGAGCCGGACAAATTGGGATAATGGCGGACAGTTTCTGCCCTCTTTGACCGTCCTTGTAATGAGATAAATGCGAGAAGCGTCCTGTCGCTGTTATGCAATCATCGCCCGGCAAGCGCCTGTGGCTATCATATTCCGGCGCGGTCCTTCGGCGGTGGTACAGTTGCTGAAGTGGAATCTGAATGACGACACCTTCGAGGAAGGTCAGTGGTTTAAAGGTCGCATATACGAAAGGCGTGCCGACTTGTCGCCTTCCGGCAAGTATTTAATTTACTTTGCGGCAAAGCACAGGGGCCCGATGTACAGTTGGACCACGATCTCAAAACCGCCATATTTGACGGCAGTCGCTTTGTGGGAAGGAATGGGCGCTTGGGGCGGTGGTGGACTATTTGACGATGATGATCATATCCAGCTTAACCACTCAATAACACGAATGAAATTGAGCGACACTTGCGAGTTACCGGCAAAGGTTAGCGTTGTACCGTGCGGTCCGGACTCCGGAAGCGGTGAGGACAGTCCGATTATGGACATGCGCCTGGAACGCGACGGCTGGGTGCAAACTGAGTTCGGAGAGTCTACCTACAAGTTTGATGTCTACAGCAATTTCGATCGACTGCAAGAGGCTCAAGAGACATACGGTTTCATAGAAGGCGCGCAGATTTGGTATGAGAATTTGAAAGAAGACGAGCGAAAGCACGTCGAAGAATTGAAATTGGAAACGCCGCCAAAATATGAGATGTTCATGACTCTCAATCCTCCGGATGTTCATGAAAAAAAGCACGGTGCCTACACTCTTCAAATGATCACTTATGGCTTCCATGAGACAAATGGCCCACCATGGGTGCAAGAGTTCAGGGTGATTGCTAAGGATGGGACAGAAACTTACAACATCGGCAAAGCTGATTGGGCGGATTGGGACAAAAACGGTGATCTGCTCTTTTCGAAAGATGGATGCATATTCCGTTCGAAAAAAGAGAAACTCGATGCGCCCACCGAACTCATTAATCTGACGGCATCAAAGTTCAAGCCGATCACCGCGCCGCCCGAATTTACCGTTTGGTAGCTCATTGACTAATTCTGCTAATTCGTTTCGCCTTTCTCTTCGTCAAACTTAAACACTACGTGCTTAAATTTAGCCCTTAGCAGGTTACGATCCGCCGCAGTGATTTTGGGACATTCCGAGAGATTTACTCTGCAGATTGAATTGCTGCGACACAGCAGGTTGACACTATCCACGGTGACCTGACGACTATTCTCCAAATTCACTGATAGAAGATGTTTGAATTTCGAAAGGGCTGACATACCTGCATTGGTAAAGAAAGTTCTTCCGATTTTGAGGGTCTCAAGCTTTTCACATCGCGCCAACTGTCTTATACCGACATCATCCAGCGTTGCGTTCAAAAAACTGATCCTATTCAACTTTGGTAGTGAAGCTAGCGCTCCGAGATCCGGATTGCTTACACGAGCACTCAAAAAGTCAAGTTTCTCAATTTGTTTCTGCTTTGCCAAATAGTCGAGTACCGCCTTGTTTACTGTGCCACCCTGCAGCTTCACATCAACTCGACCCTTTCGTATCTGTGTTATCGCTTCATTTAGCGTTTGCGCAACTGTCGCGTACTCTCGATCCCCCGCTGGATCCGTCTTAAGCCAACTACTTAAGTGAGAATATGGAGGCTGTTTTCCAACCAGTTTGGTGTCGCGCTCAGAAAGATTTGCGATCGAACTCTGGGGCAACTCCTCTTTGTGCGGCGGGGCAGAATTGGCTGCAGCATCACTTTCAGCATCCTGCGATGGGTTGCCTTGTACAAAATGGGTGATTACAGCAGATACCAATGCGGACAGTAGGGAAATTGCAATCATTTGGAAAATTAGTTGCGACTGAGATACAGTCACCATCTTGTCCGAGTTATTCTTGCCATCAACCGATTGGCTAGGATTCAATACGGAAACATCATCCATCGCACCGCGTGCAACAGCCGCAAGATCATTTGCAGCGACTCCCAAGCTTTGATAGCGATCTTCAGGCTTCTTTGCCAGCATAGTCTGAACAATCTTTTCAATCTCGGCAGGAAAGTCTCTGCCAAGCGATGCTTCCTTCAAGCTTAAAAGTGGCTCCGAAGTGTGCATCATCATCGTTGCAAGAGCATTCTCTCCTGCGTACGGCGGTGTTCCCGTCAATGCTTCATACAGAACACAACCAAGAGAATAAACATCGCTTCTATGGTCTACTTTCATTCCCATGCATTGCTCTGGGCTCATATATAGCGGGCTGCCGAAGATTTCTCCGGTCTTAGTCAATGCTTGAATCTCTCCATCTTCATGGTGTGTAAACTTGGCGATGCCAAAATCCAAAATTTTGACACTACCCTCGGTGCCAGGGACAGCACCATCAATAATCATTATGTTGCTTGGTTTTATGTCCCGATGAACCACTCCCGACTTGTGCGCATGAGCCAAACCAAAGCAAACTTGTGTAAAAATTGGAATCGCTTCCTCCACAGAAAGCGAACGAACGGCAAGCTGCGAAGACAGTGTTTGTCCAGTCACCAACTCCATGGCCAGGAAAGGCGTTTGATCATCTAGCAATCCATAATCGTGGACCGAAACTATATTGGGATGGTCGACAGCAAAGGTTGCCCGCGCTTCATGTTGAAACCTGCGTGTAGTCGCGTCCGAAATATGGCGCCTGTCGATTGTTTTCAATGCAAATTTTTTGCCTAAAAAAACCTGCTCGACTTTATAAACAATCCCCATCCCGCCTTTGCCGATTATTTCAATGACACGATAGCGTCCCCCCACCACATGGTCGGGCGGAAAGGTAGGAGAAGACAGATCGGTAGCACCGCTCGACGATTCCTGCCGGGTTGAGTCTAGACGTTCTGGCTCGTGCACCGAAATCCTGGCTGAGAAGTGTAAACCGCTTCTCGTCATATGCCCGAATTGGCTTTCCTGCGCGCGCAGTCGCGGCACTTTCCTGTTTAAGTTTCGGTTGTGACCTGAGTTTTAGAACGATGAAAGGAAATCTTTCAACTCATCCGGCGTCTCGTCTTTTTTCACTTTATTGGCTTCGTAATTCCAGGCAGCTTTGTCTGTCTTAATCTCGCCTGCAGGGAGTTGCTCATCGCCGATGTCCCCCGCATCCGTTACTTGCTCGACCCGTTCGTGATCAGACTCTTGTTTGCCGTTGTGTTCGTTTTTCTTCTTAGCCATGGGGCACCTTCTTTCGTCACTGTGGAAGGTTCGACCGAACCGAACGGCACCAGGTTCCCGATGCCCAGCCGACACTACTGGCATAATTCAAACCCAAGCTCACAAACCTAAGCTGATTGAGCCTTTACAGGTTTTAGAGGCATTTCGCGAAATAAGAATTTAAGTCCAGGAATTGGCAATGAATGCTTTTCTTCACCCACAATTTTGAGACCGGCGCGCTCATACAGAGGCTGTGCCGCACGTTCACCCCGATAAGTGCTGGTGAAGAGCCTCAGATAGTCCACGTTATCCTTCTTCGCTTCATCTATCGAGAAATCGAGGAGTTTTTGACCTATGCCTTTGCCTCGATAAGCAGGGCGCACGCTCATCCAGCCCAGCCACACGGCTTCCGCCTGATCTTTGCTGGTTTGATAAAGCCCGGTCGTTCCCAAAACTCTGTTTTCCTTGTCTACGGCGACAAAATAGCGAGCGTTCAATTCCGTATGAGGCATGCCTCCGCCCATGGCTTTCTTGGCCAGGGGGTTGAGCGAAGCGGCAAAATCGGAGGCCGGATTGAGAAAACCCATACCGTAGCGGAATCCGTCCTTGCCGGCTGCAATAGCGCCGGGGAGATTATCAGCGGTGAGAGGAACGATGCGTACTTCCTGCGGGTTTAAGGCTTTGGCAGCCGCCGCCAGGGCGCGCTGGCCCAGCGCGTAAGGGATGTATCTAGAGGCGGCGTAGGCTCCGATGCCCACAATTCCCACTGTGGCTGCCGATGCAACCGGGTGCCGCTCGACGAAATCATAAGCGTCTGCCAGGAGGCTAGTGTTCGCTGACTGCGGCTGGGCTGAAATCTCGTGAGATTGAGCCGGCGCCACTTCGATTTGGCGGTCGGATTCGTTCATATAGGTGTGTCAGAGGGAGGTCGATTCTCAAAAATAATATGCGCAGCGGTGCCGTCTGGGAATGGTGGAATTACCAAACTCCCAAGCAACAAACAGGCTAACTATTTCGAGCCTTGCTGAGCGGCATTCTTAGTCGTTTCGGCCTTATTACTTTGGGGCTCCATGAGTGTCTGCAAAAGCGTTGAAATCAGGTACATGACGACAAATCCACCGATAAAGTAGGCAACGGTGATCCATTTCTGCTTATTCTTGGCTCGGTCGTGCGACAGCGTCTTTCGCTCAACGCTTACTCCCTTGGTGAGCTTTTTCAGCTCCGTGATCAAGTCTTCCATCGTGCCAAAACGATCTTGCGGCTCTTTCTCCATCGCCCTGAAAATGATGTTCTTCAGGTCATCCGAAACTTTGATCAAAGACGGAAAATCCGGTGGCGGATTGTTGACGTGTTTGTACATTACATCGATGTAGGTCTCGCCCTCGAAGGGTGGAATTCCGGACATCGTGAAATACATGAGACACCCCATCGAATAGACATCGCTGGAGCCGTCCAATTTCAATCCTTTAATCTGCTGAGGGCTCATGTAGAGCGGTGTTCCTATCACCATGCCGTCCATGGTCAAACCCTCTTTCGGAGCCGGCGCCCCCTCATCGTGTATGAGTTTGGCAATGCCAAAGTCGACGATGCGAACATCGTTGTGCTCGCCAGCTTCATTCTGGCAGAGCACGACATGCTCAGGCTTCAAATCTCGATGAATCACCTTCTGCTTGTGGGCATGCCCCATGGCAGACGCAATTTGAATGAAGATAGGAATCGCCTCGCGCGCATTCAAAGGTCCATTTGTGCCGACTCTTTCGTGCAAAGTCATCCCATCAAGCCAGTCCATCACGAGATACGGCATCTTGCTTTTCGTGATACCAAAGTCGCGCACCTGGCAGATGCCGTGGTGCTTCAGGGCGCTTGCGGCCTTAGCTTCAGTGATAAAACGCTGACGCATATCCTCGTCTGCTGCATATTTAGGCAAAAGGATTTTAATGGCGAAACTCGCCCCGGTATAGCGGTTCTTGGCGCGATAGATGGCGCCCATTCCGCCCTCGCGAACCTTCATGAGAAGCTCGTATTGCTCAGGCAATTCTTTCAACAGCGGATCGAATTGAGTGGCGGCGACAGCCGTTTCCCAGTTGCTGCTTGCAGAATCTGTGCTCTCCGTCATTCTGTTAGACCCTATTTGCTTTCAGTTTTGCTGTTGTCTGCGGCTTCAGCAGATGGAGCGCTCTTCGCTTCTTCTGTTGTGGGCGCCGTAGCTGCTGAAGGTTCGGCACTTTGAGATTGAGGCGCGCTTGGTTCAGAACCAATCTTTCCATCGGCGCCCATCACAGGCCAGTCAGCAGTTGGAGGCGGCAGCAGTGCCGCAGGAGCAGCGGCATTTGTGGATGAAACAGCGCCTTCAGCGGAAGGCGGCGGCGAGGAAGGACTGGTCTCGACAGAAGGGCTTGTCGAAATAGAAGAACTTGTCGTAGGCGTCTGTGCTGTGGGGGCGCTTGCAGAAACGTCCTGAGGTGAAGTTGCTTCAGGCTTCACATCCACAGCAGCGCTTGCGGAATCTATTGTAGCTGCCGATGCGGCCGATGGAGTTGTCAAAGAAGAGGAAGGATTTGCCGGAGCAGTAGCTGCTGCATTAGGCACCGCTGCTGGTGCAGCGGAAACATCTGGTTCGGTGTGAGTAGATGCAGTAGTCGCAGCTTCTCCACCTTGCTGCGCCAATTCAGCATCGATCTGTTCGGCTTCCGCTATCTTGTTCAACTTTCTGAGCACCACACCATAAACTTTGAGAGTCGATGAATACGTACTCGGGTTGATAGACTTGTCGCGTCTGACAATATCCGTCGATTGCTTGAGCACGCCTTCTGCGTTGGCAAAATCTCCTTTGTCTATATACATGGACGACAGGCTCGTCTGTGCTTGAACAGCTGCTGCAGGATTCTGTTGCGCTGCCCGATTAGCAAACGCAACAACAGTCTTCTGATAACCGATTGCCTGATCTAATTTTTTCTGCTCTTTGCTCACCTTTGCCAGTCTTTCCAGCACAGGTGCACTCTTCGGGCTGCCGGGTCCATCACGTTTGGCAATCATTTGCAGTGCTGACTGGAAAGCTTGTTCAGCATTCGCCCATTGCTTTTTGGCCTCCATCTGAGCGCCGGTCGACACGAATTGCTCAATTGCTTTAGTCTGCGCCAGCATCGCCTGCTGCGCTTGCAACATCTGCGCATAAGTGTTGCGAACGGTTTTGCCTTTACTCAAGCTGGCAGCGGTGCCGGCACCCATACCGGCGCCCAATCCTCTGACGAAAGTGCCCTCCATCAGTCCTTGCGACTGGGCTGGAGACATGCATGCGACAAACAACGACACCAGCGCCAAAGCGCGAGCCTTTTGCATATTTTTTTACCTAGTAAGAAGAGTTTGGGAGTGCTACCTCCATTCCACAATATGCGAAAAAACAAACTCGAAGACGCGTTAAAACCACCGGAAAAAAAATCACCGGTCCAGTGGCTGGAAACCTCGCATCTGGACAAGACTAGCCGTCGAGAATGACTGCATCCAATTGGTCCGCAATGCTTTCCAGCTCTTCCGGTTCTGCATGTTCTCTCAAGCGGGGAAACAGCGTTTTGGCGCAAAATTCACGATGGCGTTCGAACTTATCTGCGAGTATTTGCAGACCCTGTTCGAAGCCCGGCTCGTCGACGTGAATCATGCAGAGATTCTCCGCATCGGCTCTCATCTCGTTTCGATGCATTTCAGCCTCCGCGATAATGTCTTCCATCCCGTCTATATCTGTGATGGTGCTGATTACCGCATTCTCCTTCTTGAAATTACCGTTGAGTCCTTCTAAAACTCGCTTCGTTTCTTCAAAGACTCTATCTTGGGTCCAGTCGGCATAGTGAGCGGCTGTTTTGTTGAGTCGATGCGCCAAGTGGGCTTCGTTCGTCAGAAGGAATTCAAAAACATCCATAGTTCGAAATCCCCGTTATCAATCACTACTTAACTCAAGAAGGACAGGAAACTCATATTAGAGTTTCCTGTCACAGACGATTCTGATCAATTTGTTTCAATTCTTCGCGAAAACGGGAACCTTTGGCGCTTTTTCTCGACTTTCAATTCAGTCGCGAAGCGATGATTGTTATGAGAGGACACTGTCATGAATGACGCATCTCACCATTACAAAAGAGTTCTCATCCCGGTAGAAGACCAGCAATTCATCGACGTTATCATCGATTTTATCAACGCCCACCAGTGGAGCCCGGACGTTCAATTCAAAATTCTGCACGTCGTCGACTCAACCATTTTCTTACCCAACATGACTGGATTACCTGTATCACTGCCGCCCACCTTCTACCAGGAAGAGCGCGAATCCGCACACAATCTGGTCAATAGCGTTGCACTCAGGCTGGAATCTATAAGTTGCAAATCAGTCGATTGCCATGTTGAAGAAGGAATGCCAAAACAGGTTATTCTCTCTTATGCTCGTGATTGGTCTGCCGACCTCATCTTAATGGCGTCGCACGGCAGACATGGACTGGACCGCTGGCTGATGGGCAGCATTTCAGGCGCCGTGGCTGACAGCGCTCCGTGCTCAATTGTAATTCTCCACTCGCGTCGCGCAGAGGCCGCGTAACAAGTACACTTGTCGCTCTATGCGAAAAACGAAATCACTCGCCGGTCAACCTGGTATTTCTAGTTCAACTTCCCAGATAACGCGCGCGTGGGGCGGCAGCATGCGCATTCAACCCCTCAAGATTGGCAAATGCCTCAGTTTCTTGATGCAATTCGTTGGCATTTGCACGCACTCGGATCCATGTCTGTGCGCGCAAGAAAGTGAGCGGGCTGAGGGCACCCGCAAAGCGAGCAGAACGATTGGTCGGCAGTGTGTGATTGGGTCCTGCGACATAATCTCCGTTGGGCACAGTGGCGTTATAACCGATGAATAGCGCGCCATAGTTCACCAAATGTGGTTGCAAATCTTCCGGCTTAGCGACATGCAATTGCAGATGCTCGGGCGCAATGCTGTTAGCCGCAGCGATGCAGGAAACAATGTCCGGCAAAACCAAAATGACGCTTTTGCTCAAACTCTCGTCGATAAAATCGGGAAGCGCAATTTCGCCACGAACCTTAGGCACTTCGGCGAGAACTTGCGTTGCAACTGCCTCATCATCCGTAAGTAGAAACGCGCGAGCGTCCGGATCATGTTCGGCTTGCGATAGCAAATCGAGCGCCAGCCAATATGGATTGCTGCCGTGGTCGGCGATAATGCAAATCTCACTCGGACCAGCCAGCATGTCTATGCCGATGCGACCTTGCAGTTGCCGTTTGGCTTCTGTCACGTAAGCATTTCCGGGTCCAACGACCATGTCCGCGGGCTTGATCGTTTTGGTTCCAAAAGCGGCCGCAGCTACTGCTTGCGCGCCACCAATTTGATGAAATTCGGTGACACCAGCAACGGTGCCGGCGTAAAGGATCTCGTCGGTCAGATTGGGAGAGAGAATAAAGACTTCAGATACACCTGCAACCTTTGCTGTAATGGCGGTCATCAGCGCTGTGGATGTGAGAGGAAACCGTCCAGAAGGTACGTAGCAAGCAACGCGCGAAACAGGGCGAAAGTTGAGACCTGTGTCGAACCTTTCGTATGAAACGTGAATCGGGCGTATCGCCGCAAGTGTCGCTTCTGCAAAGGCTCGAATACGTGTGGCGGCCAAATCAATCGTCTTGACCGTGTCTTCCGGAAGCTGCCCGGCCAGCGCGTCAATGCCCTCTTGTTCCATAAAAAGCGGAGGCATGATTGTGTCGCCAAATCTGTTGGCTAATTGAACGATTGCCGCATCACCTTCGCGACGCACATGATTGATAATCTGCTCGACTTCTTGTTGAATGCTAAGCGCGGCAAACGAGCCGCTGTGTTTGGTGGCTGCCAGCGGAGGGCCACTCGAGGACGACCCGGTCAAAGGTGGTGGCGCCGGTATCGATTCATTGTCCGCTCCCGAACCGCTGGCCATTTTTTTCAACCAGGCAATGGCATCGGCACCCTTGTAAAGCGGAATCATTTGTGACGTCCCCCAAGCTCCAGCTCGATTTCTTTCCAATCAAGTCCTTCATCCACAGCCAGCACGCCTACGAAATAAAGTAAGTCGGCTATCTCCCAGCGAAGGTTCTCGCGAGACTTAAACGATACCACTTCAAATGCCTCTTCCATAAGCTTTTTGGAGAGTTTATCGCGGTCTTGAAACAGTGTCGCGGAGTACGAGCCTTCAGGCGCGTTTTCTTTGCGCTGGCGCAGGGTTTCGAAGAGCTCTTCGATAGCGAAAGCGCGATGCGCCGCCGCCGATCCGAAGCAACTGTACGAGCCTGTATGGCACGCACCTTGCGATTGCCTGACGGTAAATAAAATTGAGTCCCTGTCGCAGTCGACTCGGCAAGCAATCAGTTCTTGAACGCTTCCGGATGTCAATCCTTTCTCCCAGATTTCCTGGCGCGAGCGGCTGTAATAGATGCCTTTTCCTTCAGTCAACGCTCTTTTCAAAGACTCTTGATTGCCGTACGCCAACATCAAAACCTTTCCGCTGACATCCTGAACGACAACCGGGACCAGCCCCTTGTCGTCAAATTTCACAGCACCGATAACACTTTCGGCCAGGTCGATGCGCCCGGTGTAGAGAGCCATTCCCACTTGCACGTCCAAGCCGAGTTTCGAAATTTCGACTATTTCTTGAGTGGCAGCAATGCCACCGGCAACGGTGACCGGTCGTTTCAATTTATCTTTCGCTTCTTTCACGGCTTGCATGTCTATGCCGCCGAGACCACCTTCGTTCTCGACAAATGTGGTGAGAAAAGATCCGCAGTATGGCGTCAATCTCTCTGCCCGCTCCCAAACACTTTCACCCGTGCTGTTGGTCCAGCCTTTATCAACGACTTGGCCACCCCTTTGGTCGAGTGCCACCATGACTCTTTCGGATGGAAATTCACTGAGTATTTCAGGGACTGCAGCAGTGCCGAATATCAGGGCTTTGGCACCGGCCTTTAAATACTCACGCCCGGTTTCGGCATCGCGAATGCCGCCGCCGACTCTGGCATCAGCGACTTTGCAAATGTCTCTGATGAGAGCTCGGTTGTTTCCCTTCCCCATCGCGGCATCAAGGTCGATCACGGCAATTTCGCCGTATCTATTAAACTCACGCGCCAGTTCGAGCGGTGAACGTTCGCTCTCCAAAACAAGGTCCTTGCCTTGTTTCAGCTGAACCGCCTTGCCGTTCATAATGTCAATGCTGGGTATGATCATGTTTCACCGGGGTCAGAGTTGGATTCGATTAACTGGTCAAGATTTGTCGATCTGGCTAATTCTATAAGCGGTTTCAAACTTAGTGCCGCACACTTATTCCCGCATTCTTCACAGCTTGTTTTACATCGCCGATGCTGTAAATCCGATCGTGAAAGATGCTTGCTGCAAGCGCCGCATCGGCACTGGCCTTTTGGAAAACTTCAACAAAACAGTCGGGACTGCCTGCCCCGCCGGAAGCTATAACAGGAATGGATAAACTCTCGGAAAACGCTTTTACCATTTCCAGATCAAATCCATTTTGCATGCCGTCACGATTCCACGACGTAAGGAGAATCTCTCCGGCACCGCGCTCGCAACATTCTTTGGCCCAGTCAAGTGCGTCCCTATCCGTGGCTTCTCTGCCACCCTTTATGAGCACTTCCCAACCATCAGCGTCAGTTTTCTTACGCGCATCAATCGCCACCACACAACATTGCGAGCCGAATTGAGTAGCAACTTCATCAACCAATTCCGGTCTTTGCACTGCTGCCGTATTCATCGATACTTTGTCGGCTCCGGCATTCAGGAGGGCGGTCACATTGTCTCTGGATGAAACGCCACCACCCACAGTGAAAGGTATAGACAATTTGTCGGCGACTCGCTCGACGAACTCGAGCATCGCTGCGCGACCTTCGACCGATGCAGTAATATCGAGAAACATCAATTCATCGGCGCCCTGGCTCTCATACATCAGACCCAGCTCCACCGGGCATCCCATGTCACGAAGGTTGGAAAAATTGACACCCTTGACGGTGCGTCCATCTTTCACATCCAAACAAGGAATAATTCGCTTCGTCAACATGGAATGGTAACCTCGTCCACTGAAATCGAAACTTCCTTGAGCCAATTCACCAAAAGCTGCTGTCCGAATTCACCGCTCTTCTCCGGGTGAAATTGAAAAGCGGTGATATTGTCTCGGCGCACTGCAGCACAGAAATCGCCAAAATAATCAGATGTATATAAAACATCAGCGTCCGATTCAGGTCTGGCAAAATAAGAATTGACAAAGTAAACAAAGCCATTGGGCCAATTTTGCTGTTTTGCTTCAAGCAAATTCCAACCTATTTGAGGAACTTTGCCGGCAGTAAATTTCAGCACTCTGCCGGGCAAAATACCCAGACCTGCAGTGTCAGACTCCTCGCTGGAATCGAAAAGTATCTGCATACCGACGCATATTCCAAGATATGGAGTACCGCCTTCAACCAGCTTCTTGATTTTCTGATCGAATTTCTCTTTCTGCAGGTTTTTCATAACCGCGCCGAAATTTCCAACGCCAGGCAAAATAATCGGGCGCGAACCATCGGGTAAATTACTCGGGTTGACCAGATTG
>PNKB01000081.1 GCA_013997645.1 Cyanobacteria bacterium PR.3.49
CTTTCGATTTAGACATGCGCTTGCCGTCCGGTGTTTGAATAACCGGGTGGATAAGCACTTCCTTGAAAGGAATGGTTTTGACAAAGCGCATGCTTGTGAAAATCATTCTGGCTACCCAGAGGTTGATAATTTCGCGCGCGGTCGAAAGGATTGTGGTTGGATAGAATATTTTGAACTCGCGTGATTCTTCCGGCCATCCCAATGTTGCAAAAGGCCAGAGCGCCGATGAAAACCACGTGTCAAGCACGTCTTCATCTTGTGTCAGAACTTTGGAATCGCACTTGCTGCACTGTTCGGGCGCCTCTTCATAAGCATCAACGTGTTTATTTTCACACGTCCAAACAGGAATGCGGTGTCCCCACCACAATTGGCGGCTGATGCACCAGTCGCGAATGTTTTTCATCCAATCTAAGTATGTTGCCGCGTAGCGCTCCGGAACGAACTTGATGCGCTCTTCTTCGACAACTTTGATGGCCGGCTCTGCCAGCTCTTTCATCGAGCAATACCATTGATCGGAAAGATATGGCTCGATAACGGTGTGGCACCGCTCGCAGTGCCCAACGCCGTGCTCGTAGTCTTTGATTTCGACCATCAAGCCCTGCTCTTCCAAAGCGGCAACCGCTTCTTTTCTGACGACAAAACGGTCTTTGCGCTGGAATTGCTCCGGCACGTATTGATTTGAGCAAAGCTTGCCTTCGCTGTCGATCACTACCGGTGAAGGCAGGTTGTGACGCTGCCCGACTTCCCAGTCATTAGCGTCGTGCGCCGGTGTGATTTTGAGACAGCCCGTTCCGAAATCCCGCTCTACATAATTGTCCGCAATAACCGGAATTTTGCGATCGGTGAGAGGCAGTTTCACGCTCTTGCCGACGAATTCTTTATAACGATCGTCAGCCGGATGCACGGCAACGGCGACGTCGCCAAGCAGAGTTTCCGGGCGGGTTGTTGCAACGGTCAGACCACCCGTGCCGTCTGTTAGCGGATATTTAATTAGATAAAGATGACCTTTTACATCTTCGTGTTCGACTTCCAGGTCGGAAAGGCTGGTCAGGCAGCGCGGGCACCAGTTGCAGATACGGTTGCCCCTGTAGATGAATCCATCCTTGTATAGGAGAACGAAAGCTCTATAGATGGCCTTAACGTAATTTTCGTCCATCGTGAAGGCAATGCGGTCCCAGCTGAAGCTGACGCCCAGCCGTCTGTACTGCTGCATGATGGTGTCGCCGTATTCTTTGCGCCACTCCCAGACTTTCTCTACAAATTTCTCACGTCCGAGATCGCGCCGGTTAATGCCTTCTTTTTTCAGTTTGCGCTCGACAACCATCTGGGTCGAGATGCCAGCATGGTCTGTTCCTGGCTGCCAGAGCACGTTGTAGCCTTGCATTCTTTTTAGTCGAATCAGCACGTCCTGCAAGGTGCCATTGAGGGCGTGTCCCATGTGCAGGTTGCCGGTGATGTTGGGCGGCGGCAGGGCGCAGGAAAAGCAGGGTCGATCCCGGACGATGTCAAGATCGAAAACTTCCTTATCAAACCACTCTTGAGTCCACTTCGCCTCGATTTCTTTGGGATTGTAGGCGCCTGTGCCGGGTTCAACCATTGTTGATGCTGAGCTCTTGCTGCTGGGGGTGGACATGTTCGCTCCATGATAAGCGGTGTGATCGACCGAGAAAGCCGGCCCTGAGAGGCCGAAACATTCGGAAACCTTGATTATATTAAGCCTTTGAGCCCCTCCGCAACCTGCAAAGAGGGATTCTGTGACGCAAAGACACAAACCGAATATATGTAAATGAAGCAGCCAAGCCGACTGATGTTAGAATTTGCCGTTGGCGTCAAGCAACGTTTTTGTCTTGACTACATTTTCGGCAGCACAGTTTTACAGGACCGGCACATGATCTCCAGTAATGATTTTCGACCAGGGGTAACTGTTGTATGGAACAACGGCGTTTGGCAAGTTGTTGAAGCTATGCACGTAAAGCCGGGCAAAGGCTCTGCATTTGTCAGAACGAAAATGAGAAATATGGAGACGCAAAACGTTTTGGAAACAACGTTCAGAGCGGGCGAAAAATTGCCGCAAGCGATTGTTGAAAAGGCTGAAATGAACTTTGTGTACAAAGCCGGCGAAAACTTCGCCCTGATGGACACCGTCAGCTATGAGCAAATCGAGCTTGATGAGAAAACCATCGGCTCAGGTGCTGAATTTTTGAAAGAAGGATGCGAAGGCATCATCGTTATGCGATTCGACAACCGTGTCATCGGTGTCGACCTGCCGAATACGGTCGAACTGGAAGTTACCGAAACAGTCCCGGATGAACGTGGCGACACGTCTTCAGGCGGCGGTAAACCGGCCACTCTGGAAACCGGCGCGACAATACAAGTTCCGTTTCACATAAAAGTGGGTGACAAAATCAAAGTCGACACGCGCAACCGCAAATACCTGACTCGTGTCTAAGTCTGAGTATTCATCAGAGAATTCGGTCGCATGTTGTGGGCACAGGAAATGAAGATAGATCTCAATCAAATTCGTGAATTGCTTTCCGTTGTCAGTCAAACGGATATTACCGAGCTGACATTGGAATTCGGCGATCAAAAGATCACCATCAAGAAGAACGCCGTGCAAGTGGCGCAGACGTCCATAATTGCCGAAACACCCCTGTCACAAACTGTGGCGCATCAGGCTCCGGTCAAGCCGATGTCTTTCGAGCCAGCTCCTGCGGCCGCTCCGGCGCAAGCTCCCAAGGCGGAAGAGGCTGTTTCATCTAATAATGGATTCGTTGCAGTCACATCGCCGATGGTCGGAACTTTCTATCGTGCAGCATCACCGACTGCCGCTCCTTTTGTGGATATCGGCGATCGCATCGCGATAGGACAGACAGTCTGCATCATCGAAGCGATGAAGCTGATGAATGATATGCCTGCCGAAGTGTCTGGCAAAATTGTGAAAGTGTGCGTCGACAACGGCACCACCGTTGAATACGGACAAACACTTTTCCTGGTCGATCCGAAAGGCTAAACGGGCGATTAAGAGTTGATCGAAAAGGTTCTAATTGCAAATCGTGGCGAAATCGCTCTCCGGGTCATTCGGGCCTGCAGAGAGTTGAACATTCGCACTGTGGCGGTTTATTCCCAAGCCGACGCCGAATCGCTTCACGTCAAGCTTGCCGACGAGTCCTTTTGCATCGGTCCGCCGCCCTCCAACCGCAGTTATTTGCACATTCCGGCCTTGATCTCGACTGCAGTGGTCACCGGTGCGGATGCAATCCACCCCGGTTATGGTTTTCTCTCCGAAAATGCGAGTTTCGCGCAAATCTGCGCCGACCACCGCATTAAATTCATTGGTCCGTCCATCACTGCTATCAATTCCATGGGCGATAAAGCTTCAGCGCGTGAAACGATGCGCGCTGCCAACGTGCCGGTTGTACCCGGCAGCCAGGGGCTGATCACGAATGATGCCGAAGCTTTCCGTCTGGCCGATGAGATTGGCTATCCTGTCATTATCAAAGCAACTGCCGGCGGTGGCGGACGCGGTATGCGCGTTGCCCAGGATCAGGCTCAATTGGCGACGGCAATTTCGTCTGCACGAAGCGAAGCTTCAGCTGCATTCGGAGACGGCGGCGTCTATATCGAAAAGTATTTGAAACCAATCAGGCACATTGAAATTCAAGTGCTGGCTGATGCCCACGGAAACTGCGTTCACCTTGGCGAACGTGATTGCTCGGTGCAAAGACGTCACCAGAAATTGATCGAAGAGGCGCCGAGCCCGGCTCTCAGTCCGGAATTGAGAAAAGAAATGGGCGACGCGGCCGTAAGAGCTGCGCTGCAGATCGGCTACGAAGGCGCAGGCACAATCGAATTTATTTTTGCCAACGACAAGTTCTATTTCATGGAAATGAACACGCGCATTCAAGTCGAACATCCTGTCACCGAATACATCACGGGTATCGATCTGATCAAAGAGCAAATCCGAGTCGCCAGCGGGCAGAAGTTGTCATTTAAGCAGGAAGACATCAAATTCACCGGGCACTCAATTGAATGCCGCATCAATGCTGAAGATCCGGATCGCAATTTCTTGCCGTCACCGGGAAGAGTCGATGCTTACATTGCTCCTGGTGGACCCGGTGTGCGTGTGGACAGTCATTGCTATCCCGGTTATTCCATACCGCCGCATTACGATTCACTGTTGAGCAAATTGATTGTCTGGGGGCAAAATCGCCAGGAAGCGATCAATCGCATGCAGCGGGCTTTAGACGAATATGCCATTACGGGAATCAAAACTACGATTCCGTTTCATCAGAAGGTCTTGGCAAACCACCATTTCCAGAATGGCGATGTGTCGACTGATTTTATTGAAAAGCACATGACCCCGGTCGAGGCTAAAAACTGAGCGCCTGCCCGGCTGACAGCCTTTCAACCGGTTAAAAACCAGGTCTATTTTTGCCGCTTCGTATACAATAAAATATTCAGCCCTATGTGGCTCCATAGCTCAATGGTGGAGCAAGCGACTCATAATCGCCAGGCTACAGGTTCGAATCCTGTTGGAGCCACTTTTCACTATCTTTGCCACTGTGCTTTCCATAACAGGGTCGTGTCCGGATCGTGAAGGGAAAGTATCTCAGTGTGCAGACCTTGGCCACTCGGCAACCCGTGAAGATGAATAACGACATTCGAATTCAACTAATCCCTTTTGTAATTACGGGCACGATTTTATCTTCGCTGCTCTTTGCCCAGCCGCTCAAGGCTTCACCGGCTGCCACCCTGCAAGCGAAGCCGGAGCACAAAGATAATTACTATCTGGAAGCTACGCTTGGTCACCCGACGTTTTGGTTTCCACGCGACATGCCAATCAAAGTCATGATTCGGGCTGCGAACAATGTTGAAAATTACCAACCCTATCAAACTGAAGTATTTAAAGAATGCCTGAAGCGATACGAAAGCATTTCAGGCGGACGCATCAAATTTCAGATCGTCGATCGATTTCCGTATGACATAACTTGCAATTTTTCGCATAAGCTGCCGACCGGCGCTACCGACTCCGATGCGGGATGGACGACTATTGCCACCAGCCCGTATCACATCGACTCGGCCAACATCACGATTTTGACGCGCAATAAGAAATGGCTGGAAAAGGAAATTTTGCGGGAAATATGCATGCACGAAATCGGGCATGCATTGGGAATGCGCTATCATAGTCCAGATCCGCATGATGTGATGTATCCTGTTTGCAGTGTCAATCCGCAAAAACTTTCCCTTCGTGATGCAAACACTCTGGGAATTATCTATCGTTTCAGACCTTCCGAAGCGGTGCTTGCTAAAGTACGCTCTTACGACGGCACCGTTGCCGCCGGAAAACCGGTCTTTCTTTCAGAAGAACAATCCGCAGCTTATTGCCAGGCGCTCGAAAACCGGCTCAAGTCAGCCAGTATCACATCCGGTGCAGCGAAATATCGCTGCGATGTAGTTCTTCTCCTGGACGCCAGCGGCAATATCTATAACTATAGAATTACTAAGCGTTCTGATTCTGTCTCATTCGATCAATCGGTTCTCTCATCTTTGGTTACATCAATTCCTTTGCCCAAACCGCCCGATGGAATTCTTTCAGGCGGCGGTGATGATGTGCAGCGCCTTTTGCTCGCCTTCACATGTTCTTCAGATGGAAAAGTAGTGCCGGCCGCACCGCCCTCAGTTCAAAACGCCGACTTCGTTCCCTGCAACGAAGCTGCGCCGGCTACTCCCCTCTATGACGACGATCAGGCCAGCCATCCCGGTGCACCGCATCAAGACGACGCTGCATGGGTCCGTCAAGTTCGTGAGCTTGCCAAAACCAACTTTCACCCGATGGGAACGGGCAGTCTGGTGGTGACAATCGGAATTAAGCCGGACGGCGCAGTCGCTCATTTGGGCATAAAACAATCAACTGCCAATGCTTTCTTCGAGAAAGCGGCAATCGACTCCTGCATACTGGCGGAGCCGTATCCGAAGCCGCCCGGCAACGGAGACTTCGTCAGAGAGCTGGACATTTCCTTTGATTGACGGGCGTCCGGATGCAAGGTTCGATAGTATACAATTTGATATAATTTGAGCGGAGCCCCCTGGAAGCTATGCTCGAGAGTTTGACGGCCCTGTTTGAACGGCCGTCAGGCATCGCTTAAAAGTGGAGCCCTTTATGGGAATTGATTCCTGTCCGACAAGCAGCCAAATTGAGGAGCTCTTGCGCGGGCTGATTCTTGGTTCGAAAGCTGCGGATTTTGCCGAGCATATTGAAGTTTGTGCTTCCTGCACCAAAAGAGTAGAAACACTGGCTCGAGAATTCGAGGCTTTTTCCAAACAGTCCGGCACCACTCCTGGTGGCACAGCAATTAGCGGTCCTGCCGCCGGCAACATAGTGCCCAACAAAAAAGCTTCTATGCTTCCTTTGGACATTGACGGGGACAAACCACAGACAATGTTGTCTCTGGCAAAGGCGGATGAAAGCCTGTTTGCAGCTGCTCCACGTCAAGACCCGCTTAAGTTTCTGGCCCCGGCGCAAAAACCTGAAGAGTTAGGAAGACTGGCTCACTATCGAGTATTTAAGATACTGGGTGAAGGCGGCATGGGCATTGTTTTGCTTGCTGAAGATACTCTTCTCGAGCGCCAGGTTGCTCTTAAAGTGATTAAGCCGGAATACAGCAGCGACACGAATGTACGTCAGCGCTTTCTGCGCGAGGCGCGTCTTATGGCCGCCGTGAAAAGCGATCACGTCGTTACGATTCACCAGGTCGGGCAGGAATTGGACACATGCTTCATTTCGATGGAATTGTTGGCCGGTGAATCTCTCGATTATATGATCGCGCGGGTGACCAGACCGGCCCTGCGCGAGACACTGCGAATCATCCGGGAGACTGCCCAGGCGCTGGAAGCGGCGCATGCAAAAGGTTTGATTCACCGTGACATAAAGCCGGAGAATATTTGGCTGGAGTCTCCGAACGGGCGCGTCAAGCTGCTCGATTTTGGTTTGGCTCGCCCACACACCGAAAATGTCCGTCTTACGACCAGTGGAATGATCATGGGGACACCGGCTTACATGGCTCCCGAACAGGGGCGAGCCGAGCCGGTAGACGCGCGGACCGATCTGTTCAGTCTTGGTTGCATATTATATGAATTGATCTGTGGTGAGCTGCCATTTCGTGGCGATACGGTCTGGGAAATTTTATTTGCTCTAAATGAAAAAAATCCCGATCCAATTTCAGCTCATTGGCCTGGAGTGCCCCCGGCGCTCAATGAACTGGCTATGCAACTGCTGATGAAAGCCCCGGATGAGCGTCCGCAGTCTGCGGCCGAAGTGATAGCGCGACTTCTGGCAATTGAGGGAACGCTTTCTGATGAGGACAATGTGCCGTTTACGGTGAATAAGATCTCCGATAAATCAGCAGCCAAAAATCGTTCTAACGCTGGTTTTGCGCGAGAGTCTATGCGCAGTCCCGCCGGCGGCAACATGTCTCAAATGATTCAGCGCGATGCTGAGCGAAGGCAAGTGACCGTACTTGTATGCAACTGTAATCTTTTTGACACGGAAGCTTATTTCGAACAATTGGATGCAGAAGAACAGGCGGCAATTTTGCAGGATTTCCACAGTGCATGCGACCAGGCCGTCCGTAATTTCGACGGAACAATTATTCATTTCAACGATGAAGGGCTTTTGGCTTGCTTTGGCTATCCCATTGCATATGAGGATGCTGCCAGCCGAGCGGCCAGTGCTGCGCTCAATCTACAAGAATTGCTCATGTTTCTTGGCGATGAGATAAGACACAAGCACAATCTCGAGTTTGAACCGTGGATAGGCATACATACAGGAAATGCGATCGCGAAAGCAAAAGATGAAGGTGTTTCACTCGTCGGTGAAGCTCGCAATCTGGCTGTGCGCCTAAAGGAAGTTTCCCGCCCCGGCCAGATAGTGTGCAGTCAGTCTACACACAGACTTTTGCGCGGAAGATTCGACTGTGCAAGAATCGGTGCCCACAAGTTCAAAAGTGTCTCAGAGCCGATCGATCTTTTCCAGGTGCGCGCTGAAGTCGCCGGCGTCAATTCGGTTGACGGTTCATCGCCAATTGAACTGTCACCTTTGACGGGACGAGATCTGGAATTCAATTTGCTCAAAGATCGCTGGGAGCAAGTCAAAGAAGGCACCGGACAAATTGTCACTCTGTCGGGCGAAGCCGGTCTGGGAAAGTCGCGTCTGGTCCATGCGATTAAGCAAATTGTTCTTGAAGAGGATGAAAAATTTGGCGCCGATGCAGCCGGTTTGTATTCGGGCAACAGCATTCAACACGAACACCATTCGATGGTTATAGAATGGCGCTGCTCGCCGCAATTCCAGTATTCTGGCTTCTATCCGGTAGTGAATTATTTCGAACGGCTGCTTAATTTCAATCGTGATACCACGCCTGAAGTTGGACTTGACCTTTTGATTCGCCATCTGGAGAGTTGTGGATTAGCGCAACCGGATGTGGTGCCTCTTTTTGCTTCACTCCTCTGCCTGCCTACAAATGATAAATTTCCATCACTCGGTTTAGCACCGGCGCGTGAGAGGCTGGAAATATTCAGAGTATTGAAACAGTGGCTGCAAGCGAAAGCGGAAAAACATCCTATATTGTTCGTGGTGGAAGACTTGCACTGGATGGATGCTTCTACTGTTGAATTTCTTGGTCAATTTTTATCGGATGTTTCGCGTTTCAATATACTGACATTGCTTACCTTCCGCCCCGAGTTTCAGACCCAGTGGCCCGCCTTTAAAAATCAAGCCAGTCTCGGGTTGAACCGGCTCAACAAGCGGCAGTCAGCTGACCTGATGCGCAAGAAGATAGGCAGCGATTTGCCCGATGTCGTTGTCGAGCAGATTTTCAACAGGGCAGGAGGTGTTCCTCTTTTCATTGAGGAGTTCACCAAAATGATGCAGGAATCCGGTGTTCTCGAACGCACCAGGACAAGCCGGTTCAAAACCGTAATGAGCAGGGAAATTCCTGCTACCCTTCAAGACTTGCTGATGGCGCGCCTGGACAGCATGGATGGTGACAGAGAAATCGCACAGCTTGCCTCGACGATCGGGCGAGAGTTTAGTTTTGAGCTGCTGTCTGCAACTTCCGGGCTGGACGATGCGACGCTTTGCGCCAATCTTGCCAAACTGGTGCAGGCTGAAATTTTGTACGAGAAAGGGCAGGCGCCAAAGTCGACTTATATGTTCAAGCACGCACTGCTCGAAGATGCGCTCTACAACGCTATGGTGAAAAGCAAGCGGCAGCAGTTTCACGCCCGCATTGCTCAAATTTTAGAGTCTCGCTTTCCGCAAATTGTCGCCACTCAGCCCGAACTACTTGCGCATCATTTTACCGAAGGCGGGATGATTGAGCGATCGTTGAACTATTGGCTTGCTGCAGGACTGAAAGCGCAGGAGCAATGTGCCAACCTGGAAGCAATCAGCCATCTCAATCGCGGATTGGAATTGCTCAATACATGCAATGAATGCAGCCAGCGCGATGAGATTGAAATGATGATGCTGATGCCGCTTGGCTCTGTGTATCAAGCTGCTCTCGGTTATGCTGCAGCCGAAGTCGGTCCGATTTTTGCGCGCGCTCGCGAGCTGTGTCAGAGAGTTGGAGAAACTCCGCAGCTTTTTGCGATCATGTGGGGCAATTGGAGTTGGCACCTGGTCAAAGGTGATTTGAAACTGGCTATGTCGCTGGCTGATGATATGGTCACGTTCGCCAGACACGTGCCCGACATCGGCATATTGATGGAAGCTTACGCAGCACCGGCGGTGGCACGTTTTTATATCGGTGATTTTGAAGGCTGCCGCCATTATTGCCAGGAAGCGATCTCAGAACATGAAAATCTCGAGCATTGCCGGCTTTGGACCTTGATGACCGGGCAAAATTCCGCCCTGCACATGCGCTGCTATCTGATGGTGGCGCTTTTTCATCTCGGCTATCCCGAGCAGGCAATCAAACTGAACGATGAAATGCTTGCCATGGCCCGCGAGATTGGACATCCATTCAGTTTGGCACATGCACTTCACTTCACCTGCTGGCTGTATATCAACTGCCGCATGCCCGAGCAGTTGCACGCGGCCGGTCTGGAAGAAACCAAAATTGCCAACGAGCAAGGATTTGCTTTGTGGCAATCGACCGGGACATTTTTTACCGGCGCCGGCTTATTTTTAAAGGGTGAAGTGGACGAAGGAATCAGTCTTATGGAAAAGGGCGTTGCATCATTCCGTTCCATTGGCTCTATATTGACTTTGCCCGGTCAACTTGGTGTCCTGGCGGAAGCATATCTGGCGGCAGGCAGATTGGCTGAAGCTCGTGCCGCTCTGAATGAAGGTCTGAAGATGGCGGAGGGCAATTGCGATCGCAGCCGTCTTGCCGATATTCAGCGCCTCAATGGCGAGCTTATTCTTCTTGAGACCGGTGACCAGGTGGCTGCCGAGAAGTGTTTTCATGAGTCGGTGGAAACTGCTTGCGAGCAGAAAAGCAAGGCCATGGCTCTGCGCGGAACGACCAGCCTGGCTCGACTTTGGCAGGCGCAAGGGCGCCATGAGGAAGCAAAGGCGGCACTGTCCACTGTCTACAGCGTCTATGATGAAGGATTCGATAGCGAAGACTTGCAAAAAGCTCGCGAACTACTAAAAATTTACGGACTGCCGTAGACTATCCTGTGACCCTGGTGATAGTTGCAAGGTAGGCAGGTGCCGAGACATTTCGCTCTAGTTTTTGCGGTCTTATCATTGAGCGCGATTTTTGCCGCTGCCGTGGTTGCGCAAGCTTCGCACCGTACGGTTTTGCTGCCGCGCCTCAACGTTTGGGCCTGGGAACGCGATGAGGATTTGTCCTATATCGATCCGTCCAAAATCAAGGTCGCTTATTTTGCAGGAAACATTTATGTGCAAGGTTCGAATGTTCGTTTTCGACCGCGCACTCAAAAATTGAAAGTGCCCCAAAGAACTCAGACAATTCCAGTCTTCAGAATCGAAAGCATTCGCAGCGACGGCTCGATTCCAGAATTGTCGGCGGCGGCGTTTGTTGCAAAAACTATTGCAAAAACCCTGAACAAATCTTCCAAACAGGAAAGAACAGTCCAAATCGATTTCGATGCACTGGAGGATGAGCGGCCATTTTATAAAGCACTGCTGCGTGATCTCAGAGAGGAAATTCCTCGCGATACTAAAATCTCCGTGACTGCCCTTGCCTCCTGGCTGCTGGCAGATAAATGGCTGGAGCGCGGCAGCGCCGATGAGACAGTAGCTATGCTATTCAGCATCGGACCCGAAAGAAATGATGTTTTGTCTCGACTGAGCAAACAGACTCTCAGCAATGGTGCTGATATTCCGTTGTCCATTGGAATTTCTGCCAGCGAAGCGGACACGAATAAGATTTTGCTTCAAACAGATGTTCTCGGAAATAACCGCAATATATACATATTCAGCTCGCGTCCGTGGACAGAGCAAAGACTGCGCGCTATTACAGGCGCTATTACAAAGGAGGCACTAGCCAGATGAAGAGAAGAACGCAAGGGCTGATTTCTATTTTGCTGTCACTTTCTTTCATCGTCCTGCCGGCACCACCGGCGAAGGCATGTGCTCCTGATCTCGCTTATGCGATTTTGATCAACGGCAATCATCCCGATCTGCCTCTTAAATTATTTGCCGGTGGAAATATTGGCATTGTTCAGCCGGGCTGGGCAAAATCTTACCTTGTGGTGGCTTACAGAAACCTCATAGGCAAGCCTCTTTCCAAAGTCGAGCAGGACAGCATAGTCAATCTCTGGCACGCTCGGATAATCAGCGGTTCCAGATTTGATGCCAGTATTTCCAACGATCCAAAGGACGCTTATTTAAAGCTTCGTGCACGAGCAATAGGTGCCGATCCGAAAAAGTCGGGCGGCGAAATTTATTGGAAAATGGATTCGTTTGCATATGACAAAGGCATAAGCGACAGTGCATTCGCGCTAGCCAGAGACACGCTATCAGGTCTTGTCAAAAAATACTCAGTGAAAAGCGCCCCTGTGCGTGACTGGGTGAAAGCGCAGGATGGGCTCTTCGGCATCGGTTCGGATAAAGTGATTGTGCCTGCTGCCCTTAGCCCTTCAGCGGATCAGCTGTTGCAGGATGCACGAATATATCAAATTGCAGCAGCTCATTTTTATCTGAAAAAATTCGATGGGGCCGCAGCGCAATTCCAGAAACTGGCTGCTAAGCAAAATTCAACGTTTAAACAAATTGCATCGTATATGGTGCTGCGCTCTAAGAGCAATGCAGTATTGATTAATGGTGCCAGCACGCCTGAAATTGAAGCCGTCAGCTCTCAGATTCAGAATGCTGCGGATGCGGCGACAAAGACCTCCGCGCGCGAGGATCTTTTGGATTTGCAGCGTCCCATATCGTATTTGAACTTGTCTCAGCTCGATGTGACTAAAAAATTGGCAACATCGATAGCTAATGGCACCAGCAACAGATTCGGCGGCGATGTCGGCGACTTGACCTTTCTTCTGGATGGCAATATGCCTCTATCCGGCTTGAATGTTCAAGGCGTAAAAGGCACTGCGGAAAGCGGTGCAACGGCAGAGTCGGTGCCGAATGATTTGATGGCCTCGCACGATCTGGCGGACTGGATTTTGACTGTTCAGAATAATGCATTTCTTGATTATGATAATTATGGTTCAGAAGAAGAAAAGGCCAAGTCGAAAGCCCAGCGAGATGCAAAGGCTGCTCATGCCCTGGCCATGTGGCGCAAGAAAAATTCCGAGTTGTGGCTGGTGGCAGCTTTAATGACGAACGGGTTGAGAAGTAACCTGCAAGATCTCTATGATGCAGCCACAAATGTTGCCTCCAATTCTCCCGCCTATGCCACTTGCAGATTTTATCTTGCCGATTTTCTGTTGACCAAAACTGACAGACACGCAGTAAAAAAAGCATTGATGACCATCTGGAGCATGAAAACTCTGCCTCCTTCGACGCGCAACCTTTTTTCGATGCAGATGGCTGCCGCCTGCTACACTCCGGGCGATTACCTGAAGTATTCAGTGCTTAATCCGCCTGAAGTTTTGCAGTCGACTACCGCACTTGTTTCCCCGAAATTTGCACAATTAGCGTCCGCTGATAATTTTCAAACTGAAACTCCAACATTCGACTTAAACGTTGCCCAAGACCTCAGCCGTAATGCACCACTTTCCACCTGGATGAGTTTTGCTCAAAGTCAAAATCTCCCCGCCAAGTTCAAGCCGGCTTACTTGCGCGCTGCCTGGACGCGCGCCCAGTTGCTTCAACAGTCCGATGATGCCGCCGATATAGCCGACGAGGTCGGGGCAACCAATCCAAAACTGTCCGCTGCATTGGCAAAGATCAAAAATGCTCCGGCCGGACCTGCAAAGCAGTTTGCCATTGCCGCTGCGATTTTGAAAAATTACGGCATGTCGCCGTATTTGCAGGGTGGTGCGGAACGGCATGGATTGCCGATCACAGAATTCGATTATTACAACAATAATTACTGGGTGCCATTCGGCGCAAAGAAAGAAGATGACAGCAACAGCGATTATTATTCTTATAACAGCACCGTTGGATTTTGCGGCAGTGATTCTATTAAAGATATGATCAACACTTACAGCAAGTTCGGTGTGAGCAGTCGTCTTTCAGATGCGGAAAAGCGTGCTGCCGCTGCCGAGAGAGCTCTACTTCTCAAAAATCATCCATCACGTTTTTTAGGCCAGGCAGTGCTCGATTGGCAGAAAACACACCCGGGGGATCCGGATGTGCCCGAGCTTCTCTATCGCATCGTGAAATTGCCGAAGTGGACAGACGTAACTCCCGTCGGCAGCGAATTCTCTAAAAAAGCATATTTGGTTTTGCACCAGAAATATCCCGCCAATTCCTGGACCAAAAAGGCAGTCTGCTATTACTGATTCGAACCAAACGGCGAGCTAAAAATACATGCCGATCACCAGGCTGATCATGACATAGACGCTCAGTGCCAGTAATACGACCGAAACCATGAATGCGGCAGTCCAAACCGGACTTTCAACTCCATCGTGTACGCGTATCATGCGCCGTCTGTAGTCCATGACGCCGCCACCAAGTCCGATTATTCCAAGTGCCATCATAGCGATGCCCACTTCTCTGGGGTAATGCAGCGTGGCTTGAAAGTGCCCGGTTTTGATCATATCGTGCATGAATTTGCTCAGGGTAAACCCGAAACCGATGAGCGTAAGACCGGTTCTGATCCAGGCCAGAAGGGTGCGTTCGAGGGCAAGACTGGTTCGTAACTTTGCCAGTTCGAGTTGATCCATTTTATTTGTAGCGGCGGTTTCGTCGCTCATCTTATTCTTTGCCGGCTTTTCTGCTTTCGTCCAGCACGAGCGTATTTTGAATACTTCTCTTCAATTCCTGGTATGTATCCCAGAGTTCTTCGTGCAGTTTTTCAGCGCTCTTGGTGACATTGATTAGTTTCAACTTGGTGGCATCCAGATAGCGACTGTCCGGTGTGCCGCGTGATTTCGCGTAGGCTTTATCGACTTCTTCCAATTGGCGCAATGCTTTAGTTAAGTCGCTGACAATCGCTTTGGACTTTTCGGACGACATGACAATAAAGAAGCCGGACGAATTAGGTTTTCCCTTCAAATTCATGAGCATTGTTTGCTCACGATCAAAGTTGCTTTGAGCGTCAGCCTTGGCGCCGTCTGTCGTAGACATCGGCAGAGCCACAATTACCGCCGCTGCTCCAAAGACGCCCATTTTTACTAGTTTGACCGAGTTCTTGCTCGATGAGGACGAAGTGCTCATTACCTGCTCCCGCTTTCTGACCGCTCAACCCTGGGAGTTTACCAAATTGCCCTCTTTCGAGGATCGAGGCTGCCAAGGTCGAGCTGTCAAGTTGGGTCATGAAGTCGATTTGGAAGTTAAGCCGTTAACGGTTTAACTTCCAAAGAAGGATGTTAAGTGCTATTTCTTGCTGTCAAGTGCTTGTTCTCAAGAAGGTTTCGTCTGCTCTTCAACCGCCCGCTGGTCTGGTATAAGAACGAGAATTGGAGTGGAGGTTGTTTTCGTGATTCTTTCTTGCGCCCGCCGATTCTTCGGTTTTGCATTGATCTCAGTCATGTGTTCGACTGCAGCTCAAGCACAGGTGTATGAAATTGATGGCAAGACGGTTCCTAAAAACGAATACGATGCGGCGATTTTTTCCAATGACGCAAGAAAGCTTTTACAAGAACAGAAATGGGCCGAAGCGGAGAGCAAGCTCAAACAGGCTCTTGAGCAGGATCCGAAAATGAAAGCGGCGCGAAACAACATGGGCATAGTGCTTGTTCGCCTGGGCAAATATGACGAGGCAATTGCGGTGCTCAAATCGCTGGTGGAGGATGATCCCTCGCAATCTATGGCATGGGCTACTCTCGGCGCGTCTTATATGTCGGTCGGTAAAATAGATGATGCAATTGTTTGCTATCGCAAGTTTTTGGTGCTCGAACCTAACTACAGGGAAGCTGCACGGTACAAAGACCTGGTCAAAGGCCTGGAAGCGGAAGCGGCAAAGAGAAAGACAACAGGAACCACGCAGGCAGCTGACTCATACGCAAGCTCTACGCCTCAAGGCACGGCAAAATGGGCTTCATTTGCGCAGCCTTTCAAAGTCTATGTTCCCGCCACCAGCACCGTCCGTGGTTACAAGCCTGAATACGAAAAGATTTTGATTGAGGCATTCAAGAAATGGCAAAGCGCCTCCAACGACAAAGTTCGATTTGAATTTGTAGATAAAGTTGAGAATTCCGACATCGACTGCGTATGGAAAGACGATCCTACGGAAGCCGTATTCAAGGCGGAAGGCGGGCACGCACATTTAGAAACCCTGGGCGGAAAAATCAAGCATGCCAAAATTTATTTGCTGACTGTATGGAGTATGAATCTGACGCCTACCGATGCGATTATGGGCAAGCTGGCTCTGCATGAAGTGGGGCATTCATTGGGAATTCTCGGTCACAGCGATAATCGTGACGACATCATGTTTTTCACCATAGATGTTTCGCCCAAAGAAGGTCAGGTCTCGCCGCGTGATGTTAAAACCCTAGGCGAACTTTATAAATGAAGCGAGTTGCCTTTACCCTGGCATTGATTGCCTCCCTTGGCTCGAGTGCCTGGGGGCGTGAACTCAAGCGCTTTGACGACGCGGTCAAAACCGGCGCATCACAAACCGCTTTAAGTGGAAATTCGACAACTCTCAATGTCGAAAAAGAATTCGAGCTGGCTGAACCTACAGGACGGCAAGCTCAGTCTTTGCCTTTTGATGAGGCGCATTCCGGTATTCAGAATTTGCTCAGTTATGGAAATGAACTTTTCACAGATGGATATTTGAAAGAAGCGGCCGAGCAGTTCAAAGAAGTTATCGGGCGAGATCCGGATAATGTGACGGCAAAAAACAATCTTGCTCTTTGTGAAAAACGGTTGGGTGAAATTGACAATTCAATTAAACATTTTCAGGAAGCAATCGCCACCGAGCCACTCAAAGCTGAATTGCACAATAATCTCGGCTCGGCATATCTTTCCAAGGGGGAAGGAGATGAGGCGCTCAAATGTTTCTTTCAGGCATTGAACCTCAGACCTAATTATGCGGAAGCTCATTACAACCTGGGACATCTTTATTCGATAAAGCGCTCTTACGACCAGGCGGTAGTCGAGTATCAATCGGCATTACAGTCGAAGCCTGATGATGCAGCTTATCATCGCGATCTGGGTGACACTTTGCGCTTGATCAAACGCTCCGAGGAAGCCTTAATCGAATATCGCGAGGCGAAACGTCTGGGTGACAATTCGATTGGTCTAAAACTTCGTGTGATAGCGGTGTTTCGCGAATTGCATCAACTTTCGCAAGCGCAGAAACTCGCTGATGACCTTCTTAAGGACAACCCAAACAACGCGGAAGTTTTGAACCAGCTTGGTCTTACTTATCTGAAACAGGGCAAAATCACGCTCGCGCAGCAGACTTTTACAAAGGCGCTTTCCATCGAGCCTAATTTTGCTCAGGCTCAAAACCACCTGGGCATCGCTCTTTACCAGGAGAAACAGATTGGCAAGGCCATAGAAACGTTCAATCAAGCATTGAAAGTAAAGCCCGATTACGCCGAGGCTTACTACAATTTGGGCACTGCACTCTATCGCAAAGGCGATATTCAGAATGCTGAAAAAGCGCTCCTGGAAGCGATTCGCTACAATCCGCAAGATGCCTTTGCTTTCAATAATATCGGCTTAATTCTCATGCGGCGCGGGAATGTCGATGAGGCAATTGAGTATTGGCGCAAGGCGATATCGATAGATCCCGTACTGGCGGCTGCTTTTATAAATATCGGCAGGGCCCTGCACCTCAATCAGGTAAACCAGCTTAAGGGCGCGCGTGAGTAAAGAAACCGCCATTTCTGTGAGTTTGCCAATGCTCTATTTTCGATTGTCGGGTATCATTCCTGGCAAGCTTTTGGCGGCAAACAGGATCTAAACGTGGAACCCAACGGCACTTTCAGCTTTCAGCAAACAGTCGACGCATGCATGCAGGCCCTTGGGGCAATTGTCTGCCATGTTGTTTTCGACGCTGGCTTGCACGGTTTATTCATGGCTTTGATTGTCGGCGCTATCGGCTACCTGTGCCATTTGAAAGGAACCAAGCAAGGAAAACCGCTCCTGAATGTCTGTAAAAAACTGTCCATTTTTTGCCTGATTATCATGATTCCGGGCTTCATCTCGCTTTTGACTACACATCAATTGCCGCCTGTCGGAGTGTACAACGTCAACTCGATCGGCTTTATCTGCTTCTGGAGCCTGATTTGCCTGCATATATCCGCAGAAGAGATGAACCATCAGTTTTTCCCTGGCACCGGCGAACACAATGAGCCGGATTTGCAGGGCAATCAAGGTTAACGAAAGCGCGTTCTGCCGAGCGCCTTCCTAAATACGGCTCTATACTGGTAGATCTCAGGACTTGTCTTTGAGGATTCGCATATGAGACACGCTTTTGTATCGATGATTCTTGCGATGCTTGCTTCGGCGCCATTGCCTTGCTTTGCCCAGGCTTACAACAATGGGCTGACGCCTCGTCAGTACAGCGGACCACAGGGTTTTGCAAATCCTTACGGCAATCCTTATATGAATCCTTATGCGGTTCCTTATGGCGTCAATCCTTATAATCCCTACGGTGGAGGACTGGTGCCCAATTCCGGAGTTGGCGTCTATAACCCCTATGCCGGTTATCCGGCAATGGGAATGCCGGTGCCGATCAACGGCGGTTATTTCGGTATCAATATCGGCAATTCGCGCCTCAATGTATGGAAGGCGCCTTCCGGATACTACTATCCCTGGCTGCCCAGACCGGCTGGCTTCGGTTATGCAGCACCGATCATCGTGATTAATCAGGGAGCTCAAAATCCAACTCCGGCCCAGCCGGCGCTCACCACCATATTTGGTGACATGAATAAGTTTCTAGACGACGCTAAATCGAAAGGCAAGATCACAGAATCGGATTACAATCACTTGAAATTGCGCGCTTCGGATTTGCAAAAGAAAGAGCGTTCGCTGTCCATGGGTAATGGCGGCACTCTCGATCCAAACGCCGAAGAACAGCTTCGCAAAGATGTCGACAAGCTCGGTGAAGAAGTCGCCTACAGGGTCAAGTCCTGATCCGGCAGTTTATATCCGGCAGGATTTGAAACCTATGGTTTTTCGCTCCAATCCGGATAGAAATTAGAAAGTCTGCGAATTGCTTCTGCATTGCGCGCTGTCTCCGAAGCTTTATTGAGGCCGGTTTCAAGCGCCATGTGATACCACTTTGCTGCGGCTATCTGGTCTCCCAGATATGCTTCGCGAGACCCGAGAAAGTAGGACAGGTCGCAGAGTTCACGGACATTTATCCTTTTGTTCATCAGTGTCTTTGGTTCGATCACGCCAATCAAGCATTTGCCGATCTGGAAAAGTGCATCATTGTCGTTTTTGGCATAGTGCTGGATGAGCAATTGATTTTCCTGTTTGCTCAGTCCGTTTTGCATTGGCATTGCTGCCGCACGCGTCAGCCACACATATTCTGATCCTATGCCTTGCGGGTTTGTCGGTATAAGCTTCCACAAAAGTCCGTAAGCACCGTTCTGAAAAGCGAACATTGCCATGGGCGTAAAGAATTGGGGAGGGACGCGCTCTTGTATCCACTTCAAGGCGATGGCTTCGTTCTCTGATTTTTGAAGAAAGGAAAATGCCATCGTCGACAAATTTAAAAAGTTCAGCTCATGTCCGCTGAAAGAGCTGGACAAGACCGAGTTTAAAATCTTGAAGGCCAGATCGTTTCTTCCATAAAATGCAAACGACTGTGATAATTCTCCGATATCGGTTGATTGCGCAAAGCCTTCTTTTGCCAGAGCACGCACGGCAATGGCGCTGTCTTCAGGGTGTGCGGATAATGCCAGTTTGAAAGCAGGATAGAGCTCTCGGCGCCAGTCCTCTTCTTTGATGCACCAGGGATAATTCTTGAGGAGCGCGGCAGCATCTGCAAATGCTTTTTTTCGCCACAGCATTTGCGCTTCCAGCGCCAGAGCGGCCGGGGCGATGCGATTTCTCGTGTAATAAGTGTCCGCAAAAGCCTGTGCCTTGGCTTCATTGCCGCGCTGGAGCAACGCGTTGACATAGGTTTCTGCAACTTGCTGCGGGGCATCGCTTCCTGTTTTACCATCCAGCAAATCTAAGGCTTCTTGCGCATTGCCGTTGCTGTAATAGAGGGTCGCCAACAGTTGATTGGCGCCGGCAGCAAGCGCTTTTTCGTCTTTAAGGTCGGCAATCCAGTCCCTTGTGTCGGCGATAGCAGCAGCCGCTTTGCCGGACCGCACTGCTGTTTCAACATATTGTTTTAAGACGTCGAAATTGAGCGGAGAATTTTCAAGAAGCTCGCCAAGTCGACTAACGTAGAGGTTTTTTGCACCGGTGTCCGCGCCGCTCGTCAATCGGCAGAGTGCTGCTATAGCTTTGGCTCTTTGCGAAGGGGTTCTTGTTTTCGTCTCTGAGATCCTGCGCAAACGTTCGAGATCAATATTTTGTTCTGCTGCTGCAACAGAGAGCGCGGAGCTGAAGTCCACATCAAGGGCGAGATTGTTCAAGTCTTGGGCGAGCACCGGATGAAGCAATTCATTGTGGGCAATGCGAGCCGCTCCGAAGCGGCTTTCCGGACGGCTGTCAATGTTGGCGAAAATAGCTTTGGCGGCCGATATCAGCTTTTGCTCACCGTTGGAAAACCACCGGGCTGATTCGCTATAGGCAAGAAAACACGGAAAATCTCCCAGGTCGTCCGCTGACACCGCATCGCCCAGAAGTTTTGCCACTCCGTAGTGACCAGCTCTCGAGTCCAGAATGCTTTGCACAAGCGCGCAAATCGAACTGCCGGTTTGCCCGCCGCCAGGCTTGCCGAATTTTTCAGCAAAATTCTTTTCGGATTCGATCTCGGTGTGCGATCCGTTTTCAGGCTGCAAATCGTGCAATACATATGTGTATGCAAAAGCGCGGTAATACGCTCGCAGCAATTGATCCTCGATCAGGGAGTCTTTTGGCCATGCGGGCAGATTGGCGAGGTCTGCATTAAGACGTGGAAAAAATTGCTTTTGGCTGGCAGCGGTTTTTGCTGCCGCATCTTTTACTTCGTTTTTTTCGCTTGCTTCGATTTCCTCGAAAATGGCTGTTGCCAGTTGGGAGCCCCTGTTATCGGATGGTTGATCGGCAAATGCTTCCTGCATACAGCCTGCTATAGAAAGAGCAAATTCTCGCCCGGCGCTGAAAGTTTTTAGTGCGGAGAAATTTTCCGACTGGGCCAATTTTTTAGCGTATAAAAACTTTGCTTCGTTTGTATTGAAGCCTTGAGAGATAGCCGCACCGACCGTGCCTGCTTGCCAGAGGATGAAGATGCGCAAAGGATCTTCCTCTTCGAGGTCCTGGGCCAGCTTGATTGCTTCGGCACGATAACCCATGGATTCGGCCAGGCGAACTGAATTTCTGCGCCAGTTCACTGTCTCATAGCGTTTGGAAAGTACGGCAAATGCCAGCGCCTTGGAAAAGAGGGCATCGGCGGTTCCTGCTTTATCGGTTATCTGAAAGCAGAGAGCGGTCAAAGCAGTGGCTGCTTGATCAACAGTTTGCTGCGAGTGACCTTCTGATTTCCAGCGAGCGTTTAACAACTCGATGGCTTTGAAAAGCGATTTTGGACTGAATCTGAGCAATTCACTGTCAATGGGATCGCTCTGCCGGGGCAGGTCAGCACTATCGCTTTTTTCATCAGGACTTAACTCGCCTTCAGATGCATCATAGATAATTTGCGTTTCTGCTTCGAGATCGCCGAATACCTTGGCGTGGTTCAAAACACGTCTTTCATTCGAGGACAAGCGGTTTTGTCCGCCTTCGCCTTCTAAAGAACGTGCGTATTTGAGAAGTGAATTGTTGATGTTTGCAAAAGTCGGGAAATTTTCAATTTCTGCTATTTCGCTTTTGCCGGCTTTCACTTTCCATTTTTCATTCTCAAAAACAAACTCGGTTTTTGCCAGCGGCTTTCCTGTGACGATTGAGGAAATGTCGGATAGCGCCAGAAGATAACGGCGGTCGGGTTTTATGCGATAAGTTCTCTCGACAATTTTGAAGGCGGTTTCTGCCGTCAGCTCGTCGTCTTCTTTGAAGAGAGAACTGAAGCGAACCTGCTTGCCTCCTGCGCACGATGTGATGAGAAGCATTGTCGCCAGTGATGCTGCGATCAATCGTTGAGAGGATGATCCAAACATCGCTGTTTTCATTGTTCGGATTTAGTCCATCAGTCCGGCAAGCTTGTGTTTTTCGCCCAAGCGCTCGAAAAGTATTTTGCGCAAGTCTTCCTGAACAACCGTAAGCGGTTTGCTGGCATCGACAATCATCCAGCGTTCGGGGTTTTGCTTAGCCAATTTGTGATAGCCGTCGCGCACTTTGTGGTGAAACTCAATGGCTTCACGCTCCAGTCGATCGTGTCCGCCCGGATGCAAGCGCCCCAGTCCGGCACTGCTGTCGATGTCGAATAAGATGGTCAATTCCGGAGTGAGCCCGCCAGTGGCCATTTTGCTGAGAGTATTAATCAGCTCGAGATCGATGCCTCTGCCGTAACCTTGATAGGCGAGTGTCGAATCGACGTATCGATCGCACAGGACCAGGGTGCCGCTTTTGAGCGCAGGCAGGATAAGCTCGTCAACATGCTGGGCTCGATCCGCCTGATAGAGCAATAGTTCCGTCATCGGTGTGACGGGATTTTCCGGATTGAGCAGTATTCGACGAATTTGCTTGCCGAGGGAGGTTCCGCCCGGGTCGCGCGTGACAATATGCTTGCAGCCAAGCTGGTCCAGCTGCTTGGAGAGAAGCTTCAGTTGAGTAGTTTTTCCTGCGCCTTCCGGACCTTCAAGAGTTATGAAACTGCCGGAAAAACTGGTTGCCATGAGTTGGTAGGTCGACGATTAATGGATCAAACGACAGAAGGATACCCTAATCTTTTGGGCACTTTATGACACACCGTGAAGGATTTCCCAAAAGCAGGAACTGTTGAGGATTTTGCCCATCTTTCTTTATGACTGCATGAGGAGTGAAGATAATGAGTAACGCTATTGAATGTCTCAACGGACTCTTGCGCGGCGAAATTTCGGCTGTGGAAACATACAATCAGGCACGTGAAAGAATAAGTTTGCCGGGTGTTGCTCCCATGCTTGAAGAAGGGCAACTGTCACATCACAGACGCGTGCAAAAACTGGTCAAATTCATCAAAAAAATTGGCGGTGAGCCGTCGGACGACGCCGGACCCTGGGGCGCGTTCGCCAATTTCTTGGAAGGCTCCGCCGGTGTATTCGGCGACAAAGCATCTATTGATATGCTCGAACAGGGCGAAGATCATGGTCTCAAGGTGTACAGAGACGAGCTGGAAAATTGCAAAGACCCGGCTGCTCATACCTTTATCAAAGAAGAATTGCTCCCGGCTCAGGAAGAAACACATTCAGTGATGGCTAATCTGAAGCATACTCTGCATTGATTTTGTTCGGCATCGATGTCGAAAGCGGGCGCTGTACTGCCCTGTGAAAGCGCTTGTAGCCTAATAAAAGTGGTATAATCTTCGACCTCCTTAAACCAAAACAAGAGGTTCAGCGGGCGATGACTCAAACCCTAGTGGCACCCAAAGTGAAGGTAGATCGCAAGTGGCAATTATGGATCGACGGCAAGTTCCAAGACGGCGCCAGTGAGCGCACTTTGACTAATCCTGCCGATGGCAAGACACTGTGCAAAGTGGCAGAAGCCGATAAAAAACAAACTGAAGCAGCGATCAAGGCAGCACGCAAAGCTTATGACGAGGGTCCGTGGCCTAGATTGACGGCCATGGAGCGCGCGCAGTTTCTCTTTAAATTGGCTGACAAAATTGATGAATATGCCGAGGAGTTGGCCGAGCTTGAAACATTGAATGGCGGCAAGCCATTGCGTGAAGCTAAATACGATATGGG
>PNKB01000082.1 GCA_013997645.1 Cyanobacteria bacterium PR.3.49
CTTGAGCGACGCCGCTTCGAGAAAAGAATTCTTGCGAGCGGACGACATTGAGCAATTGCGCAAACTCAAAGGTCCACTGGGAAAACAGGAAGTCTATTTTCCTGTGCCATATCCTTTGGATGGCGGCAACAGCAAATTGGAGACTTACGAGAAAGGCGACGTCTGGGTTTTTCTCGCGAACGTTGCTCAGGCGTGGGAGCGGAAGAATGGTCGCCGATAGAGCAGAAGTTCGTGCTGCCACCAAATCCGATATGCCCGAAATTGCACGTTTGTTTAAACTCTCACGCGAATCTCAACTTCCATATTTGCCTCAACTGCATACTCCAGAGGAAGATGTCGCTTACTTCAGCGTAATGGTTTATGGCGAACAATCTGTCTATTTGATTGAGGAGAATGAACGTCTGCTCGGCTTTATCGCATACGATAAAAGCTGGGTTCACCACTTGTATATTCATCCAAATGAATTAGGAAAAGGATTTGGTGCCAAACTTTTGAAACTGGCAATGCAGAATGCATCGATTTTGCAACTCTGGGCATTTAAGAAGAATACTCGGGCAATCAACTTCTACAAGAAGCACGGATTTGTCTTAGTGAAGGAAACTGACGGTTCCGAAAACGAAGAGAAAGAGCCGGATGTGCTTATGGAATGGCGTGGTGCCTGGAAGTAGCTACAACTCATAATTGCAAAAGAAAACGACGCTTCGTCTTGCGGATGAAACGTCGTTTTCGTATCTTGCACGTTTGGGTGGCGTATTTCTATTTTACGCGACGCATTTGGCTTTCGCTTCCATACATTT
The DNA here is from genome assembly GCA_013997645.1 of Cyanobacteria bacterium PR.3.49. GTDB lineage: Bacteria > Cyanobacteriota > Vampirovibrionia > Obscuribacterales > Obscuribacteraceae > QKMZ01. The sequence continues at coordinate 798 of PNKB01000082.1, forward strand.
TGTTCTTGCTGCGGTGACCTTCAAAGTCGATCCGCCTTACGCCGCTCTCTTTGAATTGAGATCGTTTTTCTGACGTGCTTTTTCTTCGTCTTCGGGAGTTTCGGATGTAGGCTCGGCTTTGCCGGACACATCTTCTCTGCCGAACTTCTGCATGATCCAGCGGCGGTGGCGCCATGCAAACAACGCTGCAATAGGCGTTCCGACTACAATCAAGATACCGACGAGGACTACAGCACCAAGGATGGCGGTGGTCGTGAAACTGACTACGTTTTTCAGCTCTTTCAAGTCGGCTTTCAATGTGGTCAGCTGATCGCCGACACCTTTAACCGGGTCTTTCAATGCAATTACAGGATCTTTCAATTGCACGATAGGTTCGTACATTTGCCCTAATTGACGCTCCATGTGAGCAATGCGTCTATCAACCGAATTCATACCGGTGTTGATATTCGTAATGTCGCCGTGCATCGTCTTCAGTTGGTCGTTAACTGCGCCCATGCGCTCGTCGACTTGCACCATATCAGAGCGCAAACCAACCATCGGCTTTTGCAAATTGGCGATAGGCGCTTCCAGTCGAACAATCTGCTTCTGTAGTTCGATAACTGTTTTCTGCGTATCAGTAACTGGCTTTAACAACCAGTGCATCGGATTGAGATGTTGAAGTTTGAAACCTTTCTTTTCTGGTTTCATCACTTTAGGGTCAATTTTTTGACCATTTATCTGGTTGGAAGCGTTGATGGTTGCGTTGTCCAACCGCTCCTGTTCAGCCTTATTAACTCCACCCGGAGTCTTCGCTGCTGCCTTAGCTTGCTTGGCTTCATGCTTTGCTTCTTTTGCCTCTTGCTTAGCCTGTTTGGCCTCAGCTTTGGCCTGGCTCGCTTCAGCCTTGGCTGCCTCTTTTGCCTCTTGAGCAGGGGCGGGAGCTGCAGCATCAGCCTGGGCGACTACCGGAGCCGGTTTAGCCGGCTCGGCTGCCTGAGCCTGCTGCACGGGAGCGCTCAAAAGCGCCGCCGTTATTAATGTAAGAAATACTTTGTAGTACATGATGATTCCTTCTTTGTCCGGTCGCTGGTGGCATGACCATCTCTGAATCGCAATGGTTCCCAAAGTGCGGGCCGCATTTTCTGAAAGGCGCAGCTAGCTGGCGTTTTGGGTTGATTATGAACTTTACAGATCCCTAAATGGAACTCTCAAGGCTTGGCTCCGTCCCCCACACAGGCTTATGAGCGAATGTTCGCCAGGCGACGAAATAGGGTTTTGGAACCATCGAGATCTAGTGGATAGAACCAAACCTGGAGATAAACACAAGCTTAGTAGATAGAACGGATTTTAGGAGATAGAGGAATGTCTAACGAAGAAAACAAAAATGAACTCGCCTGCCAGGAAAACAGCGAGTGCACCATGGAAGAAAAACTTTCAAAGCTTGGTGCAAAAATCGATGAATTCGCAGCGAAGTCCGCAGAAATGAAAGAAGACGCTAAATGTAAGCTCGACGAACTAAATGAAAAGCGTCAGGCTGCCATGAAGCGATTTGACGAATTGAAGACCAGCGCGCCGGAAGCATGGGCTGAATTGAAGGGCGGTATCGAGAAGTCGATTGCCGACCTGCAGCAAGCTTTTGACGATATCCGCGAAGCATCTGCAAGAGCTAAGGATAAGTTGGCTAGCTAAGGGAAAACACCGGGGAGGGAAATCCTCCCCTTTGGACAGGAGTTAAGGTATGAATTCAGAAGCTGTTGAAGACTTAAATGCCTTGTTGAAAGGCGAGCTTTCGGCCGTTGAAACCTACAGCCAGGCGCTGGACAAGGTTGAGAACAAGGAAATCGCCAGTATTTTGAGTGATTGCCTTGCTTCGCACGAGTCAAAAGTTGAGAAATTGCAAGGCGCCATCAAAAATTATGGTGGCACACCTGAATCCGATTCCGGCGTGTGGGGTAGCTGGGCTAAAGTACTGTCCGGCGGGGCCTCCGTATTTGGTGATGACGCTACCGTCGCAGCGCTCGAGCAAGAAGAGGACGCGTTGATGAGTGACTATGAATGGCGTCTGGTCAAAATGCACGGGGAGCACCGCGATCTGGTGAAGAACGAACTATTCCCTGAACAGCAGCATGTCAGAAGCATGATCAGCAAATTGCTCAGCAAGGAAACAGATGGTGCCTGGCCTGCAACGCCAGTAGAAGGCAAAGAGATTTAGTTCATCGACAGTATAGCTAGTATGGGGCGGCGACTGAAAAGTCGTCGCTTCTTTCTTTGCTGTTCTTGTCTTCTGCCATCCATGTTTTGACGATGTCGGCAAAGCCAAAGTTAAAGCAGAAAGCAGCGCATTTCTGCGCTGCCTTCAATAGTTCACCAGTGGCTATTTGCTGCTTAACCGCCGATGAAATCGTCTTCGGTGTACATCTTCTCTTCGTCCGGATCATTTCGAACGTCGATGCGCACCATATTCTCTGGAGTCAAAGTGCCACACTTAGGGCAAGTCAAAGTTCCGCTCTCATATCGGAATTTCGTATTGCACACGCTGCACAAATACTTGCCTGCTTCCGCAGGTTTATTCTCCATTTTTGCCTTCATTGTTTTTGCCCCTTATAAAATGCTCAACCTAAAGATCAACCGTCAAGAACGACAGCGTCGAGTTGATTTGCAGCACTCTCCAATTCTTCGGGAGTGGCGCTCTCTTTCAATCTAGGAAAGAGGGTTTTTTCGCAGAATTCTTTGTGACGCTCGAATTTATAAGCGAGAGTTTCCAAACCTTGCTCGAAGCCGGGTTCGTCCACGTGAATCATGCAAAGGTTTTCGGCATCTGCTCTCAGCTCATCGCGATGCTTTTGAGCCTCGTTGATAAGGTCATCTATTCCTTCCGCGTTAATGGTGCTGATGAGTGCATTCTCTTTTGTGAAATTGCTCTGTAAGCCATCCAAGATTCTCTTTGTTTCCTCAAAGACGCGTTCTTGAGTCCACTCGGAATAGTGGGCTGCGGTCTCAGATAGTCTGTGAGCTAAGTGAGCCTCGTTAGTGAGGAGGAAGTCAAATACATCCATGTTCAAGTTTCCCCTTTGTAATTTCCAGTGGGGAGACGGAAAACGTATGCCAAGGTTCCAATTGCACGCGGTACGCTCGGCGGTGTGTTCAGATACACCCAGGGGTGCCCAAAAAAACAGGGGCGCCTTTTCGGCTGCCCCCGCGTTAGTCTTGAAATTGATCTCGCCAATTTAAGCTTTCTTTCTCAGTTTTACCGGTTCGATCGATTCGCCGGCACGCAGCTTGGCGACTTCCTTGCAGAGAGCATCCAGGTCGTATTCCGAATTTTCCATACACGGAATGAGGGTTTTCTCCTCGTTTTCGATCAATGCACAAATCGCTGAGCGCAGCTCTTTCATCTTGCCTTCAAATTCTTCCTTGTCGATGTCGACATACAGACGCTGAACTTCAGCCAAATTCATTTTTACGCTGTTGTCGCTGTCTTTCAATGTTTCGACAAGCTTTTCATCTTCCGAAATTTGACCGGCGGCAGGAAAGAGAAGCGTTTCGCCAACTCTTGAATGCTCGGTCAATTGAGCCGCGAGTTCTTGCACGATGCCTTCTTTCTCTTTGGCATCGCCGGCAGTATCATACTTCTTAAGAAGCTTTTTGATACCGTCGTGATCGTTACGAATCACTTCGCTAGCTGATACCACATTATTCTTTGACATTTTTCTTCTCCTCCAGTCCGAGCACTTAGACTTAGTTCTACTCGTTTAAATTGACTATTCTTTTGCTTTGCAGTCAACGAGAAGCCGCCCCAAATGGGCTTTCAACTTCTCCAAATGCCTTTGTTCGTCGTGTTTGATTTCCACAAGAATTTGCGTCAAATGCGTGTCAGCCTTAACATCAGCCAGGTAGCTTTCGTACGCAGCCAGCGCCTTCGATTTATGATGCATGATTGAGATCAAATCGTACGCTGGATCATTGAGCGGAAAACGATCAGTATTGCTGTTCATTGTCATTTCCAAATCCTTTATTCGGTGGTTTGATAGGCGATGGAGGGGGGCTGTTAGTTCCCTCGGGAGAAAAACTCCCCGGTCGGGCAGCCCGCTTGGCGTTTTTCCGTCAAAAGGCAAAAGCCGAGCTGGGCTCGGCTTAGCGGTGGAAATATAAGAACTCTGCCAGGGTATCGGGACATGGCAGCGGGCGGTGCCAGAACACACTCTCGCCATCCGGCAACTTGCCCACAGCTGCCCATACGCTTACCACTGGTCCTGCATTACGGGGGAGTTCTTCTTCCAGCGTCATAACCATATTCGGCTTCATCTCCTGCGAGCAGTGAATCAACCGGCTCTTTACGTCGAATACTTCGGGATCTGAGAGCGGCTGAAAGCCGGACAGGTGAGCACCCAACAATACTAAGAGCTTATGCGCGGTAACGTCCGCTTCTGTGCCGTCTGCGCCAATATACTCTTCCATTGACCCTAAACCTCAAATATCTTTCGCTTGTTCGATGCTAGAAGGACGAGACCATGTCGTGATGGTTCCGCATTAAACGGCTCCAGATCTCAATATTCGCCAATTCTCATGTTTTGATTTTTATCCTTTATATGGCGGTGCGGATGCCGTCTGGGAACTTTTGAGCCGTTCAAAGGCTCTACCCAGCGGAATCAATGGAATCAGCAGACGAAGAAGAGGAAATCACTATGCATCAAGCAGTTGTTTGTATTGCGCCGAGTATTACGGACGCCGAGCGCTTAGTAGATACGCTCAAAGACTCGGGTTTCACCGCGGACGACATTTCGCTTATGATGCCTGACTCCTACGGCGCTCAAGAATTGGCATATGAAAAACACACCAAGGCTTCTTGCGGCTTCATGGCCGGTACATTAATGGGGGCAGTCTTGGGCGGATTGCTGGGCTTCTTTGCCCAGCGCGGAGTATTTGGCACGCAAAATCTGGAACAAGTTATTGCAGCCGGTCCTACAATGGCGGTATTGGCTGGAATAGCAGTGTTCGGTTTGGCGGCCGGTTTGATTGGTGCTCTCTGGGGCCTGAGCATCCCGGTATTCGAAGCGAGAAAATTTGAGCGCACCATGCGCTTCTCCAACACGCTTATCGCCGTTCATACAGAGAACGAGAAAGAAGCCCGTGTTGTTGAAAAACTCTTCAAGGACGGCGGCGGGCTTGAAGTCCAACGCACCATGGAAGGGTCGATCAAGAGACCGAAGGAAATGGAGCAAAGCGTTATCGAACATGATAAACGTAAAGCCGCCTAAAACTGAGGTCCTCGACTAGAGACATTGCCGAATTCTTTTGTCGATTCAATTCAATAAAAGTGTTCGGCACGGCAAACGCACTCAGGGAGCATACCCCCAGGGTGCGTTTTGCTATGTCCATGCCAATCATACTTTTAGACGATGCTTCGATATCTGACCCAGACCAGAATGAAAGTACAAATTTAACAGGACGAAGATTGTGAGCGCAGCGGCTCTAGGCCTGGGTCGCTGCGATTCTCACGAATTCGATATTCGTCCCTGGCGCCCCGATCATTAACACTCATCCTTTAGATCGATTCCGAAAGCTTCCTGCAGAATGCAAAATAATGCCGGTCGTAGTCATCTGCGAGTAAGTCCAATGCGGTTCCAAACCCCAATCGTCTATCTGAGTGCTGCGCTGTTTCTTTCAATCCCTGGTTTCTGGGACGTTCAGCGTGAGCGCTATTTGAGTCTGAAGAATTCGCATACGGCAATGCTCAATGAAGAAGCCCGGCTAACGCAACGAAGGCATGACCTGGCTCACGAAATTAGCGAGTTACAGGCTAAGCTATATCAAAAACAGAGACACTATGATGCCGTTTCAGCACGCCTTTCAAGCTTGCAGATTTCAATAAAAGAGCTCGAAAAGCAGATGTAATTGGATTTGCTGTTAGTTCGTCTGCGACATACTTAATCCAACTTCATCAATCCGTTTCTCACCAACTGTTTGGCGCCTTCGCGATAGCTGAGCGGTGACAGTTTGCTCCTGTTTGTTTTCAAAAACTTGATCACCGAATCTGGTGCCTTGTAGCTGTACTCGCGCAGCGCCCATCCGATCGCTTTGCGAATGAAGAATTCTTTCTCGTGAGCTCGCTGCAAACAAAAATCGTAAAGCAGCTTTTCGTCAGTCTTATCTTTGTGCTTGTTCATGCTCAAGATTGCAGTCCGACGAATCCACATGTCGTCATCGTCGATCCACTCTTTCATGATTGGCTTCACCGATTTTTGATCGTTGAGGAAGGCGACGCCAATCAAAAGTGTGGCTAAAGGATCAACCAAGTCCCACCAGGCACCATCACGCACCAATTCTTCGTACAACGGAATCATGGACTTGTCGACAAATTTCTTGCAACGCACAGCATAATCCAGCGCCGCGTACTTTTCCTCTCGGTGTTTCCCGCTCCAAAGCTTTCGTATCACTTGCGAATATTCGTCGTGATTGGCCGGCGCGAATTTCTTTGCGAGCTCGCGGTATATCGGTTCCCTATCCGGCTTCTGAATTCCCCAGAAAGGCATGTCTGTTTTCATGTAAGCCGCCATCTCGACAGCCTTGTCAGGATCTGCCAACGGCGCATATTCGGCGAGCAGGAACTTCTGCGCATCCGCCGCAATCTTGCTGCTGGTGGCTTTGCTTTTCAGTGGCATATAAATTCTCCACCCACGGGTCTAAAAGTTTACACGGAAGGTTGGGCAATGTGTACAATTTCAATATGCAAAATTGGGTTGCGGCATCATCTCTGGCTCTTTTAATCGCGTTCACCGTCAGCACGGTAGATGGTGAATGTCGATCATCGGAATCGTCTGACAAGAAGAAAATTTCAATGCATGCTTCGGTTGCTCGCGATGCTACTGTGACCACAGAGCAAGCTGCACCTCTTGCAAAAAGTATTGCGCAGTTATTGCGGTTTCGCGTCAAGCTCACATCGGCGATTGACGGTTCTGTCGCGCAAATTGGTGATATCGTACATGGTGAATTGCTGGACACTGTAATGTTGCCGGACGGCAAGTTTATCGGTGCCGGTGCGCATGTAGTCGGTCAGATAACAGAAGTTGATCTAAAAAAGAGTTCTTTGAAGTCGGACTTCTCGCCGAAACACTGGCGTAATTGCAACGGCACTATTTGCATAAAGATTAACAAAGTTGGCGAGCATCAGTTCGTCAGCGATGTCATTCCTGCACCAAAGACACGCATCGAGCGAGCCGACAAAAAAGCTGTCAACCTGGGCGTTGACGGCAAGGGCGAGATCACTGTTCAGTACAACTCGGCTGGATACACGGCGGCTAACGTCGCTATTTCTGGTGGTTGTATTGCAGCTGGACCGGCAGGATTAATCGTGGGACCAATTGTTGGTGGCGTTGCCGGTGCAACTGATCCTACGTTTGCATACGGGCGCCCGGTAACTCAAGAAGACTCTCACCCGCACATGAAAGGTTTTTTCAAAGGTGTGATTGGTGGACTTCCCGGCGGTTTCTTCATCTCCGGGCTAACCAACCATGGCATCAACGTCAGCCTGTCGCCTGGCGATGTTATCGTTTTCCAAGAACGCACACCAAAGCTGGACTGAGTGTTTTATTGAATTGGTCTGATGGATCGCGGCCGATTACTGAAGATGCCGACAATTATTGCGGCGAAAAGCAGTGCAGCTGCAAACGCTCCGAATAGAGTAGGTAGAAAGTACAAGTTAAGCCAGCTATTGATGCACCAGTCTTTCGGATTTGTTTTGTTGTAGAGGATAGCGACAGTCTCGCCCTCACGGTGCTCCGGGGGCGATGAGCCCACTTTGCCGCGTTCGGTTAACTCTTCACCTTTTTCGGTTTTGAAGCGCACAATGGGATAAAAAGCACCCTTGCTGGAAGACTCCAGTTTAACTACGGTACCGGTGGTGGTGCCACCTTCGGCAAGGAGCGTTTGTGAATGGTTGTAAGTGACGAAGGCTATGGTGCCTAGCACAATAGACAGAAACCCCAAAAAGAATACGACCCATTTATTGTTCACAATTGCTTCGTCCTTCTAATCGTTGAACTTCGACTTGAGGCATGCATTGATTTCCGGCTTGGATAGAAGGTCACTCAGCTTCAATCCGCTGTTTTGAAATCTGGACAGGATTGCACCGCAGTAAATCCATTGCTCTTCGTTGGTCAGTCCGAGCTTGTCCGAGATAAGTGCAGATTCTCCCGCCAAGGCTTCAAGATCTTGGGTGTTGTCACCGGTCGACGGTTTTCTCATGCGCTCGACGATATCGAGGACAAGCTTCTTGCGCTCATCCAGGGTGCTCTGAAATTTGGGACCGATGTAGCTGCTTTTGTCGACAATCATTCTGGCGTAAACTTGCTCCAACCATCTCTCGAATTCCGCACCGAAATTGTAGTTTTGCAAGACCTTTCGCAAATTCTCCTCAGTGACGATGCTCGCAGCAGGAGCGCCAGGGTAGACAAAACTTTCAGCTTGGCTCGCCAACATTTTTTCAACGCTGGAATAATATGCCCAGGTGTTTTCTCGCCCAAGTGATTGAGATTGTGCGGCATCGGTCGGCGCCAGGTCTCGCACCAGTGCGTCACGTATGACGAACACCTCATGTACGTTGTCGTTGCACCCAGCTACTTTGTTCAACTTTGTTTGCACACCGCAGTGCTCACCCTTGTCGATGAACACGCCGACGATCTTGTTAGAAGTTGCTTCCACCACGATATCGCCGTCCACCCAATAATGCTGCGAGGTCGGCAAGATCTTGTCAAAACTGGCAGCCCAGGCTGGGTCACCCGGAATTGGTTGAGCGTAAGCCATGAGGGTCATCTTGTCCCACGGCCAGTCTTTTACTGCCTCCCGCAACTCGTCGCCATATCCGCCTTGCGCAACAGCGCTGGCGAATTGGCTGGCAAGTCCGGCTCCGAGGCTGTGCCCTGTCACGTAAATATGTTGAGGCGCCGGATACTTCTGTGCAAGGGTTTTGCAGCAAGCGGTGATTGGTCCAAGCATTGTGGGAAGCACTTCGGCAAAACCTTGCGTCACTTTGCCGACCTTGCTTATCAGTGGCTGGTCGACCTGCTTCATCCCGCGCAGATCGGTTATCCAATCTGCGTTGCCTTTATGCTCGCCGATTGCTTCTTGCGCACGCCAGAGCGTTTTGCTGAGAGATGCACCACTGCGACTGCCGCGAAAAGCGATGTACGCATCAAAGCCTGTGGGTGTTTTCTTCATCAAAACAAAACCCATCAAGCTCCACGATGGTTGGGTGTTGCCGGCTATTCCCGTGCCGCCCTCGAAAGCGACAAGGTGATCGTCTCCGCCAGGATAATTGCGGATTGGAAAGAGTTCGACGTCATTACATGGATAACTCGCCGGCTTTGATCTGTAGCGGATCGCCTCAATGGTTTTGATGTTTTTAGTAATATAGTCCGGTGCAACCACGGCAAGAAAGCGCTCACCGTCTCTGGTGAAGGCCGGCAATTGCGCGTCGATTTGTTTGTAATTCGTCAGTATCGGATCGAGATTCAAATTGCTGTCGCTCCAGCCGCGCGCCGCATTTGGCCCGCTGTAATAGCCATGTTCCGAACCGAGAGTTTGAGCATAGTCGTGGGTAAAACGACAAATGTTGTTGCGCCGGTCGCTGCCCACACGCGAGAACATGTCGTACCACGGGTCCAGCGGTAAGCAGAGAGACTGATGATAGAACTGGTAGGCGAGCGTGCAGAGATCGAGATTGAGGATTGACTGTGGAACAGAATCACGTTGCGAGGTCTGAGCACTCTGTGCAGCTGTGTCGTCGGCAAGCGCAGACGGCGGAACCACCAATGCGATCGCAATTAAAATGACGAGTATTGCGTTGCGAACTCCGGCTAGTAGTCGAACCTTCGTATTTTGATGAAAATCCACTTGGCTACATTTCTCCTGCTTATGCAGTGGAAGTGTAACACTGGGAGTTGGGTAAAACTGTCTTTGCTAGCCCGTCAGCTCTCTGTCCTAATTTCCTCTTCGCGCATCGCAGATGTTGACACTGAACGTCGCTTGCCGCTTTCCTCTTCTCTGCGTCTTTTTTTGATTCACCGCGGATGGTGCCCCTGTAGGTACTGCCTTTGTCGAAGTAATCTTCTTGCGTGGTCATCGAATTGCCGTCCTTGGACATCCAGAGCGAAGACTTGAAGTCTTTCCGCCCGGGTCTGCTTGCCGCCTCCATATATTTAGTAGGGATTTGCGGCAAGATGTGTTTTCTGTAATCTGCTGTTACGTCCGCCGACAAACTATTGACAGCTTGGAGCCCAGACTGTAACGTGAACAAAGGTTTTGTTTTTTCAAGGCACATATAAATGACCTTTGCGAATTACACCAGCAACAACCGACGTACGCGCCGCGTTCATACGAACTCGGGGCCGGCTGGGCTGCGTTGATCTAGGTCACCAGAAACCACACCTTTAGCTCCCGAGTTCTTCAAGGACTCGGGAGTTTTCTATTTAGTTCGAAATAAGAGAGGGAAACGAGATGGTAAGCACAATGTACAAAAAGCCGCCCACCACGCCTGCAGGCTTCAAGTCGCAGCGTATGTCGCCGCCGCAACAAGGTCGCTCGCCGCTCGCCAAGGTTCTTGTCGAAGACACGCTCAGAGGCAAAGACTTTCTCGGCATCGGCTATTTCAAGGCTGAGGAGCTGAAGCTGATTTTGGAAGTGGCCGCACTTCTCAAAGCCAACAAGTTCGACGATACCCAAACGCTCTTCGCCAAAGGGCAGACACTCGCGCTTTGCTTCGAGAAGCCCTCCCTGCGGACCAAAGTTACTTTTGAAGCCGGTATGATTCAGCTGGGCGGCAGCTCAATCTTCCTCGAAGATAAGCTCGGCGTGCGGGAGTCGGTACCGGACATCGCCAGAAATCTGGACAGATGGCTGGACGGAATTATGGCTCGGGTGTTCGAACACAACACTTTGATTGTGCTAGCTGACTACGCGAATGTCCCGGTCATCAACGGGCTTTCCGACCTCGAGCACCCCTGCCAGGCGCTGGCGGATTTTCTCACTATAAAGGAACAAAAAGATATTCAAAATTGGGATTTTAAAGGAATCAACCTTGCATATGTAGGAGATGGCAACAATGTGGCTAATTCACTCATGCTTCTCGCCGCAAAACTCGGTTGCAATTTCTCGATTGCGTGTCCGTCCGGCTACAAGCCCGACGCCACCCTTTGGGAAATGGCGCTGGAAGAGGCGAAGCAAACCGGTGCGAAACTAACTATCACAGAGTCGCCCACCGAGGCAGTCGCCGGAGCGGACGCAGTCTACACCGATACCTGGGTATCGATGGGGCAGGAAGACGAGATGGCTCAGAGAATCAAAATCTTCGAGTCGTATCAAGTCAACGATGCTCTGCTGAAGTTTGCCAAACCGGACGCCATCGTCATGCATTGCTTGCCCGCGCACCGGGGGCAGGAAATCACTGATGCAGTGATGGATGGACCACAATCAGTCGTTTTTGAACAGGCGGAAAATAGACTCCACGTTCAAAAAGCAGTCATTTCACTCGTAATGTAATTGGAGCTTTTAAAATGAAAAAAATTCTCTTAGCCTACAGCGGCGGACTCGATACATCTTGCATTCTCACCTGGCTCAAAGAGCAGTACAACGTTCCGATTGTGGCTTACTGCGCGGATGTCGGACAGCAAGAAGACTTCGAAGCGGTCAAGGTAAAAGCGATTAAGACCGGCGCTGAGAAATGCATCATTGAAGATCTTAACGAGACTTTTGTTAAGGACTACATCTTCAAAGCAATCAAAGCCAACGCGCTCTATGAATCGTTCTACCTGATGGGGACATCAATTGCGCGTCCTTGCATCGCCCAGGGGATGATCACCGCCGCATTGAAAGAAGGCTGCGATACCATCGCCCATGGTGCTACCGGTAAAGGCAACGATCAAGTGCGTTTTGAATTGGCTGCCAAATCGCTGGCACCGCATCTGGATGTGATTGCGCCCTGGAGAATGTGGAAATTCGACGGTCGTAATGACCTGTTCGACTATGCCGAAAAGCATGGAATTCCGCTGCCAGTGACCAAAGAAAAGCCCTATTCTATGGATGCCAATCTGATGCATATCAGTTATGAAGGCGGCATATTGGAAGATCCTTGGGCTGAAGCTCCGGAGAATATTTATCTCTGGACCAAAAACCCCGAGGATGCTCCCAACAAACCTGAATTCGTCACCATCGACTTTGACGCCGGTGTGCCGGTTGCTATAAATGGTGAGAAACTCGGACCGGTCGAGCTGCTCAAGAAAGCAAATGCCATCGCGGCAGAGCATGGCGTGGGCAGGCTGGATATGGTGGAAAACCGCTACATCGGCATCAAGTCCAGAGGCGTTTACGAAACCCCGGGCGTGACGATTTTGATGCAAGCTCACAAAGCCATCGAATCGCTTGTGCTCGACAAAGAAGTTATGCACCTCAAAGATTCGTTCACACAAAAGCTGTCCACTCAAATCTACAACGGCTACTGGTTTGCCCCCGAGACCCAAATCCTCTGGAAGATGGTCGAAGAAACCCAGCAACCTGTCACCGGCACCGCCAAGATCAAGCTCTACAAAGGCAATTCGATCGTGGTAGCCAGAAAATCACCGGCGTCGTTGTATGACCTCAAGATCTCCAGTTTCGAAAACATGTCTGAATTCCAATCTGCTGATGCAGGCGGATTCATCAACATTGCCGGACTGAGACTGAAAACCTGGAGCAAGAAAAATGCAAGTATTAAGAAAAGCCTTCAAGCAACCTCTTAGTGACGTCGTCACTGAATTCGTTGCCTGCACTCATGCCGATGCCAACCTCGTCAAAGCTGATTTGACAGGCAGTATCGCGCACGCTCAAATGCTTGCCGAAGAGGGGCTCATCAGCCCCTCCCAGGGCGAGGCGATAGGGGGAGGATTGAACACCTTGCTGGCGAAAGCTGAGGAAGGAAAGTTTGACCTGAAAGTCGAGTACGAAGACGTTCATATGAATGTTGAGAAACAACTAGAGGAACTAATCGGATCCGACGCCCTGAGATTGCACACTGCAAGAAGCAGAAACGACCAGGTCGCCCTCGACTTGCGTCTGTTTACCGTCAGTGCAATCGATTCGCTCATCGATGGGTTGAAATTCTTGCAGGCTTCGATTATCAGTTCTGCCAAAAAACACGTCGATGTTGTGATGCCTGGTTATACGCATCTTCAACGCGCACAACCGGTTCTTTATGCGCATGCTGTTTTAGCGTTTCATGAAATGTTTTCGAGAGATATCGAGCGTTTCATCGATTGCAAAAAACGCACAGCCGTCTCGCCTCTCGGCGCCGGCGCGCAAGCTGGTTCCGCCCTTTCGATCAATCCGCATTCCGTGGCTGCAAAACTTGGCTTTCCAAAAGTTTTCACCAACTCGATTGACGCTGTCAGCGACAGAGATTTTGCCGCTGAGTTTTTGATGGCGTGCAGTTTGACTGCCGTGCATATTTCGCAGATGGCAGAGACTCTGGTTATCTGGAGCAGCTCGGAGTTTGGATTTGTGGAATTGGCGGACAACGTCACCACTACATCAAGCCTGATGCCGCACAAGAAAAATCCGGATCCTCTGGAAATTGCACGTGCGAAATCCGGTGCCGTAATCGGCGACCTGGTCAATTTACTGGTCACGCTCAAAGCGCTGCCGCTCGGCTACAACAGAGATTTGCAGGAGACAAAACCGCCCGTAATCAATTCGGCTACGATTGTTTTGCAAGCTCTGAAAGTAATGAGCGTTTGTGTTGATGCGGTGACTGTCAACTCGGAAAAAACACTTGCCGCTGCTTCTGACCCGGCGCTGATGACCACTGATCTGGTTGAGTATCTTGTCTTAAAAGGTGTTCCCTTCCGGCAAGCTCACGAGAAGGTTTCCGAGCTGGTTGCCGACTCTCGCGACAAAGGCATCGCACTTCCGAAGATTGAACTTGCAGAGTATAAAAAATACTCGCCGGAGTTCGAGAAAGACGTCTTTGGATTATTCGATCCGGCTTTGTCTGTTGCGACTAAAAAATCGCACGGCTCGACCGGAATCGAGTCAGTAAAGAAAAATCTGGCATAAGCACAATGGCATAAATGAGGGGCGACGCATTTGCGCCGCCCCTGTCGTTCGTCAACTCGATTCTTTTGAACTAGGCCTAAGCCGCCACCGAGGTCGTTTCAGCACCGACCTCCACTTCTGTCATGCGTGAGACCGATTTCTTGAATTTGGCTTGGTCCGGACCCCAATCAATTGTGATGTCACCACTCTTATTCTTGAATTGTTTTTCTTGAGTCTTGATCAATTCCAAGCAAGCGTGATCGATATAGAGCAAGTTTGAAACGTCGAGATGCAAGTCGGTGTCATGCGGAAGCTTTTCTATCTCTTCGGCCAACTGCGGCAGGTTCAAGAAAGTAGCCGCACCGCGCAACTCCAGAATGACTTGATTGTCACTAACTACTTTATTGATATGCAATCTGCACATCGCATAAACAAGTTTTGCTACTGAGAGCACAACACCTGTGAGCACACCGGTGAGCAAGTCGACACAAACAATCGTCACCATCGTAGCCAGAAGAATCAAAAGCTCAGTGCGGCTTTGCTTGCCGATAGCTTTGATAGCCTTGATGTCCAGCAGCTTCCAGCCTGTGTACACAAGCAATGCTGCCAGCACCGCTGTCGGTATCATCTTGAGCGCAAATGGGAAAGCTGCCACGAAGAGCAATAACCAAACACCGTGGAATATAGCCGAGAATCGTGACTTGGCACCGGCTTTTACGTTGACAGAGCTTCTGACGATAACACCGGTCAGTGGCAGCGCCCCTACGATACCGCAGAGCGTGTTACCCACACCCTGTGCCACCAATTCTTTATCGTATTTTGCTTTATTTTCAGGAGCCATGCGGTCGATGGCATTGGCACTCAAAAGAGTTTCGGCGCTTGCGATAAACGCAACGATCATACCTTGTGTCAAGATCGTCCATCCCATTGTTGGAAGGATTGAAAGATCGAGCCATTTGATGGCATCAGTAATATTGTTGGGCAACTCGACGCGTTTGACGTCCAGTCCCATCACTGCAGCAAGAACAGTCGTTGCAAGAACAGCCAGCAATGTGGGCGGAACAGCATTGCGAATTTTATCGAAGGGAAGTTTGTCCCACAAAACAACGATAGCGATGGTGATCAGACCTATTAAGGCAGCCAGATGATTGAAGTCATGATTCATCGTGATGACGTCGGCGAGAATCTTCGGAATCGCCATCAGATTGTCGATGCCACTGCCCAGCGGTTTGTCGTCGAGCATCACGTGAAACTGACTGGCAAAAATCAAGACACCAATACCCGAGAGCATACCTTGCACCACTGCTGGTGACACTGCTCTAAAAATTCTTCCTAACTTCAATGCACCGAATGCAATTTGTGTAATACCAGCAACTACAATGATTGCTCCAAGAGCGGGCAAGCCATGTTTGCTGATGATTTCCCAGATAATGACTGCAAGACCGGCTGCGGGTCCACTGACCTGAAGTGGCGAGCCTGACAAAGAGCCGACTACGATACCGCCGATTATGCCGGTGATAAGTCCCGCCGCAGGATGCACTCCGGAAGCGATTGCGATACCCATACATAAAGGTAAAGCTACAAGGAATACTACAAGTGATGAGAGCAAATCCTTCTGTATCGCTTTGCCATTGCCTTCCGACATAAATTACCTCCGGGGGCGCCACAATTCACCAGTGGGGGGCGCCAATAGTCACCAATCGGATGACGCGGGCACACCCGTTTTGTTGCCGCACGATCGCACTTTGCATCCAATTGCAACAATGAAGAAAATCCAGAAAGCCCATCGTCTGGGCATTCTTTCGTGGTGCTTTCCGCGAATCTTAACTATTTCCTCCTTCTTTGCGCGTTTCTGGAACCCAAAATCGAGCTTGCAGATTGCACACCCGAATTAATCAAATTAACACCTTGAAGAACAGCGACTAGTCTCTTAATCCGACGAATGATTGAATGACGATCGCGTGATTGGCCTGGTCATCGAAATTGTCGGTGCCGTTGACGTACTGCAGCTGATATCCGATTTCCACGCGGTTTCTCTTCTTCACCCTGACTCCAACCCCGAAGAAACAGCGATTTTGATCGATGCCGCCTTCCGGCCCGCCATCGAGTGAATTGAGGTTGATGAACAGCTCATCTTGAGCTGTTACATAGAGTCGTTTGTGGACATTGTAATTTAGTTTGACTAAACCCCGCAAGCGATTGCTGCAGCCGTTGACGCCGCCGAGAAATCTTTGCTCGAGCCGCCCTCTTCCAATCAGGGTAAATCGCTTGATGTCGCGGCTTCCCAACACTTGTTGCCATATGCGATTCTCGTGCACGACCTGGCTGTTCTGGTTGCTGTAATTGGTTTGCCACAAATATCCGGCAAAGAAGCCGAGATTTGGCTTGTATCGATATTCCAGACCGGGGCGAACGAGGAGTTGACTTATTTGTGATGCGTTATAGCCGATACGCGGAACTACTTCGAAGTATCCGCGCAATTTGCCGCGGATTGGTTCGTCCAGAGTTACCGGTGTCCAAAGTTGAAAATCGTGTTCGGCATTAGCGCCGGCCGCTTGAGGAAGACAAGTGTTAGCCAGCACAATTGAAAAGTATAGAAGGCATCGAAGGAAGGGGGCTTTCATAGGACTTTCCAGGGCGCCATGTGCGGGAGTGCGTGCCGCACATCTCGCTCGCTATATTGTTGCAAATAAATAGCCTAAAGTGCATCAGTCGGGCGGGGAAACTTCTTAATTTCCTCGTTTTTCCGGATGATGCAAACCTGCGCTCCACGCCCTTTGACTTTGTTTACCACGACTGTCAGGTTCTTGTATTTGAAGCTGTCGCCCACTCTCGGTGGTCGGCCCAGGCGGTCCAGCACCAATCCGCTCAATGTGTCTAAGTCTTCTTCGTCGATTGACATTTCCAGGTGGTCGGCAAGCTCCTCCAGATGAACCGTCCCATCTGCGCGCACAGAACCGTCGCTCAAATCTTCGATCGAATGGCGAGTGATGGTTTCATCAATCTCGCCAATCACTTCTTCGAAAATGTCGTCGATTGAGATGATACCGGCGGTGCCACCATGTTCATCCAGGACAACAGCCATATGCGTGTTGTACAGTCGCATAGATTCTAGAACGGACTGGACGGGGGCGGTGTGCGGAACGAAGGGCACAGGCCGGATTGTTATCGTGCCGCCATTGTCCGTTTCAAGAATTGTAGCCAGATCTTTCACGTGCACGGTGCCGACGATGTTGTCTTTGTCTGTAGTGTAAACCGGAAACCGCGAATGCACTGCATCGTAGATACACTCTTCCACTTGCTCTTTCGAAGGCCTTAAAGGAACGGCGAGCACGTGCACGCGCGGCACCATTATGTCTTCCGCGATTAATTCGCCGAAGTCGAACATCTGCTGGATGACGCTGCCGATCTCGTCGCTGATGATGCCTTCGGTCTCGCTCTCTTTCAGGATGAGCTGAATCTCCTCCGGTGAGAATGCAGAAATAGTCGATTTAGATCGATCGATGCCAAAGAATGTTTTCAATATAAAAGTGTTGGCGCCGTTCAAAACAAAAATAATCGGCTTGAACAGTTTCATGAAAAACATCATCGGGCGGATCAGAATAAACATCACCGTTTCCGACTTTTGCAATGCTAATGATTTAGGAACGATCTCGCCGAGAACAACGTGCATGTAGGTAAGCAGCACCAGGGACAGTGCACTGGCCACGACATGAACGGAGGCAATCTGGAGAAAAGTCGCAGCGCCCAGATACTGCGTTATCCAGTGAGCAAGTACCTCCTCGCCATACATGCCCAGCCCGAGGCTGGCAATTGTAATTCCGATTTGCGAGGTGGCGATATATCGATCTTGCAATGCCGGCTGCTTGATCACGGCGACTATGCTTGCTGCTGCCCGGTCTCCTTCCAGTGCTCGTTTTTCAATCGATTGTTTGGGTGCAACAACAGTAGCGAATTCCGACGCTACAAAAAGCGCGTTGCAGAAAATCAAGAAAAGAATGACGAGAAGCTCAAACATTCCTTGCCCCTCCTGCGCGCTCGATTGTCACAAGAGTTGCTGCGTGGTGCTCGACTTTCTCGACCTGAATAATGGCTGTGCCAACTTCGACGGAGTCGCCGACTTCCGGCACGCGTTCGAGTATTTCTACAATCAGACCGTTGATTGTTTCAGCATCTGAATCTGGAAACGAACCGAGAAACTTCTCGGCTCGGTGCAGTTTGTAACTGCCGGCGATGCGAATGCGCCCGTCCTCGAAAACCTCGACGCTCTCTGCCTGATTGAACTCGTTGGCGTCTAAGTCTTCGATCAATTCGGCAAGAATATCGCCGACCGTAACCAGACCCATCATCACTCCGTGCTCGTCCATGACAACGGCGACATGCGAGTGTTTTGCTTTAAAGAGCGTGATCAATCTTCCCAGTGTGAGATTTTCCGGCACGATCAAAACGGGTGTGATCAGTTTTTCCAGCTCTCCTTTCTCTCCTTCTTTAAACCAGGCTTGAATCACCTTTTTGACATTGAGAATGCCGATCACATCGTCGACTGTATCTCCATGCACGAGCAATCTCGTATATGGGCTGGTCAAAACCTTGCGATAGCACTCCTCCATGCTCAGCGTGTTTGGTATGGCAAGCACTTTCGGCCGCGGGATCATCAATTGTTTGGCGGTTTTTTCACTAAGTTCGAGAGCCTGGTGTAATCGCTCGTGCTCTTCAGGCTCGAGCAACCCGCCGTCTTTGCTCTCGGCAAGCAGCATGGAAATTTCTTCCAGCGAATGCACGTGTCTGTGACTGGACGCCGGTATGTCCAGCAGCTTCAAAACTGCCACACCGCTGCCGTTAAAGAGCCAGATAAACGGGCGAAGAATGACGGAAGTGACGCGCAGAGGCAAATACATGAAAAGGGCGATGCGCTCGGAGTGCTGCAGCGAAATTGATTTAGGCACAAGCTCGCCTATCAGAATTTGCAGCATAGTGAAAACGAAGAGAATCAAACCGGCTGCTACCGACTCGGCGAGCAAGTGGTCGATCTTGAAATTCTCAACAAGAAACGCTGCCCAGTGTGGACCGAGTTTTGTCTCGGTATAAGCGCCCAAAAAAAGGCTGGCAAATGTGATGGCAATTTGGCAGGTGGCGATGTATTCGTCCAAACGTCTTGGCGTTTCCAAAATCGGCAACAGTGCCGCTGCCAGCCGATTGCCGTCCTGGGCAGCCTTGCGGATTGTCGTCGTTCGGGAGCCTACCGTTGCAAACTCAGCAGCGACAAATAGGGAGTTGAGGAAAATGAGACCAATTGCGATGGTCCAGACGGTCACCATTTGTGATTTACCAGCTTCCTCTTTTGGCGCGCTTCACGCGTATTTGACGACCTGCAAATTCTTTCAGAGTTCCACGAGCAGTTGCTCGCTGCCCCACCTGCAGTTCATCAGGGCTTGAATTGAGTGTATCAATCCCGCCTTTCACGAAGTTCAACGGTATTGTTGCGGATACTGAGATGAAAAGCGAGAGCCTGAACAGTTGCTTATCTAGTGCGCAACGATAGGCAATATGTCACTGAAAAAGCACTATCTGATGGTATCCTTGAGATCTGGAAACCTTGGTCTTGCGCAGTATGCACAACTTTCTCCCAAAATTTGTTTGTCTGGCGCTGTGCGCCTTGACGAGCCTGCTCCTTTACGGTTGCGGGCAGCATGGGGCGCCTGCGTCCGCGACCTACGCTCCGCCGGCAGCGTCGGTGAAGCTCGATGAGGTGCGCATGGGTCAAGTTACCGAGAGCAGTCGCTTTTCGGCTACATTGAATTCCAGAAAGTCAGTCTACCTACATCCTCGGGTTTCCGGGCTGGTCAAAGAAATCTATGTCCGCAGCGGCGACAAAGTTCCGGCTGGGAAAAAACTTATTTTAATCGACCATGAAAGGCAGCAGATGACGATGCGCAGCTACGAAGCGCATATAAATTCGCTGCAGTCTGAAGCCCAATCTGCCCGTGAAACTTTGAAGTCCCTTGAGGCCGACAAACAGTCGCGGCTCTCCGAATTGCGGCTGGCACAGCATGAATTCGAACGCGCTAAAGACTTGCACTCGCAAGGCGCTGTATCGGCCCAAGAAGAAGACAATCGCATCAATCAGCTGAGCGTGGCTAAGTCTCAAGTGGAGTCGATTGACGCCAAGATTCGTGCCCAGCGTTCTGTTCTTGCTAAGTCCGAAGGCGAGGTTCGCCAGCAGCACGCGGCAACGAAGGAGCAGGGCGTCCTGCTTCAGTATCACACTATAGATGCGCCTTTTGCCGGAACGGTGGGCGATGTGCCGATGAAGGTCGGCGACTACGTGTCACCAGATATGGTGCTGACCAGCATCACCCAAAATCGTCCGCTGGAAGTTTACGTGTCGATCCCGACTGAGTACAGCAGCCGCCTTCGCCCCGGAATGGCAGTCGAGCTGACCGGCGCTGATGACTCAGTGCTGGGCCGCGCCCGGGTGTTTTTTGTCTCACCCAACGTCGAAAGCCAGAGCCAGACTGTGCTCGTCAAGGCCATCTACGATAATGCCGATGAGAAATTGCGGGCCGGGCAAATGATCACCGCCAGAGTTTTGTGGAAAACCGAGCCAGGCGTGTTGGTGCCAACGCCTGCTGTAGTGCATTTGAGCGGTCAGGACTTTGTTTTCGTCGCCGAACAACAAGGCAAGAATTTTGTCGCCAAACAAAAATTGGTAAAACTGGGAGACATCGAAGGCAATGCCTATCGTGTCAAAGACGGGCTCACACCCGGACAAAAGATTGTTGTTTCCGGCATCCAAAATTTGACCGACGGCATGGCTATTCAGCCGAAAGAGTAAGGCCTGATGTTTGCAGATTTTTTCATCAAGCGGCCGATATTCGCCACCGTCTGCTCGCTCGTTCTCGTGATTGCCGGCGCAGTCTGCATACCCGGATTGCCGGTTGCTCAGTATCCGCAAATTGCGCCTCCGCGCGTCAATGTCACCTGCAACTACACCGGAGCCAGTGCTGAAGTTGTCGAGTCGGCAGTTACGACTGTTTTGGAAAAACAAATAAACGGCGCGCAGAACATCCGCTATATAAGCTCGACCAGCGGCAATGACGGAACTGCGACAGTTGATATCACCTTCAATTTAGAACGCGACATCGACCTTGCTTCCGTGGACGTGCAGACAAGAGTCGCGGCTGTCCAAGGACGCCTGCCCGAGGACGTGAAGCGAACCGGCGTCGCCGTCAACAAGGTTTCCAGCCAATTCGTTCTGGCTATTGGTATCGGCTGCCGCGACAATCGCTATGACAGCCAATTCATAAGTAATTACGCCGACGTGTATATTAAAGACGCGCTCAAACGCGTCAAGGGCGTGGGCGATGCGCAGATATTCGGCGAGCGGAAATACTCCATGCGTGTTTGGCTCGACCCGCAGAAACTTGCCAATCGCCATCTGACAGCCGTAGATGTCGTCAACGCTGTTGGCGAGCAAAACGTGCAGGTCGCCGCCGGCCAGATAGGCCAACCGCCGGCTCCTGATGGGCAGCTCTATCAAATGAGCGTGCGCGCCGTCGGTCGTTTAAAGACCCCACAAGAATTCGAAAACATGATCATCCGTGCCACTTCCGACGGGCAGATGATTCGCCTGAGAGATGTGGGACGAGCTGAGTTGGGTGCGGAAAATTATCAATCAATCGTCCGTTATCGCGGTCGCGAAGCAGTCGGTATTGGTATCTTCCAGACGCCTACCGCCAATGCCCTGGAAGTTTCCAAGGGCATTCGTGACGAGATGACGCGCCTGTCCAAGCGCTTTCCGCCTGGCCTCGAATACGACTACGCCTTCGACACTACTCTTGCTGTCCGCGAATCCATTAAAGAGGTTTTGATTACCCTCGCTCAGGCGATTGGTCTGGTTGTCCTTGTCACATTCGTCTTTCTGCAAGACTGGCGCAGCACTTTCATTCCGTCGGTGACTATTCCTGTGTCTCTGGTCGGCACCTTCGCGTTCATGCAAGCGCTGGGCTTTTCCATAAATACATTGACGCTTTTCGGCATCACACTCGCTACCGGACTGGTGGTCGACGACGCCATTGTTGTTATTGAGAACATCAGCCGTTTGATAAAAGAACGCTCTTTGACCGGCATTGAAGCAGCGCAGGAATCCATGCGCGAAATCACCGGGGCCGTTATTGCTATCTCGCTAGTCTTGGGCGCGGTGTTCATTCCTGTTGCCTTCTTTCCCGGCACTACAGGCCTTCTCTACAGACAGTTTGCTCTGACAATTGCTTGCTCGGTGGGCATCTCGACTTTCGTCGCCTTAACTCTCACTCCTGCTCTTTCGGCAAAATGGCTGAAAGGTCACTCGGACAAAAAGAGCATCATCTTCGCTCCGGTCAATGCCTTCCTCGACTGGCTGAAGTCCAGCTATGAATGGTCGCTGCGTCTGGCTCTCAAAGTGAAACCGCTGGTAATTCTGGCTTTCCTTGTCTGCATGGGGCTGACCTATTGGCTCTTCACGACCGTGCCCAAGGGTTTCGTGCCCAATGAAGACCAGGGCTATTTCATCGTCATTGTCGAATCGCCTGAGGGCGTTTCACTCGGAT
>PNKB01000083.1 GCA_013997645.1 Cyanobacteria bacterium PR.3.49
TCGATCAGATGGGCTCCGAGCGAACCAAGAGAGGCAATAAAGAGCTTCTCGAGAAGAGCAAGACCGGGGATGACACCAGCACCACTGCTAGTACCACTGATGCTCCGGAAGTTGCCACTCCCGAACAAATGAACGACTTTCTCACGAAAACCGGTGAAAAAATTCAGGGTGGTTTGACTTTGCCCAGTGAAGTTGCCGACGAGCTCAAGAAGAAAAAGTCCAAGAAACTCAAGGTGCGAGTGATTGTCGGTGTTGATGCCGATGGCAACTTGACCAAGATTGATATTTCGGAGCCTTCAGAGCTTGAGTCCGTCACTAATGCGGTTGTTAAAGCAATCAAAGACTCTGCACCGTTAGAGAATTTGCCTAAGACCAAGGACGGCAAATTATCGCTGCGGATCAGCCTTGATATGGACAAGATCACCGTAGAGCAACACTAACTTTAACTTCTGATGCACCTCTTATGACGCGTCAGTAGCTTTGCTGCCAATATTTGTGTGCTACTCAAGCACATAAGGGTATAGCTGCAGTCTTTCTGCAGGCAAAGCGACTGTAAACTCAAACTCTGATGCTGCGGATTAGTCGGAAGACTTGTGCTTTTTCTTCGGCTTCTTAGCTGCAGCAGCAGCGTTTTTCTTCATTTGATCGGCGCCATAATTGTCATCGGTCTTGATGCCGTATTCGATGATTTTTGTTTTCACGAAGTCAAAGTCTGCCTTCAAATCTTTGGTTTCGCGGGTATTCGGCTCCATCTTTTCCTTAATGGGCACGAGGCGCTTATAGGTCATGTAAGCCAGTCTCCATTCGCCTTGAGCGCGATAAATCTGACCCAGATACCCCAGAGCCGTAGCAGTTTGTCCGCTCTCGACACCATACTTTTTATCGGCTTCGGCGACTGCCTTGTTATAAGAGTCAATCGCTCCTGCATAGTCGTTATTTTTCTTCTGGTCGTTGCCGTATTGAATCCAACCGATGTAATTCTGTTTTTGTTCGCCGCCGCAGGCACCGAGCACCAGTGAAAGAGCAACAACAAAAGCAAAGGCGATCGGCCGGTTGCGTTTGATTCGCTGAAAGCTTCTGCTTATACGCCCGGATTCAGGATGCGATGCGCTGGAAAAGTTGTTTTGATCTATCAAGCAATTTAGATCTTTTTGCATTTTTGATCAGTGTTCCCTTCGATGACGAGAAATTGGACACAGCTTATCAAGAGCCACGCTCTGTCCCTTTCGCGATTATATAGTGGCAAGCGGCGATTAGGAACCAATTCTATAGATCTGAGCATTTGTAAAGTAGTGAACAAGTATGTCTCGATAGTGCTTTCCTGCCAAAGCCATACCTTGCGCTCCGGTCTGTTGCAGCCCCACACCGTGCCCCCAGCCGAGACCTTTGACAGTAAGACTGCTCAGCAATCCAAGATGGTCATGTTGGTGCTCAAAAAAAATCTTAGCGCTTTTCAATCGTGCCAATTTAATTTCCGGATTTTTGAAAGCGCTTCTGATGATCAACTCCTTTCTTATTTGCCAGTCACCGGTCGAGGTGTGAACTGTCAGCTCCATTGCTACTCCCGAAACACCTCTCTTTGTGACTGAAAATTTGTTGATATGACCAAATTTGCCGCCCTCAGGTGGTATTACGAATGGTGCGCTCTCCTTGTCTTTTAGAAGCAAGGATAATTCGTGGTGCATATGCGCTTCTAATGAATGAGCAGGAATCTGCACGCTCCATTTGAAATGGGGAGACCAGCTGTCGAAAGTGGTATGCTGCTTGCTCTGCCACATTTCCTTGAGATGAGCTTCTAGCTCAGTTGGGGAAGCATGCTTCAGCTCAATTGCACCATGCAATTTCTCCTGGACCGCTTTCAAATAAGGAATCGGCGCCGGTGGAAAGAAATTGGTTTTCGGATCGGAGAAACAGTCTTCGTAGTTGGATGTGCAACCGCCGGCATTGGAGCTGAAAAGCGCCAGTATGGCTCGCGTTCCGTATTTGAGAATTTCGCCGGTGGTGGCCTCTATCGCTTGCATATGTTTGGCGGAAGTGACGGCTTTATGCCCGGCAAAATATTGACAGCATAGATACGAATCGCAAACATCCGCGTTGTCCTTTTCATGGCTGATGCGAGGATTGAGCGCATAGGTGCGGGCTGCTACGGCCTGTGCCTTGAGTGCTTCTAAGTGGTAACTTGCCGGCACTTCGCTTTCCAGAACGCCTGTCAAATATTGTTCGATATCGAGAACTAGTATCAGTCTCAGTCGTCCATTTACGGCATTTACGTCAAGCTCATGCCCTCGATATTCGGCGCGCTCCAGTCCGCGTGCGCGAGGACGTCTGACTGAATCTATAAAAAATGAATCACCAGCTTTTCGCGGGCCGGCAACCACCCTTGCCGCTTTGAAGCGACCATGCCCGGCGATGATCACACTCATGCTTTCACCGTCCGGAGAAACTCGCACTGATTGTCCGGGCAAAAGCGTTACTGTTTTTACGCGCTGCTCATTCTCCACCTGTATTTCCATGCCGGACGGCGAGGAAATGAGAGTCTGCTTATGTTCCAGACTGGTCAGGTCGGTTGTTGTAAGGGCAACCCGTAACTTCATAACAATTGAAAAGTGGCGGAGCAGGAGGGACTCGAACCCCCAACCCCTTTCGAGGCAGCCGCTTTCAAGGCGGTGTCTTCATCCAGCCAGGTCTGCTCCATGGCCCAGAACACTATTTTACTTTCTTCGCCGGCCAGTTCAATCGTATGTCCCCACTTCATAACATAGATGGACTAACACAGGCATTTGTTTCCATCTCTGGCACGTTTTCAATAGATTGCCCAAAGCCTGACCAGCTCATGTGTTTGGATTTTGTCTGGGCTAAAGTAACAGGAGATGACGAAAGCAGCAAAGAGCGAGCGGTTGGATACACTGGTTGTCGAAAGGGGACTTTTTGCAACCAAGGAGTCTGCACGCACTGCCATCATGGAAGGCTTTGTCCTGGTCGACGGCAAGCCGGTGACGAAACCAGGGCAGTCGGTAAAAACTGAGTGTGCTGTCAGCCTTTCTGCTTCATATCAACCGCCCAGATATGTAAGTCGAGGTGGATTGAAACTAGAGAAGGCTCTCAAAGAGTTCAACATTGATGTAAGCGGCCGAATCTGCCTCGATGTCGGAGCATCGACTGGAGGGTTTACCGACTGTTTGTTGAAACATGGTGCAACCTGCGTTTATTCAATCGATGTCGGTTATGGACAATTGGACTGGAGGCTCAGACAGGACAATCGAGTTAAAGTTTTCGAACGCGTTAACGCCCGAAACCTAACACCAGACCAGCTGTATGGCGATGCTGCGGCAAAAGAATCATGGGCTGATTTTGCCTGCATGGATGTTTCATTCATATCGGCATTCAAAGTTTTGCCGGGGGTTTTGCATTCGATGAATGAAACATGCGCGGAATTTGTAATTCTGGTCAAACCGCAATTCGAAGCAGGCCGGCAATCGGTCGGGCATGGAGGTGTAGTGCGTGATCCTGCTGTCCACAGGCAAGTGCTGGAGCGCGCAGTTGAGACGGCGGCACAAATTGGGCTCTTTGCTCAAGCGATAAGTTACTCGCCTATCAAAGGTCCGAAGGGCAATATCGAATTTTTGCTCCATTTGAAGAGCAATCAAGCCGAGCACATTAATCTGGAAGCCATTGTCGCTAAAGCTCATGAAGAGCTTGCCGCCCAGACCAAAGGCGACACAGACGAATAGAAAGCAATAATGCCGACAAAAATTATTACTGCGGTTTGCTCAAATCACGCATCGCCGTAGCTGAAATTGTGACAATGACTGTATCGGCAAGCTTCTGAAATACGACTTGCGGTCGGTTGATTTTGTGGTCATTAAACGGCACATTGAAAGTGCTTTTGATTTGTATCAGGTCGCATCGCTCAAACTTTTCTTGAGTGTCTTTGCAGCTTTTATAGAAGGTGAGATCGACAGAAACGTTCTTCTTCACTGTGACTCCATGCAGTGAAAAATCACCTGTCGCTTTAATCGTGGTCTTTTGCCTGTCTTTCAGAATCGCACTTAGACCTGGCTGATTTTTCACTGTGAATGTTGCCTTGGGAAACTTTTTTGTCTCGAGAAAATTGTCTCGCATGTGCTCATTGCGCAGCGCTATGCCAGTATCAATGGAAGCCAAATCCACATCAAACACGGCGGTAAATGGCTTTGAAAGATCCATTGTTTCGTCGACTTTGATTGTGCCTTTGATGCCGCTTGTCTTGCCGACAATAAGCTCGATCGGAGCATCGGAAGTAAAACTTACCAAGTCACGTTTCTTGGGATCGTCGACAACATATGTAAGCTGCTTCGATAAAGCTGGGTTATGAGCACCAGTTACTGCGCCGACTGCCGCGGCAATGCACAGGATAGTTCCAAATTTCTTTGCTTGCATGATAATTACGCCCCTATGTTTCTTTCGCCAACAAATAGATTGATTTCGTGAAAATATTCGACAAGCTCGATTACATCCGTGACGGTTGCCTCGGGAGCGCGGTCCGGATTGAGTTCGACAGCGCGCCTGATTAAGTCACCATATGAGCTTTTGCCAGCTTCGGCTAACAAAATTCGCGCATTGTCATCGACATCGACGATGCGGACTCTGTGGCTGAGAGGATCTCTGTACATGGCCACATGCGACTCTTTGGGACGAAATTTTTTGCGAAAGCCTTTGCCGTTCTCGATTAGATCAACTATCTCTTGGATCGGAAATTCATAAGTACGCACTTGAAGCGTCTGATTAACCAGAGGTCCCAGAGATACGAATGACTGCGGATCGGTAAGCGGAGTTTTTTCAGTGACACTGATGGCAGTATCAACTTCCATGAGCTCCATCTCCAGCCATTCATAATCCGCCAGTTCTGCCAGATATGGAAATTTTTGCATCAACTCCGGACTATTGTTCTTGAGAAATTGCGGAAATTTTCTGGCGGAGCTGTTCAAATGAAAATGATCGGGTGGAAACGTTTGAACGTAACGCTTGAGAGTGTTTTCCCAGCTTCTGTTCAATACCTTTTGGCAATATGGATAAATCGAACCGAGCACATCGCTGTGCCCATATCCGATCAGGCGGGCATAAAGGCGAGCGCCGTCTTCATCGAATTTTTCGCCTTCGAGAATGCAGCTCAGCGATTGTGCGCTTTCTACCGGCTGTTTTTCCATCCATATGGAAGTTAAGGTGCGTTCAATATCACGCAGAGAGGACACGAGCGTGTTTTACCTCCGCCAATTCCTTACGGCCAACGGTCGACTGTTTGCGCTCAAATTGTCTGAGCGCCGAAGCTGTTTTTGGCGCTATTCCGGCTTGTTTTACTTTGGCGGAGGCCTCACTGATTTGGCGAATTCGATCGACTTCATCCAGTATTTCGTTGAAGTCGGGAAAATTTTGATCTCTTTCGAGCATAACGCCATTAGCATCGATGCGTTCCAGCACGTATTGCAGCAACTCGAAAACTGGCTCCACAACTGCTGCGCCGTGTGTATCGATTACATACTGGCTGCCTTGTTTGTGACCGGCCACGTGTATTTGAACCGTGCGCTCGAGCGGGATTTGGTCGAGATATTGATACGGATCGAAACTATGATTCAAACTGTTGACGTAAACATTGTTGATGTCCAAAAGCAAGCCGCAATCAGCCTTCTCGATAACTTCCGCTAAAAACTGCGCATCGTTCATTTGCGAACCAGGCACATTCATGTAGTAAGAAATGTTCTCCAAAAGGAAAGGCCGCTCGATAACACCCTGCACTCGTTTCACCTTTTCGGCGATCAAATCTATTGCCTCTCTGCAGCGAGGAAGCGGCAAGAGATCGTGCATGTAAATGCCGTCACAACTCGTGAAGCAGAGATGATCGCTAAACCACGGGGCATCAATGAAATTGAGAAGTTCTTTTAGCTTTCTCAAATACTCATCGTTGAGGTCATCCGTGCTTCCGATTGATAAATTGATTCCATGTGTGACTAGAGGGAACTTCTCGCGCACCGACTCGAGTCGTTCGCGACAAGCTCCCCCTAGCCCCATATAGTTTTCCGGCACCAACTCCAGCCAATCGATCCGGTTTTTGCTCTCCAGTGTTTGCGATGCTAATTCTCTGCGCAAGCCCAACCCAATGCCTAGATTGGGTAGACGCTTTTTCGTGTCTAGAAAGTTAGACATAGCTATTCAAGCGAGCAATACCTGGATACGATTGGCAAAAAGCTGATGAAAAAATAGCGCTACACAAAAGTGAGCGCTATCTTTTACTTGGATTCTTTGGATTTGCAGGCGCTTTCTTTGCCTTTGCAAGAGCTTTCTTTGCCTTTGCAGGAGCTTTCTTTGCCTTTGCAGGATCCTTCTTTGCCTTTGCAGGAGCCTTCTTTGCCCTTGCAGGAAGCTTCAGAGCCTTTGGCTTTCTTTGTGCTCTTTTCGGTCTTCTTCTCTACCTTGGTGGTTTCTTTGGTTTCGGTAGTGGTTTCATCAGCAGCACGTGCAGCGCTGTTGAAGGTAAGGCCGAGAACTGCAACCAAAGCAGCTGCCAATTGTGTCTTTTGCATGTTGTCCTCCCTGAACGTTTAGACAATGAGCCCCAGGGAGCCAATCTCCCTGCTTATGGGCACATGTGGGTCATCCTATGTCACCTGGATTAATAAAATGCCATTTGTATGTTATGGCTGTGTAAAATCTCAAACCCCCGGAATTTCACGGGCCGTGGGCTCTCAACTTTCTTTACATTTGGTCAGTTATTTCTTTTCTGATTTGGTAGTGGTTTTGGTCTCTACCTTTGTTTTTGAATGGGCATCAGAAGCAGCTTTTGCGCCTTTTTCATCGGTTCCGCAAGAACCTTTACCGCAGGCTGCATCCTTTCCTGTTTTCGCAGTTGTTTTTTCAGTGGCTTTGACGGTAGTTACCGGTGCTTTGCCGTCTTCTTTAGTGGTCGTCTTCACCTTAGTGCTGGTAGTGGTAGCATCTTTTTTATCAGACACTTTGGTGGTTTTTTCGGTTGTTGTTGCCGATTTGGTGACTTCCTTATCTGCTGCCACTGCTGCGTTTGCGGCTACAAGGCTAACGACTGCAGCGATCAGTGCGGCATCGATTCTGGACTTAGTTTCCATAGTCATCTCCTAGAAAATGGGGTGTGTCTCCTGAACAGATCAATATTTACCAATAAGCACTTTGGCATTCAACGGCTTATTATTGACCGTTAACATTTGACTTCTTCTTTGTCTGGTTTTGAGCGGCCGAATACATATATATAGGTACGAAACCGCCAGGGTTGTCAGTGGATGCGGTTTGGGAGAGCAGGAACGATGCAAGATCAATTTGGCAAAACACCTTTCGATGTTTTCTACCTGCATGGATTTTGCTCGTCACCATCCTCGGTGAAAGCGGTGCGATTCAAAAATATGCTTACCGAGATCGGTGTATCTGTGGAAGTTCCTGATCTGAACTTTCCATCATTCAAAGAAATGACACTTTCCAATCAAATTGATCTTGTAGAAAAGCAGATCAATCAGATGCCCCGTGATTCTTCAGTCGTATTGATTGGTTCGAGCATGGGAGGATTGCTTGCATCACTTTTATCTGAGCGAATAAAGAGAGTAAAAGCGCTAGTGCTCCTTGCTCCCGGTTTTGGAATTGCCAGACGTTGGAGAGAGCATCTGAACGAAGAAGAGTACGACAACTGGAAGAGATCGGGTGAGCACTCCTTCTATCATCATGCGCATGATGCGTACATGCCTTTAAGTTACGCATTTGCTCAGGACCTGGAGCGGATGAAAACGGAAGACATCATTGTCGATCTTCCCTGCCTTGTATTTCATGGTTTGAAAGACACAACGGTACCAATTGAAGAGAGCAGACGTTTTGCCAGCTTGAATCAAAGCGTTGATTTGCGTGTGCTTGATGATGATCATCAACTTTTGAATTCTTTGGAGCATATGCTCAGCGAGTCGCTCGAGTTTTTGCGTCGGCACCAACTCGTAGGTTCGCGTTGAAGGAGCAGAATATTATCGGCTGGTAATAAAAAAGAGGCACCGGTCGAAACCAGTGCCTCAATGGATTAGGTGCTTTCGGAAGCCGGATTAGCCCATGCCACCGTCAGAGGAAGCCGGTGCAGCTACTTTCTTTTTGGCTGACGACTTTCTGGTGGTTTTCTTCTTCGCTGGTGCCTTTTTGGCGCCGGCTTTCTTCGCAGGGGCCTTTTTGGCTGCAGCTTTCTTAGCTGGTGCTTTTTTGGCTGCTGCTTTTTTCTTAGGGGCTGCTTTCTTGGCTGCTGCTTTTTTAGGAGCTGCTTTCTTAGCAGTAGTTTTCTTAGCTGCTGCTTTTTTAGGAGCTGCTTTTTTGGCTGCTTTCTTAGGAGCGGCCTTCTTAGCTGCTTTCTTAGGAGCAGCTTTCTTAGCAGGCTTCTTTGCAGCTGCTTTCTTAGGAGCAGCCTTCTTCGCTGCGGCTTTCTTCGGAGCTGCTTTCTTAGCAGTAGCTTTCTTAGCTGCTTTCTTAGCTGTTGCTTTCTTTGCAGTTCTCTTCTTAGCGGCTTTCTTCGGCTTGGCGGTTTCGGCGCCAGCTTCATCGGCCATAGCTGCAGCTGGATTTACTTTCTTAGCTGCTGCTTTTCTTTTCTTAGGTTTAGCTGCCATTTTTTCTCCTCCCGAGAATTTGATATGGCGGTTAGGAAAGATGCCTTGCACTGGACTGGTAATAGTTTTGTGCTTAGAACCGTGTCACTGTCTCTATTTGAGTCGGACCCTATGCCACCATTGATACTAAGAGTTCAATTCGATTTCGATTTGATTTGAGTTCGATTTCAATTTGCACTCTATCAATCACACCACACGTTTAATACATTACTTTCTATTGGCCAAAATTGCAATATATGGATCGACGCGTGCAAGTGATCGAATTAGTAAAATTCGCGATGCAAAACGTCAACGTGTTTCAATAGAACCCGCATTGCAGGCTAATTACAAATAGGCACCACCACTGATGGCCCCCTGTTAGGGGGAGGAAAAAAAATTTTTTCGCGTTTGAAACATTTTTTTCTCGAAGCTGGATCTTTCGCTGTGGAAAAAGACATTTTTGACCGTTTTTAAATCTGAATTTGCATGCAAAAAAACTTGCAGTCCGCTCTGTTTTTTGTCACGCGGAAAAGCGCATGGAAAGCCGCATTCAATTGCTCGCTCGTTGACTCGCATGCAGTAATTCAATAGTTCAAATTGATGCTTTGAGATCACTTTTTGCGGCCGGCTTATCAGGTTTCTTTGCACTTTGAAAAAAATCTGCGGCGTATTTAACATGCATATACACTTTCTGAGAAAGTGAACAGAAAAGTTTTCTCGAAGGTAAATGCCCTTCGAAATTTTTGGTCTTGCCTTTAAGTTTGAAAAGCATCAACTGGCTAGACTTTTCGAATCAAAAACAAGGGCGCCGGAATTTCGCGACACCAATCCGAGATCGAATTCGTATCGCGCTGATTCTGGAGCTGATTTCCTGTAAACGTAAACTCAGCTTCTCAATAGAGAAACTGTCTGGAAATTATCTTTGACCTACAAATCCGAAGGCAGATCGAAACCCTTCGGTTTGTAACTGAGGCAAGTCCGCAAAATCAATCACATCATGATCGATAAGTCTTTCGTATTCGCCAGGAAGTGTGCAGGGCGCGGGATTTCGGCCTGGGTTGTCGGTGCAGATTGCAATTGCAACTCCATATTCCTTGCAGCGCTCAAAAACAACTTTCAATTCACTCAGATCCTTAATCACACCGGTCTGCAAGTAACTTGTCGGGCAGACTTCCAGTGTGATCTGTCGTTTTGCAACTTCCTTCAAAAGATCTGGACGCGAAAGCGGAATGTGAATTCCATGACCGATTCGATCGAGGACCGAAAAGTAGTCGGGGTGGACGTTATCGGCACTGGTTTCTCCGAGGTGACAAGTTGTTTTCAGACCGTCCGCTCTGGCCTTGCGCAAAAGATTCACCCAGACATCATATTTTTCCGGATCGATCTCAGGACCGGCGAGATCGATTCCCACAACAGGTCCCAGGTTATCTTTTGCAACTTTGAGAATTGCTTCATTGAGGTGTTGTGGAAGGCGACGATCCAAACAGAGGATCTGCTTTACGGTAATGGGATAATCAGCCGGTCTCACGTTGGCAGAGATGATCTCGATAATTTCCTGCATCAACTCAACTCGGCGTTCCGGAGGTTGAGAATGATCGGTTCGGAAGTATGGGTTGTATCGCAATTCTAAATATTGCAAATTTTCAAAAGTATACGCACCTCTGCAAAGACGTTTGCAGAAGTAGGGCAAGTGTTTTGCGCTCTGCAATTCTTCTACCAGAGTGTGAATTTTGACGAATTCGGTCAGCGTTTTGCACTGCCGAGTGAACCACATGTAAAACCCCTCGTAGTCAGGGAAATAGTTCAATACTGCATGATCTTGCAATTGCAGGAACTTGTAGATAATTCTCGGGTGCAATGCGCCTCCGAGATGTCGGTGAAGATCAGCGTATAAAGCCATCGGGTTTCAAACTCACTGAGAAGGGGTTACCGTTTCGGTCTGACTAATTCTATAGAGTTTATACCTCGCATTGGCTGCTGCTCATTTTTTGAGTTCAAAGTACTATATATATGGAACGTCATGTAAAAGGGCTTTTCAAATCATGCAAACCAAGAACCAGCTGGGAATTTCAGCTTTCCTATCGCGTCCGCTCCAGTTGACAATGCTGGTGTCCGCGCTTGTCTCGGTTTCCTTTTTTCAAACTGCGCTTCCGGCATTAGCAAGCGACCCGGTGGTTTGTCTAAACACAACCAAAGGGCCGATCTACATTCGAATTTTCATCAGCATGGTTCCCAATACCGCCGGTGCATTTCTCGATCTTGTGCAGCGGGGATTCTATAGCGGTTCCGCATTTCACAGAGTAGAAGATTTTTGCATTCAGGGTGGAGGACCAGGCGGTAATCCCAATGGCGTCTTCGTACATCCTGAATCAGGACAGGTCAGGCGTTTGAGACTGGAAATCAATCGCAATCTCTCACACGGCGGTGCGGGGGTTGTGGCCATGGCGCGCACTCAAGATCGCAATTCAGCCAGCTGTCAGTTCTACATAACCAAAAAGCAGTCACGTTTCCTGGACGGAAACTATGCAATTTTTGGCGGTGTCGTCGGGGGAATGAATACTGTTTATTCCATACAGCGAGGCGATGGAATAATCTCTGCCGAAATAGTCAGCAGCGGCCAAGAAGCTCCGCCACCCCCGCAGCAAGTCGAAGAAACTGCCGCTCCGCCACCACCCACACGTCGCGGACGCGGCGGGCGCAATACAGTTCCGCAAGTTCAGCAAAGCAAGCCTGCCGACAGCGGTTTCTAGTCACAAATACCACGCATGGTGCCACTGTATATGGTGGCAAAGATTATTGGGAACTTTTCCATACCTTTATTGTCATTCGCAGTGACGCAAGCACGTGGCAGAGCCGGATGTAGTCAAGCGATAAAATATAGCTTGCCAAGCGTTTTGGGTTCGTGATTCACGTGCATAGAAGAAATAGCGAATTGCGTTTGACGTTTATATCAATGTTGTGAGTGGTCTTCACCGCTCACTCAAGACTTCCGTTTGCTTTTTAGGAGGCTTCTATGTCGACCCGTTTTAAGCGGGCACTACTTTCGTGCCTTTTTGTTCAGACCCTCGTCGCTTCATCTTTGCCGGTAATGGCAATGGAGCCGACTTCAATGAATCTGGGACCCGGAAACAATTTGTCGATATCAATTGATGGTCCGATTGATCTCGCGGCACAGAGTACAGAGACGGACCTGGCACGGAAGCCTTTGGTGGACAATCCTGACGGCTGGGACCAAACACCTGCTTTGACTAAAGCAGTCCCTCAGACCGCACCGAAGCATGCTCCTGTGCCCGGCACTGGTTTGCAGTTGAGAGTCGATCAGCCTCTTTCGGCTCCGAAAAAAGTGCAGGCGCCTCAAACTCCAAGAACTCTCGGTCTGGCAACTTTGCCTTGTGCAACGTCTGATTTTTCCGACTCCAATATTTTGATTGTGGACAACGATCTCGAGAAGGATACTGAAACCTTCAAGGATGAGGCATTCCAAACCGAGACGACCGACGCCAACGGCACAACGAAAATCTGTGCTGGTGCTCGTTTTAGTATCTCGGTAATTTCAGGACACAATAGTCATACTTCAAAAGTGAACGATCCTGTTGAAGGCCGTCTAAACAAAGATCTCATTGTCGGTGGAAAGGTTGTTGCTAAAGCCGGCAGCCGAGTAGTCGGACGTATCAGTTCTGCCGAACCGGCTCGCCGCATTCTGCATGCAGAACTTTCCACAAAAAGATGGATGAGAGCCAATGGAGCCATCGGGCTTAATTTCTACGAAATCGTAACCGACAGTGGAGAGCACTTGCCACTGGCCGCCGTACCTGCACGTCAGGCCCGTGTGGTGAAAAACGTAAATGAAGGCCGCGTTTTGGGCGTCAATCATAATGGTGAATTGGCCGCTCCGCTTTCCACTCAACTAAAACATCAAGCCGCTCACTTGGCTATCCGTGGAGCAGCGTCAGCCGGCGGAGTGTTCAGCTTCGGCATCGTGCCTCTGGCATACGGTGTTGCGGGCGCAGTCAATCCGTCGTTTGCATTCTTGCACCCGGTTGGAAAAAATGTTCGCCATAGAAGACTGAAAGGGTTTGGCATGGGTTTGATAGCAGGAATGCCCGGCGGATTTTTGATTGCCGATTCAATCATCAAAGGTCAGGAAGCTGTTGTGAAACCAGGCGATCAATTCCTCGCCGAGTTCAAGCAAGACTTTACCGGTGAGCCCGAAACCGACGCCAGTGTTCTGTCTTCGGGGCAAGGCAAAGTTCATGGACAAGTTTTGAAGACGAACGGTAAATAACCGTTTAAACGCAACGCAGATCAAAGGGGGTGCCTCGATAAGGCACCTCCTTCGATTCTTTAAACAAGTTTTTTCATGGCCTCAGCGAGCACTTGCCATACGCAGCGACGAAATGAAGTGAGGATTGCCTGCCTTCGCCGTCAATTTGCCATCGCGCATCAAATCCCGATCCTCAAGCCAGGCTTCGAATTCCGGTGCCGGTCTCAAGTTCATCAACGTCCTCAAAGATGCTGCATCGTGGAAGCTGGTCGATTGATATGACAACATCACATCATCCCCCATCGGCACACCCATGAAGTAATTTACTCCGGCAAGAATAAGAAGCATGGACAAATTTTCCAGGTCGTTTTGATCGGCATTCATGTGATTCGTATAACAAGCATCGATTCCCATTGGAATGCCCAAAAGCTTGCCCATAAAGTGATCTTCGAGACCCGCGCGGATCATTTGGCGCCCGTCTTTCAAATATTCAGGTCCGATAAACCCGACCACATCATTCACGAGAAATGGATTGAATTGTCTCGCCAATGCATAGCATCGTGCCTCCAGAGTTAATTGATCGGCCCCTGCGTGCGTGCCTGAAGAAAGTTCAGACCCCTGACCAGTTTCAAAATACATGTACTGTCCGCCCGCGACCCGAGCCAGTTTTGCACCCAGAGAGTTGGCCTCGGCGAGCATGTCATTGTCGATGCCGAATGCCTTGTTGCCTTTTTCGCATCCGGCGATGCTCTGAAAAATCAAGCCTGCTGGTGCACCTCTTTCGATAGCTTTTAACTGGGTTGTGAGGTGACTGAGGATGCAATTTTGAGTTGGCAGCGATAATTCTTCAATCAAGGTGTTGGTCGCCTCCAGGAGCCGAGCAACTGTGTCTGGCGTGTCGTAGGCGGGATTGATTCCTATTACGGCGTCTCCCGCTCCATAGGACAAACCTTCGTAAATTGATGCCATTATTCCGTCCACCGAATCGGACGGATGATTGGGCTGCAATCTTATTGCCAATCGACCCTTCAAACCTAATGTGGTTTTTGCTTTTGCTGTCACCGGCAACTTCGATGCGGCTAAAACTAGATCCATACTGGACATCAGCTTGGTTACAGCAGCGGCCATCTCGCCGGTCAAAGCTTTGCCGATTTTTCTTTCCGTGAGAATTTCTTCGTCTTCAGCCAGCAAAAATTCTCTAAGCTCGGCGACTGTCCATGATTTGATTTTTTCAAATTGTTCATGGTCGAGATTGTCATCAACCAGACGCGTTACTTCGTCCGAGTCATATGGCATAACCGGCTCGTCGCGCAATTGCTGCAATGACACATGAGAGAGCAATTCTTTGGCAGCCACTCTTTCCAACTCGGACTGAGCCGCGATACCGGCGAGAATATCGCCGGACTTTTCCTCGTTGGCTTTTGCCAACAAGTCTTTCAAATCGGCAAACTCAAAAGTCTTGCCACCCGTTTTTATTGACAGGCTCATCGGCAATATCCCAAATAAATGCAGTTGCATACACGCAAGGGCACAATAGTGTACCGTATGTTGCTGGCGTTGGTAATCTTGTCGGATGCATTCGATCGTCTTTGCATGAGTTCAGAGTCCAAACCCAAAAGTGAAGTGATGGAAGATTTCTCTTCCTCAACGCCAGCGCGAATTGCTGTCGGTCGTGCCGGCACTCGTCCGCCAACGAGTGTCTGGCTCAAGTTTCGAGTCGACCATGCCCTGGCTCGGGATGCCGTTATCAGTGAATTAAGCGATCAATTCATTGATAACTTTGCCGTTGCTAATGATTCGTTCTGTGTGCAGTCTTCGGTTGCCTCCAAAGAGGAGTTCATTCAATTTCCCCCACGCGGAAAGATTGTCGACACATCGGCGTTGGAAAAGTTGAAATCTCATTGCTCATCAGGCAATGAGGTTCAAATCGTCATCAGTGATGGGCTTTCAGCGAAAGCTGTTGAGAAAAATGCCGGCGACCTGCTGCCCATGATTGTCGATGGGCTGAGCATGAACAATATTTCTCAAGGCAAACCAATTGTGGTTCGCTTCGGTCGGGTGGCAATAGCAGACCAAATTGCTTTTGCTCTGCAAGCACGCCTGGTCATCAATCTGATTGGTGAGCGCCCCGGGCTCTCGTCTGCAGAAGGACTTTCGGCCTACATCACATACAATCCCTCTCCCAAGACAATCAGCTCAGATCGCACAGTGGTTTCCAATATTCATTCGCGCGGCACTCCTGCCGTCGAAGCCGGTGCATATATTGTCAGATTGGTGAAAACCATTCTGGAGCGCAAAGTTTCCGGCGTCGAATTGCAGAAGCTCAGCTGAGACGGCGACTATGACCTCTTTTCTCAGTGTCGGTATTGATGTTGGAACCACATCCACGCATTTGACATTCTCACGTTTGACGGTCGTCAATGTTGCGCCCGCCAATCAATCGCCGCTTGCGAAGATCGAAAAGCGCGAATTGATATTTCAGAGTGAAATTCACATAACGCCACTTACGTGTGATGGAAACATAGATGCTGCCGCGGTTTACGAACTAATCGCCAAAGAATATGAAAAGGCTGCCATCAATCGTGATGACATAAAAGTAGGTGCTGCAATCATCACTGGTGAGACAGCGCTCAAACGTAACGCACGTGAGGTGATTGAAAAACTTTGCTCCCTCTCGGGAGATCTTGTAGCAGTTGGCGCCGGACCTCATATGGAAGCTTTGCTGTCGGCTCGCGGATCCGGAGCTGCTGAGGCTTCCAGGCAATGTCGTACAACGATTTTGAACGTGGATATCGGCGGCGGAACGATGAATCTGGCTCTCTATCAGAATGGCGCTATTGTCTCTACCCATTGCCTCGGCATAGGCGGCCGCTGCGTGCAATTGAAACGCAGGAATGAAGCGGAGTTTGATGTTGTTTCCATGACGCAGAGCGCAAAGGAATATTTGCAAAGCCATGCTTGCGAATCGTTGATCTTGAAAGTCAGCGATCTAAGGCAGTTGGCAAATTCGATCGCTTCAGATGTGGTCAGTTTCATAAATCAAGATCCCGAACCGACCGTTTTGAAAAAACTGCCCCTCACCAGTATCGAAAATGCCTGGACCGTACCGGACGAAATCTGGCTGAGTGGAGGTGTTGCGGAGTTTGCCGTCGATGAGCAAATGAACCGTTTCGAATTTTGTGATCTGGGCGGCCTACTTTGTGATGCCCTGGTTGCAAAATTGAATTCGTCCAAAATGAATTTCAAAATTCCGACCGAGCCGATTCGCGCAACCGTAATGGGCGCAGGAATGTACTCAATGCAAGTGAGCGGCTCCACAATTGATTTCGACATCAACTGCCTGCCTTTGCGCAATATCCCACTGGTGCGCCCTTTCCGGTCTTGTGATGAACTCCTTGCGGAGGATGTGGTGGCGGAGCGAATGCTCAGCGCCATAATCCGCATTGATCCTGATATGCGACGGCAGACAATCGCAATTGAATTGCCTTCTATGGAATCCGTAAATGACTATCCTTCACTCAAAAAAATTGCCGCCGGTCTTGCCAAAGCTGCAAAAAAGATAGCCGGCTTAGAACCTTTCGTCCTGATCGTTCGCGAAGACCTGGGAATGGCGCTGGGGCAGCTTATTCGTCGGGCGCAAGATTCGTCAAACAAAACCTGTCCACTGATCGTGCTGGACGGAATTACAACCAGCGATGGAGACTTTATTGATGTCGGCAGCCCAGTAAGTCTAGACGGCAATGAAATTGCACGGACATTGCCTGTTGTTTTGAAGACACTGGTTTTCGAGCGCGATCGCTGAAGGATCAGTCAAACACGCATTTGAGCGTAAGAGCGTGGCGCAATCGCTCCAGATATTCGTGTCGGGGAATATTGACTGCATTGAACGTACTCAAGTGGTCGGTGACATATTGGGAGTCGAGCAATACAAATCCGCGCTCTTTCATGCGCTCGACCAAATGGACAAGACAAACTTTTGATGCGTCTGTGGCTGTGTGAAACATCGACTCGCCCATGAAGGCTCCGCCGATACTAACTCCATAGAGTCCGCCCACAATTTTGCCGTCCTGATACGCTTCCACCGAATGAGCAAAGCCATGCTCGTGAAGTTCGACATAAACGCGAAAGATCTCCTCGGTAATCCAGGTACTGTCTCTGTCTGCACAGAGTTTCATGACACCGGGAAAATCGTGGTTCACCCTCATTTCGAATTTGCCCTGCCGAATTGTCCGCATCAGTCTTTTTGATGCGTGAAATCCATCAAGCGGGATAATGCAGCGCGGGTCCGGGGAGTACCATCTGATGATTCCATCGTCATGACCCATAGGAAAAATACCGGCCGTGTACGCGCGCAAAACAAGTTCGGCAGTGAACTCGGGTTCTAATTTGTCGCGCAACCACTTCATTTGCGTTTCGCCAATTTACTTCTTTGTGCTGGGGGTCAGACTTCTTATAAAGGCGATCAGATCTCTCATATCTTTATCGTTCACCTGGGTTTTGCTGAAAGCGGGCATTCCTGCTCTGGCAACTCCTTTCCGAATTAGTTTTTCGATTTGTCCATCTTCTTTATAGCGCGCGAGGAAACCCTGACCCTTGAGCGGCCGATAAGGATGCAGAGTATTTCCTCCGTTTGGGTGACAGCCAACGCAGGTGAGGCGCTCGAACAATTTTTTGCCATGGGCAATTTGGGTGAGGTTGTCCACGGAGATCTTTTGGGCGGGCGCTGTCGAAACCCGGCCGGATTTCGCTTTGACCGTAGCAGTCTTTTCAGCTAAGACCGGTTCTAATAGTTGTAATAGGACCATAGCAACGATGGCGAAGAAAACTTTCAATCCTTGTAGCAGATTCGTATTCACTCTTCCGTCACGCTTTTCGCCTTATCCTTCAATAGATTCTATAAATTCTATCTTGCCCGGCAATCGATGGCATGGCTGTGGATTGGTGCGGCGGTTAATGTGCACTTTCTACTTATAGTGTCTGTATCAACTGTATCGCCTCAATCAACTGAATATGCGGGAATTACGTATTGCAATGATCGGTAAAGTCACCTAGCGTTAGAGGGCTGGCATAGCCTCTCCATTCCCCACATAGCTACAACGAGCACCGCGGTGCTTAAATTGCGTGCGTTCGAACGCAAGTTTCGTTGACCCTTCCGGTAGGGATCCAAGTTTATGTCACTACATGCAACAAGATCGAAGTCTCTATTCGCCGACCGAGTTGCGGACGTCGGCGAACAGCAACAAACAGCAAATCGTTTGCATCAACAAGCGGTAGATTTGCTTTCCGGTCCTGAGGGGCTTGCATTTGGACCCCGCAGTACTGGGGCGGACGCTTCGGCAAATATCGCAAAAGGCAATGAAATTGTAGCAAGCAGCGAACTTGCTCATGCTGCAGAAGGCGGTGCCAAAGGGTTGAATCTTAGCCAGGACAATTATGCCAACCTGCTTGAATTTAATCCAACGGCAGATTTGTATAAGGGCATGCTGGAAAACCATCAGCAAGCAGCCGTTGATCTTGCTGTCAAAGACTCGCGATTCGAGCAAGCAATAATGGGCAGCG
The DNA here is from genome assembly GCA_013997645.1 of Cyanobacteria bacterium PR.3.49. GTDB lineage: Bacteria > Cyanobacteriota > Vampirovibrionia > Obscuribacterales > Obscuribacteraceae > QKMZ01. The sequence goes on from PNKB01000083.1 coordinate 18,439, forward strand.
ACAATTTAGCTGCCAAAGACGAATACAATTTGCGTACGCGTGGGCAACCTGTCGCAGCATAATTCAGAGACCTGGAGTGCTGGGCGGACGCAGTTCTCCCAGTTCGCCATCGATGTTTTTGAACCAGACTTTAGGAATTAAACCGATGCCGCGGATAAGTGGCGGAGGTTCCGGAAGTGTCGCGCCATAGGCGCTTAGAACGCTAAATGTCTGATGCACGCAATTGTTTTCGAACACATGCCAGCCGCAAGTACCGCTGGCTTCTGCCGCTTTTGTTGCTTCTTTTGGATGGGCATCCTGCACTGGAAATGACTTGTAGTGGTGATACCGTATATGGTTGCCGGATTTCATCACATCCATCATTGTGCTGAGCGTGCCTTCCTGGCTCCAGTAATCCGTGTCGGCACCGACTGGCACTGAAGCGTATTTAACCCATGCCACTATGTCGTGCATCTCGTGATGAATCAAGTGATCTGTGGAGCCGAACAAATAACGGTCGTAGCCGCTCAGCTTGAAGCCCCAACCTATGTGGCCGAAATGAGCAGCCTGTTTGAAATTGATAAAGATAAAACCGCGACCGATCATGGATTCCCTGGTTCGCTGTTACTGCATCGCGCTTTTTCTTTCATAGCGCTGGAAGCGGTACTCGATGTCGTTTTCTTCCATCGTATCCGAGACTGCCGCAAGCGCGAAGCGGTCATCGATTGCTGGAAAGCGAGCATCACAATCAAATTCTTGCATAATTCTGGTCAGGTGGATTGTGGTAAGCATTGGATGTTGCAATGCTTCTTTGTAGATTTGTGCACCGCCGATCACAAATGTGCGCTCATGTTCAATACCGTCCAATATATTTATCGCACCATCCAGGCTATCGCACACCAGTACTCCCTCTGGTACTTCCAGGCATGTGTTTTTCGTCAGGATGATGTTCAATCTGTTTTTCAGCGGGCGGCGCTTCTCAGGAATTGATTCCCAAGTTTTTCGCCCGACTATAATGGCGTTTCTTCCGCCGCCTGCGGTGTTGCTGGTCAGTGACTGAAAGAATTTCAGGTCACCCGGGATATGCCAGGGCAGAGTATTCTCTTTGCCAATTCCATTATCGAGATCGGCAGCAACAACGATTTCCAGTTTTTCCGTCACGAAATACTCCGGTTAAACAGCAACAGGGAATTTGATGAATCCCTGATGATCGTAATTTTTCAAAGTGAAATCTTCAAACTTGAGATCGAAAAGCGGCATGACTGGAATCTCGACCTCAGGCAGCGTTCCTGGTTGGCGCTGCAACTGCTTTTGCAGACCTTCAAGATGATTTTGATAAATGTGCGCGTCGCCAATCGTGTGGGTGAAAATGCCGGGCGTAAGGCCGCATTCCTGCGCCATCATGATCATCAGGAGCGAATAACTGGCGATGTTGAAGGGAACACCCACTGCCAGATCTGCAGAACGTTGGTAGAGCTGGCAATCCAATCTTCCATTGATGACGTAGAACTGAAACATCATATGGCAGGGCGGTAAGGCCATTTTTGGAACATCAGCGACGTTCCAGGCTGTGACAATAATCCGTCGAGAATCAGGATTGTTTTTGATCAAATCGATCGCATTTTGGATTTGATCGATGTGGCGTTTTTTGTAAAGCCCGGTTTCTTCATCAAGGTCGTAAGCCGGCCAGCTTCTCCATTGATATCCGTAAATCGGACCGAGCTCGCCGTTTTCGTCTGCCCAGGCATCCCAGATATTGGTGTGCTCGTGCAGGTCGTCATGAATATTCGTGGAGCCTTTGAGAAACCAGAGCAGCTCTCTGACAACTGCGGCAAAATTGACCTTTTTGGTCGTCAATAGAGGAAAGCCCTTGCGCAGGTCATATTTAGACTGCGTTCCGAAAAGAGAAATGGTGCCGGTCCCAGTCCTGTCTTCGCGCTTCTCGCCCTGATCGAGAACAGTTTGAATCAAGTCAAGGTATTGCCGCATCCTGCTACCCCTCTCATTTTCGGCACTTTCGCGCCGCGTCCTTCAGCCATAAGGATACCAGGAAAAGCTGATGGTTGGCTAGGTTTGCTGTATCTCCAGGGTTTATCCAATCTATATCTTTCCCGTCTCTAATGCTGTTTTTCACTATCGTAAAACTAAGCTGAAAACTGCCGGAATTAGTTGTTACTCGTCTTATTATGGTGCGTTCTTAGTTTTAAAAGAAACCGTTACCAGGAGTTTTTCATGCTTACCGAGTACCGCAACGAACCTTTCACTGATTTTTCTAATGGGGACAATCAAAAGGCGTTCACCCATGCTCTTGATGTGGTGAAAAAGAAGTTGGGTAAAGATCATCCTCTTGTCGTCGGCGGTGAGCGTCTTGCCATCGAGGCTGAAGACTGGTTGGTGTCTACCAATCCATCCGAGCCGAAACAAGTGATTGGGCGCTATGCCAAAGCAACGCAGGCGCAAGCAGAGCGGGCGATGAAAGTGGCATGCGAAGCATTTGAAAATTGGAAGCGCGTACCGGCAGTCGATCGTGCTCGTTATCTTTTCAGAGCTGCTGCCATTATGCGCCGGCGCAAGCATGAGTTCTCGGCATTCATGGTGCTGGAAATCGGCAAAAGCTGGGCGGAAGCTGATGCAGATACAGCCGAAGCAATTGATTTTATGGAATTCTACGGACGCGAAATGGTTCGTCTGAGTGCGCCTCAGCCTCTCACCGCCAATCCCGGCGAAGAGAACGAATTGCATTATATTCCGCTTGGTGTCGGCATTGTTATTCCGCCATGGAATTTCCCGCTCGCCATTCTCGTCGGTATGACCACCGCCTCGATTGTCGCGGGCAACACGGTTGTATTGAAACCTTCCAGCGAAACACCAGGAATCGCCTGGGAATTTTTCGCGCTCATGGAAGAAGTCGGATTGCCGCCTGGCGTTTTGAATTTCTTGCCAGGCGCAGGATCGAGTATCGGCGATTTCTTGATCACACATCCGAAGACGCGCTACATTGCATTTACCGGCTCAAAAGAAGTGGGATTGCGCATCAATGAATTGGCGGCAAAACCCCAGACCGGCCAGATGTGGATCAAGCGCGTCGTGGCGGAAATGGGCGGCAAAGATTCGATTATTGTCGACAATTGCGCCAATCTCGATGAAGCTGCCGACGGTGTAGTGGCCAGCGCTTTCGGATTCGGCGGGCAAAAGTGCTCAGCCTGCTCGCGTGCCATCATCCACAAAGACATATATGACGAGATGGTGAAGAAGATCAAAGAGCGCACTGAAAAACTCGTCATCGGTGATCCTACGGACCGTAAGCATTACATGGGTCCTGTCGCTTCCAAGTCTCAGTACAAAACAGTGCTCGAATATATCGACATCGGCAAGAGTGAAGGCAAATTGGTTTGCGGCGGCAATGCCATCAAAAACAAAAACGAAGGCTTCTTTATCGAGCCGACGGTGATTCAAGACATCAGCCCGACAGCGCGCATAGCCCAGGAAGAAATCTTCGGACCGGTCTTGGCGCTTATTAAAGCAGACGGCTGGAGACATGCACTTGAAATTGCCAACAATACTGAATTCGGCCTGACCGGCGCTGTATATTCAAACAATCGGCGCAATTTAGAACAGGCGCGCCACGAGTTTTACGTCGGCAACCTGTATATCAACAGAAAATGCACCGGCGCATTAGTTGGTGTACATCCATTCGGCGGCTTCAACATGAGCGGCACTGATTCAAAAGCCGGCGGCAGAGATTATCTGCTGCTTTTCACGCAGGCAAAATCAGTTGCAGAGCGGTATTAAGCGCGCGGCGGCCTCGATTCACTGCGCCATGTGAGAAACAGTAGTGGAACGGGAACATTGGGAGACAACCCCTGTCTCTTTCAGGATTTTTTGACGGACGATTCAGAGCTGAAAACAGTTTTTGTCCCGGCTGGCGAATCGGGCGTATCTGCCTCGCTGCAAAACTTTGATAATTTCGAAGCTGTCGATCCTTTTATCGGCACGACCATCGACGGAAAGTATGAGATCTTAGACAGCGTCGGGCAGGGCGGCATGAGCGTCGTCTACAAGGCCATGCAAACGGCCATGCATCGAACTGTTGCATTGAAGATGCTGAAAATGGGACTTTCCAGCGATCCGATTTTCTCACAGCGATTTATGCGCGAAGTATCGCTGCTCGGCAAGCTCAATCATCCCAATATAGTCACCGTTTTCGATTCCGGAATGACCTCTCAGGGCAATCTGTATCTGGCTATGGACTTATTGTCAGGATCGTCTCTTCAGGAGATTTTGGACGAGAAGGGCGCTTTGCCCCTGGAGCGAGCCGCACCTTTGATCTTGCAAGTATGCGATGCTCTCAACCATGCTCACAAGCGGGACATCACTCACCGCGATTTAAAGCCTGGCAACGTCATGATTGAAACCACTCATCGCGCAGAAGAGGTGGTGAAAATCGTCGACTTCGGTCTGGCAAAAATGGGAGAAGGAAGCGAGCGTCTGACTCGAGCAGGTGAACTTTGGGGAAGTTCGTTTTACATGAGCCCAGAGCAGTGCAATGGTGGAGAGTCTGATGCTCGTTCGGATATTTACTCGTTTGGAATTCTTATGTATCAGATGCTCACCGGAAAAGTTCCATTTCGCGGCAGCGGTTTCATGGAAACAGTGTCCAAGCAGTTGAATGAACCGCCGCCGCCTCTCAAAATGACCAAAGCAGATCTGGAAGTGCCTGCTATGCTCGAGCGAGTAATGTTCAAGTGTCTCGAGAAAGCGCCTGAAAATAGATTTCAAACCGTCTCTGACTTGAAGTCGGCATTGCAGTCAGCTTTGGCAGAAACAAACAAGCCAGCCAAAGCTGTCGCGACAGGTTCTGCAAGATCAATGGCGGGGCCGAAATCGGCAAAAGGAGAGTCGACGAAAGAAACCGTGAAATCTAATGCAGGCTCGCAGATGAAGGGCTTGTTAGTGCTCTTCATAGTGATGATTATATGTATG
>PNKB01000084.1 GCA_013997645.1 Cyanobacteria bacterium PR.3.49
GTGAGCCTTTGGACAACCCGGTTTACGCGGCTGCGCTGGCAGCCGGAACGAGCGGTGCCGGGGGCACCTTCGGTGGTACCGTTACGTGGACTCCAACCGGTGCAAGCCTTCTGGGCATTCTGGGTATTCAGGGCAATCCCTGGGGGGGCGGTCTTTTAGGTGTTATCCCTTCCGGAATCGCTATTCTTGGACCTTACAGCTTGATTACTTTGATTTATCCGCCCACATCTCCGAATTGGGTGATCGGGCCTAACAATGATTTCGGACAAGGAATGATCCCTCCTGCGCCTTATATCAGCTTTTCGAATGGTCCGGCAGGCGGCGCTCAGCGACCCACTTATACGACCAACGGAACGGTAGTGGATATTAGATTCCGCAAGCAAATTCCAATACTTGCCGCGCCACCACCACTTTCTGTGCTTGCCGGTCCTCGCTACAAACTTATGGAAGTTGGCGGCGGTTCCGGACCGTAAATCCTTATCCGGCAAGGCAATCCGGTTAGATCACTTTCAATGAACAAACAGACAGAGCAGCTCTTCACTGCTCTGTTCTCATTTCTAGGTTAGTATTGAATCGATATGCTAGTGTATCCAGAGCGCGGTTTCCCTGGCCAAGAATTGCTCGCTGAAGAGGCCTAATTCGAGTTTCATGGACGAGAAAGTCAGAGTTTTGCTGGTCGAAGATCATGCGCACATGCGCAAATCGCTGCGACGTTTACTGGAAAGCGACAAGGCCATTGAGATTGTCGGCGAAGCTTGCGACGGTCGCGAAGGCGTCGACATGTGTGTGAAGCTGAAGCCGGACGTTGTCTTGCTCGATGTCGGTTTGCCCGTTATGGACGGCATTGAAGCTTGCCGCATGATGCGCGAGAAGGAGCCTTCCGCCAAAATTATCATGCTTACGTCGCACAATAATGAAAGAGATATTTTTGCTTCGCTGGCCGCCGGCGCTAACGGCTATTGCTTAAAAGACAGCGATTTTAGAAAGTTTCCGCAAATAGTTCAAACGGTCAAAGGCGGTGATCTCTGGCTTGACGCCGTCATTGCTGCCAAAGTTTTGAAAATTTTGCCGACAACCGCCTCTACGCTTATCTCGCAGAAATTGCCTGCAGAGCAACAAGTAGTGTATGAGCCGCTTTCCAAGCGAGAAGTCGAAGTTTTGGAATTGCTCGTCGACGGTCTGTCCAACTCCGATATTGCCGCACGAATGGGCATCGGCATTGAGACTGTGAAGACTCATATTAAGAGCATACTGGGCAAGCTGGCCGTAAGCGATCGTACGCAAGCAGCAATTAAGGCGCTTCGCGCAGGGATTGTTTGAGCTTTCACTGCGTTTCGATCGGCAGTTTGATGATGAATGAGCTGCCTTTGCCTACCTCGGTTTCCAGAAGTATTTCACCGCCCAGCAGTTTGACAATCTCATTGCATAGATAGAGTCCAAGCCCGCTGCTGCCGTAGCTCGCCCTCGTGCGTTCGCCCTTTACGAAGCGGCGGAAAATCTTTTCTCTGTCCTCTTCGGTCAGCCCCGGCCCTTGATCCGTGACGCTTACACTGACAAAGTCATTACCGACTTTTGCGCTGACTGTAACTTTCGATTGCGTCGGTGAGATTTTTACGGCATTGGTGCAGAGGTTGGAAACGAGGTGAACGACTGCTGTTCTGTCGGCTCTCACAGTGATGGGGGCACCATTAAGCTCACTTACCAGCTCTACTTTATGATGCTGTGCCAAAGGTTTTACAACATCTATGCTCTCTTTGATCGCAGGCGCCAGCTCCACATTTTCGAAACTCAATACTTCAACTCCGTCGTCGTATCGCGAAAATTCGAGCAATTGTTTCACCATCACCAGTACATCTTCTATGCTCTCTCTAATTTCTTCGAGCATTTCTTCGTCTTCACTTTCTTTGTTTTCAGCCTCGACCAGCATCGCCTCAACAGTGTAATTGCAAGCGATGAGGGGCGTTTTCAAATCATGAGCTATGGTCTCGAGCAAAAGTTCTTTCTGCCGCGAAAGACGGATCTCGTCTGTCACGTCCCGGAGCAGGAGAATAAAACCCTTTAGTTGACTGCCTTCCGTCACGCCCCAACTGGTGGTGTCGAACAGGTGCTCTTCTTTTGTCGATGGGCGTTTGATATTAAGGGCGGTGCGTTTTTTGGGAGAGCCAGATTCATCCACTTGCTTGATCGCTTCTTCGGCAAGCTCAGGAAGAAGCTCGCCGATGCTCTTACCCAGAATTTCGGAACCTTTGAGCATGAGAAAGTCGCTGATCATGGGATTGGCGTTGACGACGTGCAAATTCTCATCCAGCAAGATGATGCCCACCGGCGCATTCTCTGCGATTTCACGGCTGATGCGCTTTGCCGATTCGGCAGACGCTTGCACGAGCCGAATATGGCGGCGAATGATAAAAATCATCAGCAAAAAGAGAACAGCCAGAAAAACGCCGAGCGCGACGAATACATCGCCGGCTGATTTCGCATCACTTTCAGATTTCAGAGCGCGGCTTTTTACAAGCTTTTGCTGTTCGCGTTCGATATAAACGACTCGATTGCGAATTTGTTGTGTGACGTCAAAGCCTTTGCGTGCCGCGACTTTTGCTGCATCGTCATCGAGTTCGCCTTTGCCGCGACTTTCGATGGCCGTTTCGTAGTGTCTCTCGAATGTGGAGACCAACCACTCCAGATACATGGTGTGACGCGCACGCCTGTTGTCGTTGTCGGTAAGATTTTTAGCATTGCGCATGTGCGGCGCTAACTGTCTTGTGGCCCGCTTGTATTTCTCCAACGACTCGGCATTCGGTCGCTTTAGATAGTCGACCGCCTGTGTCTGCGCGTCCTTAACGACAAGAAACAACGATTCCAAAGTGGCGAGCAGCTCGAGTGAGCGTTCTGCGGAGCGCTCGCTTTCAATAGCTTGAAATGAGTTGTGATAAGCCGATACGGATGCCAAAACCACGCACACAAGAGCAATAACCAGCCCGGCAGAAAGAATTGCCTCCGGCGACAGCGGCGTCGAATGAGACGGTTGAAACGCGTAGCGCGCTGACTTTTTGCGCAGTCCCGCTTCTGTCTGAATTTGCTTATTGATGTCTCTTGATTCGGTCACGGTCAGCCAGAATTCGATGCTGCAACAAGCACTTGCTCACACATCAATAATAGACGCTTAGCCGGCAAAACACTGGCGAGATCTGCATATAAAAACGCGGCCACGAAGAGAGGTGGGCATCTCTCTTCATGACACGCGTTGTCTTTGGAATCTCGGTGACCTCGCGTGGCATATAAAATGCCAATCTCCGAGAATCCTTTTTCTTCAAATCCCAACCCATAAAGGGCGGCCAGTCGGTTCGCTAGATATAAGCGCGAGAGATGAGTCTCGCGCCCTATCTTGCGGCGAATCTTTGCGGGGGGCCGTTCGATTGACCTCTGGCTGATTTCAATTTACGCCCTGGACCGTGTTCGTATACCCCTCACGAGAGGGAGTGGGAAAATTTTTTTGAAACGCGGCACCGGCGGGAATTTTGGGCGTTACGGGGATGCTTCCGGCTGGGGCTTGACCGTCCCGTACTTCAATGCAGCATTGGCAGTGGTTAAGGCGCGCCTGAAAAGCTCCAACATTATCAGCACGAAGACGATAGGCACCGCTAAATTCTTATTGGTCATGAGAAGTACGCCGTAAATATTGGCGATTGCCCAGGTGGCGATGGTCAGCGAGCGCACGCGCCAGTCCAAATATTCCGGCCAGGCAAAGGCTGCGGCGATAAAACCGGCACCGGCAAAGATGGCAAAATCATAGAAGAAAACATGCGGCACCACCATCGGTGTGGCAAAAATGCAGACGATTGCAGCCAGGGCGATTTTATATGAATCTGGCAAAGTGGAGCGCATCAAACGGCTGGCGAAAAACAGTGCAATGCCACCGAGAACAGCTGACAGAGCGTAAACAACAGGTTTGAATATAGCGTGCTGGGCGACTGGAACCAACAAGATGATGGCGCGAGGAAGACTGGTAGCCAGTGGTTGATTTACTCCGAATTTGACGTCGGAATACACTGCATCAGCTAATTTGAGCGTTGCCAGCCACTCACTGAAGAGCTGCGGAGAAAATGCGATTAAATTGACGGCAAGTACGACCGTCGCACCACATGCGATACCAATGACAGGCTTGAATCTTTTAGCCGTCGCCAAGGCAATAGCCAACATTAGAGCCGGAATAAAGAACTGTGGCTTGATCACTGCCAGCGACCAGACCAAGCCTGCCTGGAGATCTCTTCTTTTGAAAACACAATACAGTCCGCCAATTAACGGCAAGAGTCCATAAACAACACTGATCTGGCCGATCCAGATGGAAAGCGCCACCGGAAGAAATGAAAGAGCAATCCAACCGGGAGTGATGTCTAATTCCGTAGATTCATCGGTTTGCGATGCATATTTCGACATGAGAAACGCGCAATAAGCCAGGGCAATCAGGCTTGTCACTTGCCAGGCAAGAATCGAATACTCCGGCGGCAGCAAACTATACGGTACGAAAAGCGCTGCTACCAGCGGCATGTACATATATTCGGAAAGTGAAGAGGGCGGAAGTTCTCGAAGCAATCGGTGCGATGTCCTGTCGAACTCGGTGTTCATAAAGGAAGTGGCGCCGGGCGGCGGATAGAGCATCGGCGCTTTGCCTTCGCGCACCAGTGTTCCGGCCGTGTGGAAAGTCTGAAGATAGTCCGCTTGTTGAACGGTTTTCGCCTGTGTCAGGTCTGTGAAAATGAAAAGCAAGACGAGGATAAAACCCCATCCGAAGGCAATCAATGACACCGCTTTTTTCATGCCAACACGATAGCAGGCCGGCATAGCGGGTGGAAGCGCAAGAACCTGATTTAAACTGGACTTTTGCCCTTGAGATCAGGCAAATTGGGTCTGCCGCCTTCAAATTCTTGCCGGACCGTCTGGAGTGGTGCCTCCATATGTGGTGGCATCAGGGTCAATTTTCACCAGATTGAAGCAAGATCTAGCGCGGCTGCAAAAGTGCTACACAAGTGTGGTTAACGAAATGGACAATCGCGCCAATCGTGGATGACAAGAGGTGCTATCTGCGCAAATGATTCAAGCGAGGGCGGAAATGTCTGAATTTATGGCGTTGTAAAGTGCTAGTTCTAGCTGAGCTAATTATGTTCTCAGAAAGAGTGATGATTCAGAAACCTCTCAAAGCACTTGTTTATTGCTCATCGCGTTTCATAACCTGATTACGTCCACTCTCCGCATTTTCATTTCGAGGCTCGTTTTTTAAGCTTCTGAAAAGCCCTGCCCTCCGGCAAATTCGTTTCTCGTCGAGCCTTTTTCGAGGCCAGTGGAGAAACGCATTTGTTCTGAGCGACCGGTGAAACATTCGTGAATTGAGTGAACACGCAGGTTTCGTTAGAGCCTGTTCAAACCTATCTGTTCTTTCTAAGTCATTAGGCGCGTTTTTCGACGTGCCGTTTTTGTATGGAGTACACCAATGTCAAAGCCAAACGTCCCTGAGAAGACGCCCCCACCGAGGTGGCGCCGCCTTCTCACACGGACAATGAAGTGGTCCGCTGTTAGCGGCTTGCTGGCGCTGGTTGTGGTTCTCACGCTGGCGCTCAATGCCTATAACTACTACGCCATCGATCCGATCGTCACTCCTCGTGAGCTGTACCATCGGACATGGGAAACGGTCAGGGTCAATTACTACGACCCGTCCAAGTTGCAAAACTGGGACGAGTGGGAGCACAAGTACGACGACCAGATCAAGACTGAGGCGGACGCCATCCGCTTCACTCGTGAGATGCTGTCGTCGCTCGATGACCCGCACACCGTGCTGCATGAAGCAGATGAAGTGCGCACTCTTTTCGACGAAGCCTACGGCAAGCAGGAGATCATCGGTCTGGTGTTCAAACCGGCCATCGACCGCTCCGGCTCCGCTTTGCTCAACCCCAACGGGTTGCAGCTGCCGGACGCCGTCGATTCGCTTCCCACCATCGAACAGGTGGTGCGAGGCAGCTCCGCTCAAGCTGCGGGTATCAATCCCGGAGATGTTCTCGTCAGTGTCAACGGCAAGTCTACTGCCGGTCTTGCTATTGCCGAGCTGCAGACTCTTCTTGCCGGTCCTGCCGGTGAGGAGTTGACGCTCGTCATCAGGCAGAACGGCATCGATACCCCGGTGCTGGTGCAGCGCATGGAAGTGACCCGACCGATTGTCGACACCCAGCGTCTTGCCGGCGACGTCTGCTACATCCGCGTGGAGAGCTTCTTTCAGCTCGACCAGGCCGATCAGCTTCAGACGGCGCTCGAAGGCATGCAGGATTGCAAAGGCTACATCATCGACCTGCGCGACAACGGCGGTGGATTCATCCACTCGGCTGTCGAGTCGGCTGCGATGTTCATGGACGCCGGCGTAATCACGCGCATGGACTTCCACAGCCCCTGGGGCGTCTTGCACGGCACTGCCGAAGCCAGTCCCAGCCGACTCTGGGTTTCCCTCAACGGCGTCGATTTGCCGATGCCGCGGAGACCAAATCTGGTTGGCGACAAGCCCATCGTCGTCCTCGTCAATTTCCACACCGCCAGCGCCTCGGAGCTGTTTACCGCAGCCCTGCAGGACAACGGTCGCGTGCATGTGATCGGCGAGAAAACATACGGCAAGGGCATCGGACAGACGCTGATTCCGGTCGGCAACGGTCATCGCCTGCGCGTCACCAACATCATGGGACGCACGCCTTCCGGTCGCTGGCTGGGAGATGCGGGCATCACAGTGCGTCACAGCATTATCCCTGATGAGGCTGTGCGGGCACCCGGCAACCTGCTCATCGGCTCTCGCAACGACAACCAGTTGCGTGCTGCCGAAGAGTGGATCGGTAGGCAAGTGCCTTAAGCACGTAGGTGGAGCGGCTCGAGATGAGGCTTTTGCCGAACCGGCCGCTCCGCTTGCTGGCAAGAAATCTCGCGATATCCGTAGCTAACGGAGAATCACATGGTGAAAAATCTGACGGCGGGCAAGCTCTTGCAGGGCTCCCTGCCTCTTTATCCGTGGTCGCGCGCCTTCGGCGACACGATCATTCTCGTGGCCATCGCGACTGTGATGTCGATGGGCTGCGGTGCGGTATTGTTGATGCTTCTGGAGGGCGGCGTAAAGGCTGTTCTCGGGCTCATCTCGAGCGATGTTCGCGATGTCGTCTTTGTCGCCAATGCCGACCTTGTGGCAGCGATAAGCCGTCTGCTCGGACACGCAATCGACTGCCTGGCAGCGCTGATGTTTCTCTGGGGCTCGCTGGGCGGCAAGCCTTTAGCCGAAGCGCTTTCGCTCAATGTGAAACCTCTGCGATTCGGCTGGCTGCAAGCGCTTTTGTACGCAGGATTAGGTTTCTGCGTTTACAAACTTGCAGTCTGGCTGGTTTACGACTACTTTGCGCTGGTGGCGGTCAGCGGTTCCGGCGGACTGGTCAAAACCGCATCGCAGCTTTCCGGCTGGCCGATGGCGGTGATGATGCTTCAGACGCTAGTGTTTGCGCCGATTTTGGAAGAGGTCGTTCATCGCGGCTTTATCTACAACATTCTGCGCAGCAGCTTGCGAGTCAGTCTCGGTCGCCATGTCTGGCTCGCCGACCTCCTCGCCTGCCTCTTCGGTGCCGGACTCTTCACGATGCTGCACGTTACGGCGTCGGCCCCCCTGGCGATTTTCATCGGCGCGATCATCATGACCGAGCTTTATCGCCGCACGGGAAGCCTTGTCTGCCCGATTCTCATGCACCTGATGCTGAATGCATGGGTGTGGTACACGCTGCTTACGTAGCGGTGTTTCACGATTTGAGGGACGCGCACGATGGTGAATTCCATCGTCGCGCTCTTGAGTGGTGGCTGAAATGGCGCTTCCCAGCGCTATTTCTGTTGCTGGAATTGATACTATCGAATGTGGTAAAAGGCGATGGGAACTCCCGAATGGGTTTTGCGTCACACCTGTCAGATTGACGCTTGCAAGGCGGGCCAACAAACGGATAAGGAGAAAACGTGATGAGGATTCTGATAAGGCTTGGCTTAATGGCTCTGGCATTTGCTTTTATTCTTCCGCAAATTCATGGAATAGACTTCCATGGCAACTTTGTAAATGCCCTTGTGCTGTCACTTCTCTTCGGTCTGGTTCTTTGGCTGGTAGAGATTTCCGCACTGGCGCTATCGGCAGTTCTAACTGTAAGTTCTCTGGGCCTGGCGTTGCTCTGGCTGATTCCCGCCTGGATTTTAGGCTTCTGGCTCTTGCCGGCCTTTGCCATGATGATGACGGCTAATTTCGTCCCGCAATATCTGACCGTATCCGGATTCGTTCCGGCGGCACTTGCCGGGCTGGTGATGCTGGCAATCAGCTTCTTGACCAAGGATGATGCCTGGACGTCGAGAAACGCCTGATCAAAAGTCTGGCAAGAGCAAACAAAAGTGTCTCTGGGTGACTCCTGGACAAAGCGAGAGCAGCGCAGCGCGCTGCTCTCGTAATTTTGTAATCCAGCGCAGCGCGCTGCTCTCGTAATTTTGTAATCCAGCGCAGCGCGCTGCTCTCGTTGTCTTTAATTCCGCACCAAAAGTGGTGCATCGATTTACTGCAGTATGAGCCCGGCTTAAACAAAGCCGCTGGTGGCAAAGCTCGGCGAGGCGCATTTACAGCTTGATGAGCGGGACTTTAATCTCGGGCGCGAAAGGAGAACGCTCAAAGCGCTAAATATAAAACACACCTCTTACTTTCTCCGATACTTGAATTAAAGCCCTCTTCAAAACCAACTCATGAGCTTTTGCTTAACCCCTGCAGAGATTCTCTCTTGCTGGAGTTTTGCCGGGCTCTGTTTTGGTTGTGCTGATTTGTGTTTGGAGGATTTGAGGTTGTGAACCGGCGCTTATGTTTCGGCATGCGCCGCCTTGAAACGCGACTCGGGAAATCTTCGGATTGACCGGCTAGGAGACAGATATGAGACAGGAACTCGACGAAGCACTCGTTCGGGATTTCCCCAATCTCTACGCTGACCGCCACAACAACAAGACGCCTTTTTGCTGGGGCTTCGAGTGCGGTGACGGTTGGGAACCTCTGATTCGCAAGCTCTCTCAGGAAGTGGAGGCGATCATCGTCGCCATGCCCGAGAAGGAGCGCAAGAAATTCAGAGTCAAGCAGGTGAAGGAGAAATTCGGCACTCTGCGGTTCTACATGGGCGTCGCTCATGACGCCATCCGCGCTGCAATCGATCGGGCCGAACAGGAAAGCGCGCAGACGTGCGAAGACTGTGGCAAGCCCGGCAAGGTTCGCAGCGGCGGCTGGATCAGCGTCCTTTGCGACGAACACGAGGCGGAGCGCAAGAAGAAGCGCTAGTCTTTGTGCTGCAAGCATTCCTTTCTTGCGACTGGTTTTTAGAGAGCAAGATATCAACATGCGAAACCAGAAAAAGTATCCGGTGCGGCCTCAGGATAAGGCTCTCGGGATCGGTTCTGCCATTATCTTCCTCGTCTCATTGATCATGGGCGGAATGGTGACCCAAAGTCACGACGTCCGCGTCATCTGTGCGATCGTTTGCGCGATCACGCTGACGACCACCATGGTCATGGTCTTCAAAGACTACGAGAAGAATGGTGGTTCGGACGATGAGAATCCGGGACCTCCGTTCAAGTAACGGAAGCACCAGCGGGCTGGTCGGCGGGAGCGTGGGCGTTTGCCCATTCTTCCGCCGGCCGCCTTTTCTCACTTTTGGTTCTAGACCTCTTTATACTAAAACACCTAGTAGCCCTGAAAGTCAGTTGAGGTAAGCTATTTGCATGCGCGCAATAACTATACGCACGTTTCTAACTCAAGCAATAATCCTTCTGGCAACGGCAGGCGTCCTTTCAGGTTGCATCGACTCCCAGTCGGTGACCGTGCGCAAAGCCAAAATGCTGGTGCACAGGTACGAGATAACAGATGCAGAAAGTTCGACCCAGGCATTCAGCAACCCTGGCGGTGTGTCCAAGTGCCGCTGGGAATACCGCTTTCAACCCGAGATTCAGGTTGAAAAAATTCGCAGCCATAAAGACTCTAGCGGGTGCACAGCCGTCTTCAAAGTGAAAAAAATCGAGATTCATTTGGAGTTGCCTTTCGACATTTTTACTCGCAAAAACGCCTCGCAGAAGGAACACGACCATCTGGACGGCTACGTAAAAATCTGCCGGCGCTTTTACCGTGAGTCTTCGCATGCTGCGCGCAAAAGTGGTGTCCACCTGATCGGCAAAGAAATCAGCGGTCACGGAAAGAACGAAGACGATGCGCGCTTCGATGCCATATCCAATTCCAGCAAGCAAATGCTCGACTTCTACAAAGAAAAGGTCGTGTCACCCGCTGAGCATGCCGTCGCCGAGTATCGCAAGTTGACCGAGAATGGCAACAACGATATGTCTGTTTCTGATGCGATTGCCAAAGCAATGGGTGAGTCGAATTAGCTTCGCTGGAACTGTCAGTTTTTGCCCTTGCGCAAGCTCTTAGTTCCAAACTCTTTCTTAGCTGCCAATTGTTGCAGTCGGGCCACGACGTTGCGCGCCGAATTGGGCTGTCCAAGGGCGGCTGCTGCTTCGCTCATCTCTTTCAATTGCCCCGGCGTGCTCAGGACTTTATCCAGCTTGTATGTCAAAGTGCGGATGCTGCCTGAGACGGCGGCGCCGTGTTCCAGCAAGTGATTGGCGTTGCGTTCTTCCTGTCCTGGAATCGGGCTGACGATAAGCATCGGCAGGCGCGAAGCCAGACATTCCGATGAGGTCAGACCGCCGGACTTTCCAATCATCAAATTCGCGGCAGCCATGTATGTTTGCATCGAGTCCGTGTGGCCGACGGCATGAAAAGTGTCGCTGCAGTATTTGTAATTGAGCTGAGCGCGCAGCTTTTCGTTCTTTCCGCACAAGACGATTGTTTGAAAACGCGAATTGCAACGCTTCACCGCTTCCACTGTTTCAACCACTGGTCCGACTCCGAACCCTCCTGCTGAAACCAGCACCACAGGCAGTGTTTCATCTAATTGCAGTTGTCTGCGTGCTTCAACAGGCGACGGCGCATCGGCAAATTTCACTGAAATGGGAATGCCGGTGATACTGATGTTGTCTGTTTTTACACCGAGATGTTCGAGCTGCCTGGACGTTTCTTCCATGGCCGTGAAATAGTGATCGACGGGATTCGACAGCCAAAAAGCATGCGCATCAAAGTCCGTGATCACAGTGGCAAGATAGGCGTTCAGCCGCTTTCTTCGAGTGGCGAACGCCGCCAATTCTGAAGCTAGAAAGTGTGTGCTCACAACTATATCCGGCTTTTCATTAGCCAGCAAGCGCAGCATCGGCAGAGCGTTAGCAACATCAAAAGTCATGCGCCTGCCGTCGAATTTCTTCGGCTGGTCGGTGACGTCATAAATAGCTCCAAGCAAGTGGGGAGCGCGATTGACCAGACGAATGTATTGTTTGGAATACATGTTGCGCATAAGCGGGCTGACTTTTGTGAGCACATCGATATTTACCACTTCGCGCGCAATCCCGCTCTCGCGCAGCGCGGTCTCAAGCGCATTGGCTGCCGTAACGTGACCGGCGCCGGCTGAGGCTGATAAAACCATGATCTTTCTGAACATTTTTACTTTCGACCTTTGTTTGTCTGTTTGCCACCTGCCGCTATTCAAGCGCATCTTAAGAGCCGATATTCGGGCAGGCAAACAGAATCGCAACTGTTTTGTCGTTTCATCTCAATAAGGCACGTGGAAAAGACTATTTAGCCGGAGGGCACGTTCGGCTGGTTCTACTTTCGAGCACGCGAGGTGCACATGCCGCTAGTTTTCATCCATGGCGTCAACGTCCGTGAGGGCGAAGAGTACGAGCAGGACATGGCGCTGCGCAATCGCCTTTTTGCGGATGTGTTTTACAAAATACTCGGGCGCAATGTTCCCGATGCTGCGATCATCAGTCCTTACTGGGGCGAGTTGGCGCCCACCGGGTCAAACAACAATCCCTACCTGCCGAAGATCAATTTGCATGGTTTGCAGGAGCGCCGCAGACGCATTCGTGCGCTGTTGCCCGAGGCGGCCAAAAAGCTTTTCGGGCGCACTCCCAACCCGCTTCTGGCTCTGGCAAAGTCCGGTTCGATGGAAGAGATGATTGATCTTATGGTTTCCGTCGCTCACGAGGACATGCTCAATGAGCAAGACAGCGACAAGAAGCTGAAATCTTTGAGCAAGTTCGCCTATTTGTCCACCCGCTGGCGGCAAAGGTTCCACGGACGAAAAGAGCAGCTCGACTGGCTTAATGAGATCAACAGCGATGAAGAATTGCTGGATAGACTGCAAAAGGAAACAGAGCTTTCTCCTGCTGAGCTGAATTTGCGCGCGTCGGTCAATACGCGAGAGTGGGTGAGAAACCGCCTGGCGCTGTCAAAAGAGCGCATCAAAGATAGATTGGAATCGTCCAGGGAGAAACTTAGAGAGGGCGTGAGCCATTCGAAAGAGCGGATCATTGGGCGGATTGAGAAACTGCGAGCGCTTCGCCAAACCTCTAGAGAAAAAATTCGAGCGCGTTTGGAGCTGTCGCGCACTCGCATCAATAAAGCACGCAAAGTGGCTCGCGGAGGCGCCAAGGCGACGGTCGCGTCGGCAAGGAAGTTGACCACCAACATGGCAGCGCTTGCTATCAGCAACCCCGCTCGCAAGATTTTTCATGCGCAAATGTCGGCATTCATCGGTGATTCTTTCTTTTACTTTGGCAGCAGAGGCGAGAGATTCGAGCCCGGTTCGGTTCCTTTATTGTGCATACAAGCAATCGAAGATGCCGCCGCCATGCGAACTTCAGAAGATCCGGATTTGATTGTCGTTGCACACAGCATGGGCAGTAATATCATTTGCGATATCCTTTCTTACTTCGCTCCGAAACTCGAAATCGACCTGGTTCTCACTGTTGGTGCTCAGTTCCCGCTATTTGCCGATCTGGATATGTTTCCCGGCTTTTCTGCCGATGAACGCCCAATTCCTAAGCCACCAGCAGCGGTGAATTGGATCAATTTTTATGATCCCAATGACTTTCTTGGATATTCTGCAGAAGGCGTCTTCGACGGCATCGTCGATGTGCCTTTCTCCAGTGGCCGCTTTGGAGTGTCAACTCATGCCGACTATTTCAAGTTCGTGTCCTTCTTCGAATTAATGGCTCACACTGTTTGCGAGACTCTGGATATCGACTGCAGCGCCTGAGATGGATGCGCCAGCTTTGGTATTGTGTATGGTGGCATGTAAAAACGCTGAGCTACTCAAGCTTTTGGCTCGAGCAGCTCAGCGCTTTTGTCGACTTTTGGGAAAGCCGAGTGCGTTGGTATCGGTTTCTGAGAAGGAGAATTGGAGGCAGTCTAAGTGGACGGGCGTGAATCCACTGTGAAGTGATTTGGTATGATGCCACTGAGGTGAGAAGCATGACCAAAAGAATTTTTACGAGCATATTTGCTCTGGTTTCCTCCCTTCTTTCGATAAGCGCTGCCAGCGGCGATGAGAGCAAGACGGCAGCCTCTGCGCTCACAGATAATCCGTCGGCCGTCACATTCCCTGGGCTTGAGCGCTATACAGATTTGCACGGCTTCTACTCCGTGCTTCTGCGCGATGGACCTGACAAGAAAAGTCAGATCGATGTGTCAGGCAGGAAATGCTCCGAAATAGTCGATGAAGATAAGAGTGGCATTTGGAGTGTTTGCTGGACAGATTTGCCGAAAGAAGAACCACCATTTCTGCCTACCAGTCCAAGAATTCTATTTAGAAATTTGAGTCGCGCATATTTCGAAAGATTCGCTGGAAACGTTGAGAAGGACGCTACGGACAAAAGATTTGGATATGAACTGCGCATTATGGAAGGTCCGATTACAAAAGGCCAGTGGAAGGGCGGGCGTCTTCGCCTGAACGCCTATCTTGCCGGAAGGCGTATGTTTATTGCTTGCGTGGCGGGCAAAGATGATTGGGCGAATTCATCCGCCTCTGTAGCGTTTCTCAACTCATTTGAAGTGCCGGGAGCCGCAGCATCACCGAAAGACGAACTGAACCTTCGCAACGGCAAATAAGAATTTACTGGCGCGCTGAAGTTTACAAAATGCAAGGCAAGGCGGATCTCGCCGCCAAAGACCTCAAAATTGAGCGTGAGCTTGACTACGATCTGGAGCCGACTCTCAAGAAAGGGCGCTAGTCGTTGTATGCTTTTAGCTGCTTTCAAAAACTGTTGTAGCAAAACGGTTTTCAAACAGGAATTCGGAGACTGCCCATGCCTCGTGGAGCAAAACTGACTGGTTGCGTGCCCATGCTCTGGGTGCCGGACTTAACCGATGCGGTTGAATATTATGTGGAAACGCTCGGCTTCAAGTGCGATGCGCTCGAGCCGGACGGGCATTGGGCGCAAGTGACTCGTGACGGTTTCTCCGTGATGTTCGCGCTGCCTTACGAAGGTTGGGACTTTGAAGAACCCGAATTCACCGGCTCCATTTATTTCCGCACGGATAAGGTTGACTCCATGTGGAAGAAAATCAGCAAAAACGAAGAAGTAAATGTCTGCTATCCCATCGACAACATGGAATATGGCATGCGCGAATTCGGCATTTATGACTGCAACGGTTATCTGCTGCAATTCGGACAGCCGATTTCCGAGTTAAATTAAGCCGGCGGCGCCCGAAAGCCTCACCTGGCGAGTTCTTATCTTTCATCTTCGATATTCGCATTTGCATGTCGAAGAATTTCGTTTGCCGGGTAAGTTTGTAGCGTAACCTGTTGGAGGATTCAAAGTGGACGCGAAGGATAAACGTGACTTGATGGCTGCAATGATTGTGCAGAAGTTAGTCAATGACAAACTGATATGGTTGGGCGAAGCCAAGGTCAAGAATGAAACCAGCAAGGTTGAGGAAGTCTATACAAAAGATGGTTTTCAAACCATCGTTGAAGGCGCTTACGTGCTCGTCGATAAGATGCTCGCTCAGGGCGGCAAATAGTTTTCAACTGAAAAATTGCTCTTGAAGTAACGCGCGCATACCGCGTTATTTCGCCGCTTTTCAAGTTTCTCTTTTGGACAAAACTTTGCACAACTGCATGGAAAAGTGCAGAAAAGTGGAAGTTCTGCCGAAGGCTGCGAAACCATTGGTAGATTTAGCGCAGGCGAAATTCAAAAGGGAGATTCCAATGAAACGCAAAGCATCTGCCGAATGGCAAAAAGGTCTTAAGGACGGAAAAGGAACCATCACCACCGAATCCGGTGTGCTGGAACAAACTCAATACAGCTTCGGAACCAGATTCGAAGAAGGCAAAGGCACCAACCCGGAAGAGTTGATTGCTGCCGCTCACTCCGGCTGCTTCTCGATGGCATTGTCGGCTCAACTCGGCGAACTCGGTTTGACCGCTGACAAAATCAACACCACCGCAACCGTAACTCTCGAAAAGCTCGAGTCCGGCTTCTCCGTGACCGAAATCCACCTCGAAGTTAAGGCTGCCATTCCGAACGCAACGGAAGAACAGTTCAAGAAAGCAACTGAAAATGCTAAGACCGGCTGCCCGATCTCGAAGCTTTTCAATGCCAAAATCACGATGGACGCCAAACTGGAAACCGCTGTCAAAGCGTAGTTTTTGGTTTGAAAAAGCCTTCTCACCAGAAGATCCTTTTTCATCGATTTAATCAAAATTTCAAACGGGCTCGGTCTTTCCGGGTCCGTTTTGTTTTTGGGTATATTGGGAGCAGTCCCCATTGATGACGCTTCTAATCATAGGCTTGTGGGCAAGTGCCGGAAGAGAAGAGCAAAGTCGAAACTGAGATCAAGCTTGTAGCAACTCCCGAAGTCTCAGGCGATGCTTCCGAGCTGGCCTGCTCTTTTGATTCGCGCTTCGCGTCTTGTGGCGTGGAGACATCTTTGGAACCGTCTTGTCTGTCGCCAATATCATTAGTTGTCCCGGAGGTTGTCGCCTCCTTCGCAGTCCAAACCCCGCTTTTAGTCTTCAAGCAAGCACTTTTCAAAATTGCCTTGTTTACCGGCGTATCACTGCTTCTTTTCGCCGTGCCCTATATGATGCTGCCTGGCTGGCAACAGAGCTTCAATTTCCCGTATGTGCGCACTGCTCTGGTGATGCTCTTTACGTGGAATCTGATTGGGGCTGCTTTATTCGCGCATGCGCAGACTCGCGCCGCTCGAATTACGGCCATCGCTCTTTTCGGCATGCCCCTTTCCGTTGGAGTTTTGCTTTTGGGCTTCGTTTGCTTGCTGGCGCCGATGTTGCACGGCAGATACATTGGGTTTTGATGTATGCACACTCAAGGACCTGCTCCCAGCGATAAACCGGCGCGTTTTCCCCGAATTCCGAGCGAGCGCTACGAGATCATTGGGATATTGGGCAGCGGCGGCATGGGAACAGTGCTGAAAGCCAGGCATGTGCAACTCAACAAGTTTGTCGCCATCAAAGTACTCAACATGGAGTTAATCAAAGATCGAACCAGTTTGTCGCGTTTCGAAACTGAAGCTCGCGCCGGTGGTCAGCTGTCGCATCCCAATTTGGTTGCGGTATTTGACTTTGGCTATACCGTCGATGGTGAGCCGTATTTCGTAATGGAGTACGTGGAAGGTTTTAGTCTTTCGGAGCTGGTAAAACGAAGCGGCCGGTGCGGTCCTTCTGATTTCGTATTTGTTTTCGGTCAAGCACTTAAGGCTCTCAATTACATCCACAAGAAGAATGTCATTCATCGAGATATCAAAAGCAGCAACATCATGCTGCAATTCATCGAGGGAGATCGTTATGTAAAACTGCTTGATTTCGGAATCGCCAAGGTATTAGCCGACAGCGGTATCACCATGCAGCAGCTCACAGCTACCGGAGAAGCGGTCGGCAGTCCGCTCTATATGAGCCCCGAGCAATGCCGCGGCAGTCATGTTGATATTCGCGCCGACATCTATTCTTTGGGTTGTGTCATGCATGAGTGCTTTGCGGGCTACCCGCCGTTTCGCGGCGCCAACGCAATGCAGACGATTCAAATGCATTTAAACGATTCGCCTGTTCCGCTTGCAACTATTTGCCGTTCTGAGCAAGAACTTCTCGTTGCCAGCTTGATTCACAAATGCATTCTCAAACGTCCTGAAGATCGCTTTCAAAGCGCCGCCGAACTCGGCATGCATCTTGAAGAAATCGCCAATGTCGGCGCGCAGGTGAATGCAATTCAGCGCCCGGCCGCAAATATTGACCCTTCCACCAGGTGGAAGAAAAACGCTAAACCTACTGCCGAGCAAAGCTCGATATCGGCTGCTGGACAGTCGGTATCCGGAATGCATCAATCCATCCGTCCGGAACATCAAGATCCTCTGAAAGCTTCAGGCATTCACGAGCGGTTTCGCGTGGAGCAGACTCAGGCCTCAGGGCTCAGCCAGACTTTTCGCCGCGCCGCCAATGCTGCCGTTCCCGGACAAGGACTCGGCCAGGAAGCTGCCGCTCAGTCTGCCGATGCCGTCGATCCTCGGCTCGTCGACCGGTGGAATTTGCATAACATGAATGGGCAGCAATCAATGTCCAACAGCAATTTCTATGAGGCCGAGCGTCATTTTCTTCAAGCTGTCGAGCTTGCCGAACAGTTTGGTCGCACTGATGAACGGTTGCCGCTTTCTCTGAATCGGCTTGGCAATTGCCTCAAGTCCCAAGGACGCTATGAAGAAGCGGAGAAAATGTATTTGAAAGCAATCGAGATTCGCGAAGCTTTGGTTGGTGCGATGTCGAAAGAGTTATTGCCCCTTTTGGAGCAATACGCGGGTTTGCTGCGAGTGTTGAAGCGCGACTCAGAAGCAGAGAGGCTAGAAAAGAGAATGCATTTTGTGATGAAGTCTAAGTGACCATTGCGCAGCCGATCAGCCCATTCAAAACATAATGCCGCATTTGGTATCAAATATGGTATGATGTCAACAGAAGGTTTGTGGAAGTGTGCCTGACTTGGATTTGAGTTCCAATTGAACTGCCGCTATTTGCACTCGGTCTGGTAGTACCGTGGAAATGAGGTGGTCGTATGGATGCTCATGTGGGCAATGCTTTGCCTGTTGAATTCGGTTCAACAGATGTCGTGGCTTATCAGTCGTGTTACAGAGCAGGCGATAACGCACTCTCCTGGATCAAAGAGATCGGAAGAAGCGTTGTTACACCTGCGTATGTGTTGAAACGTTTGGCGCTCTGCAGCAACTCTGAAGTGAGAATGGCTGTTGCTGATCATTTGAACACGCCGCAAGATGTTCTTCTCTTTCTAGCTGCTGATGACGATCCTGACGTTCGCTACGCCGTTGCTGAAAATCACAACATCAATCGCGATGTACTGGGTTTTCTCTGCGCTGATGCAAATCCATACGTCGGATATCGAGCTGAACAAACACTCACTCGACTGAAGGATCTTGAAATTTTGCGTTCGTCCGCCATTATTTGCGCATCAGCGTAATCGAGCAAACATGCGTTTGGAGACGATATTTCCTCTTCTCGTCGCTCTGGTGGTGGCTGTGTTTCTGCTTGCTTTGATTATGGGTGTGATTGTCTGGATCGGTCTTCAAAGCGACGAGAAATGACATGATGAAGTCTACGCGGTTTTTCCGCCGGACGCTCGCAATGGTTTATGCTTACGGCTCGCCTAGCTGTGAAATTCTGCATCGCAATCACCGAGTTTCACAGATTTGCCTTCGTTTAAGTCAACGATCCAGTTTTCAATTTGTTTGATCTCTTTCTTGTGATGTTCGATGTGTAAGCGCTTCAAACAAATATGCAGAAATTTGGCAACTGTTTCCAACTCACCCACCTCAATCAGGTAGTTTGCAGTATCCAGACCCACTAAGCGGTGCCCTTTTGCGGCTACTTTTAGGAGCTGCGTTTTTACTTTTTTGATGTCGCCCTTCTTGAGCGCTAAACGCACACCTATGTGGTGTCTGATCACATGAGCGTGAGAGGCGAATTTTAGAGGCTTCATCGCTTTAAACAACCGCTCAACCATATCTAAATCATTTAGTTCGAATGCCAGCGTGCAAAGCCCTTGCAGCACGCCAATGATCTCCGAATGATGGCTCGAGTGAACACGGAATTGTTTGGCGAATTTAAAACCTTTCTTGTAAGCTCGTTTGGCAATTTCCGGTTCTTTGCTCGCAAAGGCATGTTGGGCTAGGTTGTGAACTAAATTTCTGCTCCAACGCGAGTCGCCAGGCGCCAACTTTTGTGCTCGTTTGAACAGTTCTTCTGCTTTTTTTGCCTCTGGTCGGTCAAAACGATAAACTGAATACTCGCGCATGTGCTCTGGATTTTGAATTAATTGGCGATCCAGCTCTGTTTCCAGCCAGAAAGCCGCATTACCTGCAACGTTTGCATTGTTCGGATTGCGTTTGACCTTTTGAAGAAAACAATCGCGAAGCTCCTTTATCTGATCATCAGAAACATGTATAGGCGGAATCAAAACTTCGGGAGTAAATAGTTGATCAGGGCTGTTTTTGATTATCCATTCCGCATGTTCACACCAACGCTTTGGTGCTTCCTTGGATTTTCGATGTGTATAAAATCCGAGCAGGGCGCAGCGTGAAACTACGTCCCATTGGTCACGGCGCAATCGATCTTCAAGCAGCCGAATATCATGAATATCGAGTTTGTGACTATGTAAGTACGCATGCCGTACTCGGTGCGCAAGTTTTTTTGCCTTCTTCGAGTAGCCGTCCTTGCTCATTCTGCGGAGTCTGCCTCTTCGAGCCAGTCTTCAATCATCTCACCTTCTTTGACTGCTGGCGTGCTATGACCTTCTCCGTCGGCGCCGTCGTACAAATCTTGCATGGCGACCTCGATTCGACCTCCTGCAACTGAGCAGATTTCAAAACTCGAACCAGTCGAGAGCTCGCACACATTCCAGTTGCCACTAGCATCTCTGCGATAAATTTCGACGCAGCGCTTTTTCTGATGCACGATCAAATATTCGTTAAGCGATGGGATCTGCTTGTAGGCAATGAGTTTTTCGCGCCTATCAATTGCGGTGGTGGACGGCGACAAAACTTCAGCGATCAAAACTGGCTGTTCTGTATAAACCGCCGACTCCGCGTGTGAGGCGCACGAAACCATTACATCCGGATAGTAAAAACTGTTGGTCGCTTCGACACGAACTTTCACCGCTTCTATAAATACCTTGCATGGACCGCCTTTGAGATTCACGTGCAAAAGAGAGAAGAGATTTCCTGAAATGATGTTGTGCTTAATGGTTGAGCCCGACATTGCAAAAAGGCGACCGTCAACATACTCGTGACGAATTGCGCTTTGCTCTTCACGCGACAAATATTCTTCAACTGTCACATACAACTGATTGTGGCGCGCAGGCATCTGCTTGCTCCATTAAATGCCATTGCATTTTAACAGTTTCATCCCATTCATAAACTTTGTTACGCCCGACAGGCTGAGCGGCTGCCGTCCTCGATAACTTTTGCTTGTCAACTGATGGCTACACGTTAAAAACGGCGAAAGATTATGGACAGGCTCGTATAATTATCGATTCCGGCGACGAAAGGAGAAGCGATCGTGCCAGTTGAAACGTCGAAAAGCCTCATGCAGGCGGCACAAATACCTGAGCCAAACAAAGGTTTCACCTTTGGTTCGGTGGAGCGCAAGAGCCCGACCGGCAATCAAGTTTCGATCAAACTTCAAGCCTGCGGCATTTGCCACAGCGACAGCTTTTCGCTGCATGGGCATTTCCCCGGAACCGTGTATCCCTCAATTCCGGGACACGAGATCGTGGGTATTGTCGAGGAGGCAGGACCGAATGTTCAACGATTGAAGAAAGGCGATCGTGTCGGAATCGGCTGGCACGGCGGACATTGCGGTGTTTGCGATTCATGCAGAAGCGGTGATTTTGTCGCATGCGAAAAGCTGCTGGTCCCGGGGCTTCAGATACCAGGTGGTTACGCCGAGTACGCTACCTTTTCAGAATCTGTCTGCGCGACGGTGCCGGATAAGATCAGTTCTGCTGAAGCCGCACCTCTTATGTGCGCTGGAGTAACAACGTTCAATGCGTTGCGGCACGCGGGCGCTCAAGCCGGCGATCTGGTCGCGATTCTTGGAGTGGGCGGACTGGGGCATTTAGGCGTTCAATTCGCAAACAAAATGGGTTTTCACACTGTCGCCATCGCGCGTGGTCAGGACAAAAAGAAATTGTCGCTGGAGCTGGGAGCGCATGAATACATTGATTCCGAGGGGCAGGACGTGGCTGCGGAATTGAAAAAATTAGGCGGTGCAAGAGTTGTGCTCGCGACGGTCACAAGCACTAAAGCCATGTCGCCGACAGTCGAAGGACTTGGTGTTGGTGGCAAACTCTTGATCGTTGGCGCAGGCATCGAGCCGCTCAACGTCACTCCGATTCAATTGCTGGGCGGGCGTAAATCAATTGCGGGCTGGCCTAGTGGAACAGCGAAAGATTCCGAAGACTGCATGAATTTCTGCGCTATTACAGGCATTCGTCCGATGCTCGAACGTTTCAAGTTCAAGGATGTCGAGAAAGCTTATGAGCTCATGATGAGCGGTAAAGCGCGTTTTCGCGCAGTGATCGAGTACTAGTGGAGATAAGGTGTCATGCCGAGTTACGTAATCGTCTGGGAATTCCAAGTCAAGCCCGGGCAGGAAGAAAACTTCGAAGAACAGTACGGCGGCCAGGGTATCTGGGCAGAGTTGTTCAAGACTAGCGACAAATATCAAGGCACCAAGGTGATCAAGGATGTCGGTCAAATCTCGCGCTATGTAACGCTCGACTACTGGTCTTCCGAGTTCGACTACGAGCGTTTTCGCAAAGAGAACAAGGTCGCCTACGAGTCGATTGATAAGCGCTGTGAGGCACTTACTGATGGCGAGACCTTAATCGGTAAGTTTCATACGATCGATCAGGAATAGACCAGCTGATCGCGTTCAAATGGGCAAAGTTCCGCAGGTTCCAAAAGAACGCCTGCATTCATTTGAATACTTGGGTCTGGAAAATAACGTGACTTTCAGGCAGGTTTGCGGCACAATGGAATTAATCGGGTGGGCTCAGAAGTACGGCGTGAAGCAGTATGAGAGTCTTAGCTATTGATGACGACCACGTAGCACCTGTCCTCTTTGACGCTGTCGCTAAGCGTATGGGCATTGAGATAGTTACGGCTGCCAGCTGCAACTCTGCACTCGCGCTGCTCAAAAGTTCTCCTTTCGATCTCATCCTTATGGATTTGAATTTGAAAGGGACGGATGGCTTCGAATGCACGAGATTATGCCGCGAGTGGCAAGCTGAATCTGGTTTTCACCAGCCGATTATTGCCGTTACTGGCTATGCCATGGATGAAGACAGGACCGAATGCCTGAAAGCCGGTATGGATGACTATTTGAGCAAGCCCTATCAGATAAAACAACTCTCCGACCTGCTGCGTAAATGGGCGCCCGACCGCGATAACGTCGATGGGGCCGAAACTAAAACTTTCTGCTAAAAGAATTGCAAAAATCTTGAAGTTTTTTGTCCAGAAAAATTTCTGGGCGAATAGATTCAATTGTTGGTTCGACATACTCACTTTCAGTGCAAGATTGCGCGCATCCTCCCTTGTCTAGCCCAACTGAGCGCATTTAGCACCGATCATTTGAAGGAGCACACATGGGTAAATTGGCTGGAATCGAGCATGGGCTTCAAGGGACGAGCGAGAAGGCAGATCACACTCCTAATAAAAGACACGGTGAGGAAAGCGTGTCTGATGTGTTCCACAAAGACGAATTGGCATTACTAATGAACCATACAATTGGTATGGTCGATTTCATCGGCTGTGACGGGCAGTTTTCCGCCTGGTAATCGGTGCAGTTAGAACTGGTGTAGGAAGCTAGGAGAGCCCCGGGCCAAAGCTAAGTCAGTGCCTAAATCAGAACCTAATAAAGCCCCGGAATCAAGCGGTATTTAACTTTATTGCAGTACTCCGGATAGCCATTTAGATGGGTGAGAAGAAACTTCTCCTCATCAGTGATTCGCCAGATCAAAATTCCGACCGCCACTGCAATAAGCAGTGCAGACCAT
>PNKB01000085.1 GCA_013997645.1 Cyanobacteria bacterium PR.3.49
TCAAAAGGCGGATTACTCCTTTCATAAACATCTCTGTCGAGATGCCTACATATGCGGTATTAATAGACCTTTCGGTCTGCTATCCCCCACCTTATGGTAGATTCCCACGTGTTACTCACCCGTCCGCCACTGGGTATTGCTACCCCGTTCGACTTGCATGTGTGAAGCACACCGCCAGCGTTCGTCCTGAGCCAGGATCAAACTCTCCATTGTCAAAGTCCGCTAGGAGTACTAGCGAACAGGAGATTTTCCTGAATTCCTGCTCAAAATTATTGACAGGCGCCGTTCATGGCTATTCAGTTGTCAGGGTTCGATTACTTTGTCTATAGCGAAAGAAATTCGCAGCCCCTTTCGGGAACCAGACAATTTGAATCATATCAACTCGCGTCCGAGGTGTCAAATAGCTGAAAGCGCCACCTGTGCTCATTTTGGAGATCTTTTAGCAATTTGAAATATATACACTCCCTTAAGAATTGGCTGTATATCGCATTTCCAACAGCATTTCCCAATACCGCAATCGAACAACTGAGTGGGTTTTCGGGCTGTGAAGCGCGGCTCTACTGCGACTTCGAAAAGACTGAGTAAAAAGGTCGAATTGCCCGAAATTTTCTTTTCTCAGATATTCCTAATCCTTAGGCCCTCGAAAAATCGCTCGTCATGCGCTCTCAGACGCATATGGATCGCGCCGGCAAAACAATCACTACCTATATGTATGTAGGAGTTTTTCAAAACTGAGAGCCGGCTTATTTCCAAGAGTGGCAACCTGACTCACTTTCCGCGACTACGCTTCAAACGCATAAATCCATCGGAAGCACGAGCGTATTGCTCGATCAGTCCTTCTAATTCGCTGGAAGCCGCAACGCGGGCTTTTGCAGCAAGGTCATGCCTTAGAGTAATTACTTGCCGTTGCTCGAAGCTCTATTGCTCTGGTGAAGTCTCGCTCTGCATTCTTTATATAGTTCGCCGAATCAAAATCCTTCTGCCAACAGTTTTCTCCCTTGATTTCATCCCCCGACTGAGTCATAACGCTCGCGAAATTACCTGGACGGCTGTATTAATGCGGCTTTCGCCGGATTAACATGAGCTAATGTTCAATTTTGACCATAGAGGAATCAAATCATGCAATGCTGACGTCCAAATTACTCAATTATTGGTTCGCTCTCTGGAGAAATTTATATGAAGCGTCTAGCACTCACATTGCTTGCCGTTGCTACTGTGGCAGGAATTGCTGCACCGGCACAAGCTCAAGGTTTCAATTGGCGTAACTTGCCTGTTTTTTCTCACTGGAATATTGATTCACTCGTTTCCAACGAACAAGCTCGCATTAACACCGGCCGGTCGAATGGCTCACTAACAGCAGCTGAAGCCAATCGCCTCCAAAATCGCTTGAATGACATCAACAACTTGAAAGCAAGACTTTCAAGAGGTGGTCTCAGCCGAAACGAAGCAAATTTGATCAACACGCAAATGGATCAACTTTCTCAGGACATCTACAGAGAAAGCAATGACCGTCAAATGCTTGGCTCGAATCCGTGGGGATGGTCCAAGAATTACACCCCTAATAACAGCAACTGGCGCTACGGCCACTGGGACAATGGAAAATGGATCTCCAAAAACAACTGGAATCAATACAACACCTGGAGAAACAAAAACTGGCACAACGACTGGAACAACAATAATGACGGAGTAGCCGGACGCGGCATGACCGGCAAAGAGGTTGTGGATAACGTCAGACGCAACGCAGCGTTGCAACAAAAACGCGCAGAGTATAGTGCTGATGGACATCTCGATCGCAACGAGAGAAGAGACCTCAGAAATCAAGAAAGAAGAAACAACGAACGCGAAAGAAGAGACAGAAGAGACTAATTTTCGCATCGCCATTTTTGAAACGCTCTTGCCGCTCGGCAAGGGCGTTTTCATTTTCACAGATTGTTGAACTATGGAATTTGACGTGCCAGCATCATAGGCGAAACTCTCTTGCGCGCACCCATGATGACAAATACACGAGTGCCACGCAGTTGAACGAGCAAATAGCCGTTATCGAGTTTGACAATGCCGGTTGGAGTCGTTGCTTCGTTCACCTCTTTAGCATCATGCTCGGCATCAAGATTCCGTCTGTATGTTTCATACACGGATTCGGCGAGACTTTTATTGCCGTAATCTATTACCAGCAATTTCAATCGCTCGGGCGGCATCTGAAAACGGTAATCAGCAGTAACGGCCGCGCGAGCTCTATCCAGCGAAAGCTCCCCTACGTATGGAGCCGGAAAAAATTTGCGTCCTGAATTTGGACCCATTACTAATTTTTCAGTGCCACGTACGCGATCGATTACCGGCAATTGATTGAGAACCAAAGGTGGCAATGCCGTAGGTGAGATCCCAGCCTCAAGTGCGTTTGCAATCGTACGCAATCCTTCCTTGCTCTCTTCATCTTCTTCCGAAGTTTGAGCAAGGCGAACAAATGCATTTCCCTTCCAGAAGGAAATGCTCATGTCGTCTTCACTTGATCCGGCACCCCTGATTACAATGGTCGCCGCTCCCTGACGCATGTAATTGTAGGCGCCGTATGCGCCTTCCGGTGTCGAAAAGAAATAGACACTGGCGTAGAGAAAACGCTGGCCGCGTTGATAAGTCCGCTTATAGCTTTTTTGCAATCCGAACTCGGCCAGTATTTCGTAAGTGTGAGGCTCTAGCCCATAAAGTTGAAATGCAGGCGTTGTGTCTTCTGCTGCTGCCGACTGCCTGGGGTAAACATCCAGAGGACCGCCATTCCACCCGTCCAATTTCAAATTGGCGAAAAGCTTTGCGACATTGTTCTGGGTCTGAACTTCTCTTGAAACAACGGGAATTCTCTTGGTCAAAGGCACTGCTTTTGCGGCTGGGTCAGGCTCAGGTACAGGCGAAACCGCCGCCGCGGGCGCCGGAGCCGAATTAGTTTGCTGCACTTGCGCGTCCACCGCCCTCCCGCAAACTGAAAGCAGGAGGCAGATTGCCAAGTATTTCGCCAGAGAGCGCGGCACTGAAAGGTAAATCCGTCATTGAACGTCAATACCTTACCACCAAAAGCCTGGCGATCTGGAAACTATCCTAGATCTTTGATGGTTGTCTCCAACTTTCCACGCCTGGAAAAACAGTAGTCGGCGGCATCGTGGAGTAATCCACCGGCCAGGACTACTCCGCCGACAATCAGTCCGACTTTGCCAGAGTTGGCGGCACCTTTGAGAAAGGCGAAGCCAACGCCTGCTGCACCGCCGGCTAAACCCGCCTGCCAGGTATTTTCCCAGGTTCGTCCTGCAGCTGTTCCAATTGCCGCACCAAATCCGGTGCCGTCCGAAGCTGCTTTTGCCAGCGCATCTACATCGCCTCGAGACACTCCGTTATTTTCCGAAAACCATTCATCTTTGTTGAGTTTTTGCAAAGTGTCGTATTTTTCGGCAAGATACTTTAGCGAAAATGCGTGCTGCGCCCAAAATACTTTGTCTTTTCTGGCTGTTTCTATTTCAGCTAGTTCCATAAATCCATTTTGATTGGCATCAACTCTAGTGAACATCTCGTTCATATCTTTGGCAAAGCCCTGAGTATCAAGGCGGGTAGCTTCCTCAACTCTGCGCTCGAGAAAGTTGCCGATTTTTCCAGTCAGTCCAAAACGCTTTGCCGCCTCTCCTGCCACGCCGCCCATACCGAACGTGCCCGTGTTGATACCGGTTTGAATACCACGCTTTATGAGTGCGTCAGGATTGCCGTTTTGGGCTTGTTCTACATCGCGGCGCACGCCGTCAATTTCTTGCTTAGCCCGCCCCTGGATGGCGTCGCCTAGCCTGCCGGCTTGTTCCTTAAGCTGATCTGAATCAATATTGCCGACCTGCTCTTCAACCTTTTTTCTGCCTCTCTGAAACAAACCAGAAAATGTATTTGATATGTCATTGATGACTTCACCGGCTTTTTGGCCGGCCTTAGTTGAGCCGTCTTGAACGGCATCTCGTTCTCCGCGTCCCATAGGAACCTCGATTTTGCGTGCAGGGATGCTCTCATATTAGGGGGCAACGAGGCAGCAGTCACTGGTGAAAATCCCATGCTGTAAAAACTCCCATAGCCCAATGGGGACAGGGTTTTAGCAAACGATTGTGACAAAATAGTGACTTGATTGCAGGCTGTTTTTTGGCGTCAAACGCGCAGTCTGTAGCCCAGCGTGCGCACATTTTCTATGCACGAATTTTTTTCATCGGCACCGTCATCCAAAGCTTTTCTCAATCGCTTTATGGATGTACGAACGGCATCCGTGGATGCTTCACTGTCGAAGCTCCAGACGCGTTGCAACAGCGCTTCTGCACTGAACACTTCGCCCGGATAGCGCATCAAAAATTCCAGCACGGCAAAATCTTTGGGCACCACATGAATGGCGACGCCGGATTTTCTCAATAATCTCTTTTGCGGATCGAGCTCAATTTCCCCAACTTTCAAACTCTCACCAACCGGGGTGGGAGAGCGTCTCAATAAGGCCCGAATGCGCGCCGTCAATTCGCGCATATTAAAAGGTTTTGTCAAATAATCATCGGCTCCGGCATCGAGTCCTTCTTCTTTTTCTTCGACTCTGCCCTTGCCGGTCAACATCAGAATAGCCGTGGCGCCGCCTTCGGCTCGAAACTTCCGGGCCAGCTCAACACCTGTCATTCCTGGCAATTGCCAGTCAAGAATGACCACCTCATAACGTCCGCGCTTGAGATATTCATACCCTTCCGTGCCATCAAATGCGGTGTCAATGGAATAGCCTTGCTGTTCCAACCACTTGCTGACCGTCAACGACAAATCTTTGTCATCTTCAACTAAGAGAATCTTCGACACGGAACGCCCTGAAACTAATGTCAAACATAGAACATAAAGAATATAGCAGGTGTGTGGTCACAGTCATGCAGCAGCGGTCAATTTTGCTCAAAATAGCGCCACCGCCAGCCTGACGGGAAACGGTGCTAAGATTGCACACAGCGCAGTTCTGGGCATGGGAGCCAGATGAAACGGACTCTATCGCTGACGGCAAAGATTTTCATTCTAATCTGCCTGCCGGTAGTGTTCGAACTTGGCTTTGTTGCCTTTCTTGTGAATATTCAAAGCCAGGCTGAAAAGGATGCTCAAGAGTCTCTCAAAGCGAGGGAGCTTTCCAATAGCCTCAACAAACTGACCGCCTCGATTGTCGAGGTGTGGCATGTCGTGAGCAATAACCGTAAACGCTGGCTCGACCAGGGATTTCTCGATCAGCGATACAAGCAGCTGTTTCCTAAACTGCGAGCTGAATACGCGGATTTGGACCGCAAGATTGGTGATCGTCCCGACTTGCGCCCGATGATCCAAAAATCTCTTAGCAATCTGAATGAAGCAGAGGTGATTCTTGACGAGGCGGTTGACGACCTCAAAGCCGGCAGAATGGACAAAATTCTGCGCGATTACGACAAGAAAACCGAGTATATGCGGGGTCTCTACAAGGGACTGATTACGGAAGATTTTCGCCTGGCGGCTCTGCATGAAAAGGAGTTGGCTGACGCCAGCGGGGCACGACAGGCAGCTTACAGGCATTGGATGCTGAAAGTATCTTTGATGGTTATGGGTCTCAATGTGCTGGCGAGCTTCTTTCTTGCTTTTTATCTTTTCAAAGAAATCACATCACGCCTTTCTGTAATCTCCGCCAATGCAAAACGTTTTGCATCCGGTAAAGAATTGCAGCCGCCGTTAGCTGGAGATGATGAAATTGCCGAACTGGACAAGGCATTTCGCCGCATGGCCAAAGACGTGGAAAATACTGCCAATCAAAGACAAGAATTGGTCAATATGCTCACCCACGACTTGCGCTCGCCGCTGACGACCATTCAGGGCTGTTTTGACCTTCTTTCGACCGGCTCTTTCGGCGCACTGAATGCGGACGGAGAAAAGTTTGTCAAACTAGCCGAGCGCAACAGTTCCGTAATGATGATCTTGATCAACGATTTGCTCGACATTGAAAAAATCAAGTCCGGCCTCATGAGTTTGAATACAGAGGATGTAGCGGTAAAAGATCTTTTCGCTGAAGTTAAGGAGAGTACAGCCGCCTGGATAAGCCAGCACGGCATGGAGCTGAGCGTGGAAGAAACGGACTTTGTAGTGCATGCCGACGCCGAGAAAATCAATCGCGTGCTCTACAATCTTGTCTCCAATGCAGTGCGATATTCGCGCTCGGGCGGCAAAATTACGATTTCTGCGCACCGGCGAAGTAATGATGTAGAAGTGAGAGTGGCAGATCAGGGCTCGGGCATTCCAATAGACAAGCTGGAGACAATTTTCGACCGTTTTCAGCAGATTAAGGGCGATAACAAGGGTGCGAGCGGCTCCGGTCTTGGTTTATCGATTTGCCGCTCCATCGTCCAGCTGCATAACGGAAAGATTTGGGTGACATCTGAAATCGACCAGGGCAGCACATTTCACTTCACCATCCCGGGCGTATTCGCGCGCTCTGAAGAACTGGCGCGCCTTTAATTCCATTTGAAACTTCAACGATTGAGTTCAGCTTTTGCCACATAGCTGCCCAATTGGCCCACGTATTATTTTTTCACTGAAAGCGACGCGCACCTGGTTATCACTATGGCGGCGTCCAGCAAGAAAGTTTACCGATGGGGAAGTTAAGGGGGCTCAAACGAAAGTTTGAGCCTTGCCTTTTGCTTTTTATCTCCCGAATCTATTGCCAAATGTTTCTCCAGTTACCAAGTCGGGAACTCTTCATCGCAGGCGCGGTCTAGATAGTGTCCCGCCGAGCGGGTATCGAATTTGACCCCAGACAGAGCCGCAAATGATGGCTCGGTCTCTTGCGACTGAGTCCAACAACAAGACGCAAGCCACTACGCTCAGTCCACCATATGTATTACAGAAAGGAGATCCCTAATGCGTAATAGTAATGCGAGATTGATTTTGGCAATGAGCAGCATCGTCATGTTGGTTGGCTGCAGTGCCAAGCAAGCTGAAATTTCACAGGGAATGAGCGACATCGATCGCCAGCGCGATATTCAAAAACAACAAGTGGAACAGCACGCCGATGTGCTCAAGGAAAGAATCAGTGAAAACGCTGAATCGCAGCAAAAAGCCTTAGATGCCACCAAAGCCGAGCTTGACGCTCAGAAAAAAGCGGCAGATGAAAGGAAAGACCAAATCGCCGATCAAGCTGATTTCGCTAAGAAAAATATCGACGATCAAGTTAAGACTTCAAAGAAAGTCGTAGATCGAAATGCTGAAGCTGCCAAGGCAGCCTTGAAGGAAGCCAAAGATAGAGTTCAATAAATTGAACTAAACGGAAAAATCAGTTTAAACCTTTAATGGGCGAAAGAGAGAGGCAAAAGTTAGTACTTTTGCCTCTCTCCATTTCACTGTTCATGCGGAAAACTGGCGTTTCATACACGTTTTCGCGTACGCCGTTTGAGTATTGCTGTTTTGCGAATTTACTTCCTTGACTGTTTAGTTCATCATAAAGAAGGTGAGTCAAACCACCCCCGCTGCCCTTTCCTTACTAACAAAACTCGCATTGTGCGGAGACTTGAAGATGTTTTCAGCATCAGTAATGCCGACTATCAATTGGATCAAATCCAAAACCGGAACGAATATACCTGCTGTGCAAAACAGCTCCCCGTCTGCATCGGAAAAAATCAGCCAGTTTCCCCGCCAGCCAATCAAAGCCAGGACAGTCAAAAAAGAATTGCGAGACACTGATCCCGGATTTCTTCTCGAGAAGAATTTGCCGCAATTGCTGGATCGAGAAACGGGACTTCTCAATCGTTCAGCCACAGAATGGAAGCTCAATTATGAAGTGGTGAGAGCGAAGCGCTACAAACGCTCGGTCACAGTCCTTCTGCTTTCAATAGACAATCTTGATCTGACCATTGAAAAATACGGTCCGCTGGCCGGTGCCGAGCTGATTACCTATTTGGGCAGTTTGCTCAAAGAACATACCAGAGACACTGATTTCGTCGGGCGTGTTGAAAACAATTTATTTGCCATCGTCTGCCCGGAAACTGCTCAAGCACAAGCTTTGACGATCGTCAGACGGATAGGCAGGCAAATGCAAGCGCGCGCTCATTCGTTCACAAACCGGCCCTCCAACACAGTCAGTGTCGGCGCCGCCTGCGCTCCTATTGATGGAGACAGCGTGAATGTGCTGATTCAAAAGGCACTTCAACATTTGGAAATGGCCAGACGCCAAGACGGCGACTGCATGTTCTTCAGCGCGTAAAGCACATAAGCACTAGGGCTTGTTGCGCAGCAAATTGACTTGATGAATGTCTTGCGCTGCCAATTTTCCGTTGCCGATTGACCGGTGGCACAGAGCGCGGATCTCGTAGCTGTGCCAGTCAGAGTCGTCAAGTTCGATCGCTTTGGTAATGGCAATGATTGCATCTTTATGTTTTCCACTATCCATGAGAATTTCGGCTTTGAACTGCAAAGCCTTTTCGTCTTTAGGATTGACGCGCAAAAGATCATTGAGATCGGCAAGTGCTTTCTCCGACTGTTTGCACTGTCGATAAACTGTGGCTCTGACTAAACGCGCTCGATCGTCTGACGGGTTGGATTTTATTGCCTGCGAGCAATCGGCAAGCGCTTTATCTTTGTCGCCATGTTTCAAATACAGTTCTGCACGCAAAGCATAAAGTTCGCTCAAGCTCGGAGCGAGAAATTTACCGGCATAACTGCTTACTATTTCATCCCACTTTTTGCTGGATGCCTTCTTTCTAATTTCAATCACTCTGGTGTAATCCGCAATCGCCTTGTCGATCTGCCCAAGTTGAGCGTATGTAGTACCGCGATAATTCAACGCATACGGATCACCAGGGATAATTGCAAGAGATTTGTTGAACGCGTTCAGCGCCTCATTGAATTTTCCCATCTCAAAGTAAGCATCCCCGAGCATGAAATACGGAGCCGTGTTGTGCGGTTGCTCCTTGACCAACTGCTGGGCATGCTCGACGACGGCTTCCGGTTTATCCTGATTGCGCAACTCCATTGCATCTCTGTAGTGTCCCCAGATTGCGCGTTCTTTTTGATGCTTGGGATTGTTTTCCAATTCTCTTGCAACTTGCAAGTCTTTCTTTGCCTGCTCAAAAAGTCCGAGCTTTCTGTATGCAAGCGCTCTATTTTTGCGTGTCCAGATGCTATTGGGATCCAGCTCGAGAGCCTTGGTTGCATCCGCAATTCCTGGTTTCAGTTCTCCATTGAGCATGCGTGCATAGCCGCGCTGCGCGTACATAAAACCAAGGTGTTCTTTTTTTGTTTTTTTGTGAGCTGTGTTGATAAGATCCGTATAAATTTTGATGGATTCCGAATAATCGCCGCATTGCATTCGATTATTTGCCACTTCCCACCTTCTCCAGCGGGCGGCCAGCGCTTCTTGCTGCGCTTCGGTCATTTCTGCTCTCCACGGATGACCGCCGTGTTTGTACACAGTTTCATGACCGGCTGGTTTTACTGCGCCGTCTTTTGCATCTGCTGAACACACGATGAGAAATGGCGACAATGAAGCGATCATTGCCGTAAACATCCTTGGAAAAAGCGGCCTGCCCACCCAGCCATCTCCAAACATACACTTTAAATCTATACCCTAAGACATAATCCTCAACCAGAAGAGGTTATGTATTGAGGCTTCATTCGTGGAATATCTATCTAGTAAGTCTTTTTAGGTCTTCCTCCGGGATGCCGAAAGGGTAGCTGGTGTTGTCCAATCTCAATGCGAAGCAAACCGGTCTCATACTGGTTTTGGTGCCAATCGTCATTGAGCTGATTTTTGTCGCGGTTGTGGCCATGGAATTGATGGAGGCCGGCAAGGATCTTCAGCAGTTGCGCCATGTCAAAGCTACTCTCACGCAACTGCACAAGATGCAGGACCGCTGTATTCAGACGTTTTACATCCTTTCGGACAAGGATAAGCATTCCTTCGAAGAACGCAGCTCGCAGCTGAACAAGTTAGTCGGTGAATTCTCGCAACCCTACACCTGGGGCAAACTAAATTTATCGGGCGCACCTGAGCTCAAAGTGCTGCTCGAAGAAGCGGAAGAGTTTCGAAAATCCGCCCTGCGCCTGGTTGACATGATTCCTCTGCATCGAGGCTGGTCGCACAACTCCGACAGGACTAATCGCCATCAGAACGAATTGCTGATCACTGCGGCTATGGAACAAGAGCGTCTGGCCAAGGAAGTTGTGCGCATCGAGCAAAGCCTTATCAAGCACGAACCCGAAGACTTCCTGAATCTGCAAATCAAATTTATCGCCATTATACTTTTTGGCTTCCTGCTCAACGTCGCAGTGGCAATTTTTCTTGTAAAAGTCTTCATCGGCAATATGCAAAAGCGTGTGGACATCGTCGCCCACAAAGGTGAACTTCTCGCCCTTGGGCAAGCTGTGCCGGCGGCCTTAAGCGGCAAAGACGAGCTGGCCGATGTCGATCGCGTTTTTACGGACGCCAGCAGTATTCTTTCCGAAATTCGCTGGACTGAGTCGGCAGTGCTCGACAATGCGGCAGATGTTATCTGCTCGCTGGATGAAAAAATGCGATTTTCAACCGTCGGTGCATCCAGCTCAAAAGTGTGGGGACATCCGCCCGATTCTTTGGTGCGCAAATCAATAATGGCTGTCGTCACAGATGACACGGCTGAAGCTTCCAGGCAGGCGCTGGAAAGAATTCGTGAAAGCCGCGGCGAAGGCAAGTTCGAAAACGTCATACGGACGGATGACGGCACCTTGAAAGACTCGCTCTGGACAGTTACATGGTCGGCAGAAAAGCAAAATTATTATTGTGTGGTCAATGATGTAACGGAAATGCGCAATGTCGACCGCTTGAAGAAACGGTTTATCGCTATGGCCAGCCATGACATTCGCAGCCCACTTACAGCAATCGCCATTGTTCTGCAAGCGCTTACCTCCGGCAAACGCGGAGAATTGCCCGCTGGAGTGATGAAAGAACTGGAAAGAGCAGGAAACAATTCTCAGCGCCTTTTGACATTGGTGAATGACTTTCTGGAATTGGAAAAATTGGAGTCTAACAAATTCTCAGTGACACCAGAACCGGTGGCAGCCTCCGAAATTTGCAATGCGGCCAGAGAATCTTTATTGGGATTGTCCGCCAAATCCAATGTTTCCATCATTTGCCCGAAAAACGACACTGTTTTGCAGGGCGACGAGCGCAGGCTCGTGCAGGTGATTATCAATCTGCTTTCCAATGCCATCAAATACTCACCACCAAATTCGACAGTTCGAATTTTGCTGGAAACAGACAAAACGACAGCCACACTGAAAGTTTGCGATGAAGGTCCGGGCATTGCGCCGGAAGATCTGCATTTGCTTTTCGACAGGTTTCAACAAACAAAATCAAAACCAGAACTGAACATCAAAGGCACGGGCTTGGGACTGGCAATCGTAAAAAACATAATCGAAGCTCATGGCGGCGAGGTAGGGGTTAGCAGCCGGCTGAATGCAGGCAGCACGTTCTGGGTGAGAATCCCCCGTTTTATCGACGATGAGGAAAACGGTCGATGAAAATGCGGGTCTTGAATGTAAAACAGCGCGGCATTCTGGTGGTGGCTTTTCCTGTAATTTGTCAGCTCATCTTCGTAATCTTGCTGGGTTTCAAACTGCAGGAAATTCGTCACTACGTTATGAGTGAAACTCTTTCGCAGGAAGTAATTCGCAGAGCCTACGACATGTCGAACGTCGTCATGAAGCAGGTAATTTTCGATTACAGCCTGGTCGAAGGTGGTGACTTCATCACTCCGGCCGAAGGGCAGCGCCAGTGGTTATCGATGGCAGCTGCAGCAAAAGCGCTGACCGATATGTTGAAAGCCGATCCGGATCATAAGAAAACACTCAAAGCGTTTGAGCTGTCAATGGCGGAACTGAGCGAGACCGTAGCCGGTTTCAAGCACATGATGACACTGCCTAATTTCAAAGAACTGGCGAAAACTTATCAGGGGAAATTATTCGAAAAGGTTCCGAGTTGGAACGCGTCGATGACCGGGATAATTGAAGTCGAGGAGGCAAAAGTAGTTGCCGATGCAGATGCGATTCAAAAGTCGATCAATGCACTGATTGGAATCGTTTTCTTGTTCGCCTGTTTGAATATTATTTTCGCCCTTATGCTGGGGTTTTACTTCGCCTTCATGGTGAGCAATCCGCTGGCGCATGTTCGCAACAACGGCAAGCGACTCTCTCAAAGGCAGCCGCTTTTACCTGTTTTAAAAAACGCTGCTGAATTTTCGAAACTGGACGAACTGGTCCATGCCGCAGCCGATGCCCTGGATGACGCAATTGCCCAGAATAAAGAATTAGTCGCCAACGCAGCCGACTTGATCATCTCCGTTAGCGAGCAAGGCGACATACTTTCAATCAATCCGTTCTCGGAAAAATTGCTCGGCTCCACGCCGGAGGCTCTGACCGGTCAGCCAGTGCATTCGCTGACGGTGCCGGAGCAAAGCTTCCTTGCCGATGAGAATTTGAGAAAAGTGATTGAGAGCCGCAAGCCGGAGACATTCGAGCTGCAATTGCGCAGCGCCGGCAGCAACATCATTGATACGCGCTGGTCTTGCCTGTGGTCGGAGCCGCACAAAAAAATGTTTTGCGTGGTGCACGATATTTCAGAGCAGAAGCGTGTCGAGCAGCTCAAGGAAGATTTTGCCAATATGATCAGCCACGACCTGCGCAGCCCGCTTATGGCGATGCACAACTCTCTTTCTTTGATTCACGCAGGCATAAAAGGACAAATCGGCGACGACGTGAAAAGCGATGTCAGCCGCGCCGTTTCCAATCTCGACCTCTTGATGCAACTGGTCGACGACTTGCTTGACTTTCAAAAACTCAAAGCCGGAAGAATGGATGTTGACAGAGAAATTCTGGACTTCACTGCAGTGGCAAGCGAAGTAAAAGAATTGCTCGCCGACTTTGCCGAGAAGAAGAAGTTGAATTTGGTGGTGCCTGAGCAATCGATGCGCGTAAGCGCCGATCGACGAATGCTTCTGCAGGTTCTGACCAATCTGGTCTCCAATGCGATTAAATTCAGCCCGGAGGGCGAGACCATCACTATCACCGCCAAGCAGCTCGATGACAATTTCGAATTCTGTGTGCGCGACCAGGGAAAAGGCATCCCGGAAGAAAATCGGGAGCGCGTCTTCGAGAGCTTTGAGCAAAGTTCAAAAGCGGATGCCAAAGAAGGAACAGGATTGGGGCTGGCAATCTGCAAACTAATAGTTGAGGCGCATAGTGGAAAAATCTGGATTGAATCAGGAGACAACGGCAAAGGCAGCACATTCCGTGTATTCATTCCGGAAGCGGACAGTTAGGTGGATTTCTTGAAGTGAAACTTGCAAATCAAGTTTTTCAAAATGTCTGCAGCTTTTTTTCCATCGCCTCGATCGAGCGCGTCAATCACAGGCAAATGCGCTTCGCCAAACTCGACGAGTTGATCCTCGCCGATGCGGCTCAAAGTCTTTCTGAATCTTGTTTCTAAAACCACCGACTCCCAGATGCTCAACAACAACTGATTGCCGGACGCCTCCATGATCAGGCGGTGAAATTCAATATCGTGCAGACTGTAGGCTTGAACATCCTTTTGATGTGCGGCTTGCATAAACAATTTGGACTCTTCTTTGATGCGCTCCACATTGCCTTTCAATACCTTGGCGGCCAATTCGGCGCCGAGTTCTTCCAGGGCTGCACGCACCTGCGATGACTCTTCCAATTCGCGATCGGATATTTCTCTTACGCGTGTACCTTTATAGGGCTCGGTGACAACCACTCGCATCGCTTCCAAATAGCGCAAGGCTTCCCGCACCGGAGCTTGGCTGGTGTTGAGCTCATTGGCAATATTGAGCTCCAGCAGCCTCTCGCCGGGCTTGTAAGTGCCGTCAAGGATGCGGTCCAGCAGGTATTGGGTGATCTGCTCCCGTGTGGAAGCGCGCTTGAAACTCATTTTGCAATTTTAGTCGAATCGGCGAGCGACTCTCTTGACCAAATCGATAGATGGGGTACAATCTAATTATCGATTATCGATAATCTATAAACGATCATTTGATAATCACAGGTCAATGGTATCGGGAGGATACTCCAATGGCACAGCCAGATTATGTTTACGGCGTTTTTGACAACAGTATGAGCACGGGGCAATTGCTGGAAGACTTGCACAAAGCGGGTTTCAAGTCGGCAGACTTGAGCGTTGTCGGCACTGACTGCCCTGAATTCCGCACCCTATCAGCGAAAATCAAGACGCCGATGGCTCGCTACTTCGTTCAGTACGGTATAGCCGGAGCCCTCGGCGGCATGTGGGCCGGAACGGTTCTCGCCCCGCATATTGCCACCCCGGGCTTTTTCCAGATTTTGACCACCCTCATGGGTGCTGTCTCGGGCAGCATCGTGATGGCATACTGGGGCGTTTGGATAGGCGCGTTTTTGCACGCCAACGAGCCGCAGTATTACGCCAACGTTTTCGAAGGCGAAATCAGAGACGGCATCCTTGTTGTTCTTGCTGAAGCAAACTCGAGAGAAGAACGCAGAAAAGCGATGGAAATCATGGATGAATATGATGCAGTAGAGATAACGATGAGACTCGCTGATCTCGGTCAAATCATCGGCTTGGAAGCAAAGGAAAAAACAGAGGAAGAACAACCGGCAATAACGAAATTGGTCAAGGTTGCCTGAAGTTTCAACCTTGCGGCGATCGCACTTTACGACTCAATTTATGGCTTGGGAATTCCCTTGCCGAACAGCTCAACCAGTCCATCAGTGAGCGGTTCTTTCTTGAGGAATGAAGGGTCTAGAATATAGAGCTTGCCGTCTTCGAATCGCATATTCTTCAAATTCCAATCGATACGAATACCGGCCTTCTTGATCATGTCGGCGAATCCCCAGTACTGCCTTCCCAGCTCTTTCAGCGCGTCACCCTGAATTTCGCGCATCATCAATTGGAAGCGCAGGCTGTCGCCATCGCCGATTTGCTCCATTCGCATAGCTGGCTGACCCTCGGGAGTTTTTCCAATTTCGAGAATCTGGGGAGTGCGAACACCAATTGCCTCGAGCTGTTGGTACATCGCGCGCACATCTTCCATACTGCGTCCCTTATCGTGATAGACCTTGGTGACAGTACCGTCAAAGTTGGAAAAAACCTTACCTTCGTCTCCGGCGTCGATGTAACCCTCTTTGCGCGTGCGCAAAATGCTCTCTGCGTGTTTATCAACCACGCCTCTGGCCGCGGCTTCGCGTGCTTCGACAACGCGCAGCATCTCTTCTGTGGTATAGACGCGCGTGCCCTCAGACAATACTGGAGCTTTGGTCTTTGGTCCGTCTTTCGGCAAATTTACAACGTTCGTATCTGAGACCCGAGCGGGAGTTTCGCTCAACTTGACCGGAGTTTTCTCCAGCGCCATACCTGGCTTTACGACAGCAGGTAATTCGTTGCCAGAGATAAATCTCGATCTAAACCGCGCACCGCCTGCGCCACCAAACAATCCACCGAAAAGAGCAAAGCCGGTCATATCCCCTGCAATCTCGGCAGCACTTGCCGGACCTCGTCCGTGCGTTAGCGAGTTCAACTCGGCGTGCGCAAACCCAGCCGGAAGAGCGCTTATTGAACCAGCCAACGCACCTTTAGTCATGCGGCTGATGAGCGGTGTTTCCGCAGTCATCGAAAATGCTTTTGCAGACCCTATGCCTTTGCCAAATACATTGAGCACAGAAAATGTGCCCGCATCTGTGAGCCCGTTAGCAATTCTCGTCTGCCAGAATGGCTGCCCATTCTCGACTGGAGTAAATACAGTCCCCATCGCCAGACCGGTCAAACCGCCTTCGGCGGCCACCCCACCATAGCCGGTCCCCAACCGGCTTCCCAAACCACCTCTTACCAGCGCACGAGTGCCGAGAAATGGCACCAGCATCCCCACTGCCGCGCCGGCCTGCCGAGCGAATACTTCAGAATGGGAACCGCCTTTCTGTACATCAACGAGCTGAAGCTGCGGCAGTTCGTGGCCTATCAATCTACCAGTCAACTGGGTAAGGCCGTTGATGGGTCTTTGAATGGCTGAATCAAACGCGGATGCGCCAAATTCAGCCACCAAGTCAGAGGTTTTGACCGAAGAATCGGTCTCTCTACCGGGAGGATTCATATGCTCTTTTATTTTCGTGAAGAGGCTTCACTCACAGTATTTGATTGTCGGCATGCCGTCATTAGGGGAAACACGTAGACAGCTGCAACAAAATTGGCAAAAGGTGGAACGGCAAACAGGTGCAGGAATTTTCAGAAGTAAGTTTTTTGATTCAAGCGATGCAAAAAAAACAGTGGGACGTATATAAACGAGCAAATCCCTGACTTTCAGGGCACATTGAGATAGGCAGTCAGGCTATCTTTCCTGGCTATTGCCCACGCTTCTAACGCTGGTAATTCCATGGGTAATGGTAAGTTCGATTCTGGTGCCACAGTAGCTTCTGAACTGGCGCGCCTTGAAAAAGAAGATTCGAATAAGAGCATCCTGCGCAAAGCCATCGACTATGCCACGGAGCCATACCATCATCAAGCCGCCGCACGCGAAAAACTGCAGGAGGCAGCTGGTGGCGGGGGCAATGCTGACGAGGCAGTCAGGCAAAGCCTGGCGGCACGACAAGCCGAATCCGACGCTTACCATATCGCTTCCGGCGCAGCGAAAACACTGGGCATTTTCACACCCGGAAAAATTGGCTTCGCAGCCGCCAGTGCAATATTCGCCTTAGATGAAATTCGCCCGGGCAACGGTCATGAAGTACTGGATGGAACGCTTGG
Source organism: Cyanobacteria bacterium PR.3.49 (assembly GCA_013997645.1). Taxonomy (GTDB): domain Bacteria; phylum Cyanobacteriota; class Vampirovibrionia; order Obscuribacterales; family Obscuribacteraceae; genus QKMZ01. The sequence continues at coordinate 16,796 of PNKB01000085.1, forward strand.
AGTCGCTAAAGGCATAGGAATGCGCACCATCCTCGGGCGTTCTGCCGGAGCAGGCGACAGCATTGCGGTCATGTCGCTCAAATACGGTGTGGGCGGTCGATTAATAGACTCGGGGCTGACCAGAGGCAACTATGTCAATGAAAATGACGAAGTGACTCTCGATTCATTCGGCAAGGGGCTGCTTACGACTGGGAAAAACACAGCCAATCCTATAGCGCTGACGACCGATTTGGCGACGGCCGGTCTGACCATGGGATTGGTGAAAGGCGCGCCGAATTTCTTTGCCGGAAACACATTCCGCTCGATGACAACATTGGGATTTGCCAACGGATGGGCAGGCGGAATGTCTCAAGAAATCCAATCGCAAGTACAGAGCGGTGAATTTTCTGGTGCCCGTCTGGCCGCCTATCCGCTCGTATTCGGTTTAGCCAACTCCGTTGCCGCGGCACCGGGCAATCAGCGACGCTATTCGCAAAATCATGCCTGGGAAAACGCCGGCACGATTCGAGAGCGAGAATATAGGCTGGTATCAATCGATGCTGGTGATGTCAGACAAATTTGGAAGGGCGGTAAAAACGGCTCAGATGTAACCGTAAAACCCTTAGGGACATTTTTAAAACCGGCAGAAGCCGAAACGATCAACGTGCGCAGAGAAAACGTTCCTACCGATTGGATCTCTGCTGCGACCAACATGCTGAAAGGCAAAAGCGCCGTTGGTCCGGCCGGTGAACAAATGCGCTTCATCAGCAGGAAAGGCGGAGATCCCAACGCGCCCTGGGAGATGACCATAGATCGAGGCTCTAAGACATTTTCCGAATTAGTTCGATCAAATTCAAGCTATTACCAGGGCAAAGACATATTGCCGCTATTGAAAAACTTTCAAGAACCGCTTCGCGGATTCTTGGGCAGTGGCTCGGAAAGTGGTGCGTTTAGAACGACCAATGGTGCCGTCTTGAAGACAGCAAGTTCGCTTGGAACCGAGCGCACCGGAGATTGGGGTAGAGTTCCTCATGACGCCAAACTCATGTTCGGACAGCTTCATCTCAACGATTTGCCAAATTTCTATGGCAGAGAGCGCAATCACTCGCTCGGTTTGCAAGAAGTTTTAAAAACCCCTGTCACTGAAGCACAAGCCGCAGCCCTCAGAGAGCAGATGTCGAAAGATGGAGTGTCATTCCACGATTACAATAAAACTCTTATGGGCGATCAAGTGAGCTGGGCTGTCGATCAAGTCGGCATCAATGCACTTGGAAAAACGGTCATGCTGGATTATGGAGCTAGATATGCCTATGAGCATCACAATCCGACTCAGCAGAAGAAAAACGCAGTCGATCAGCCCTAGAGACTTTGTCTAAATTGAAACTATATTTGGCCTTACCGCCGGTTCGGCTTTCTCAAGAGCAACCACGATTTGCTGTTGACTGTCCGGATTCCAGATAAGCGGTGCATTGTTGTTGAGTTCTTGCAATTCCATCATCTTTGCAAAAATTTCCTTATTGGTGGCACTTTCTCCCAACAATTTGTGAGCAATTCGCCAGTAGCTGTCGCCTTTTGCGACTCCTACCGTTTCGGGCACGGACTGCGGTTCTTCCTCTTGCTCAAGGGCTTCGCTCGGGACAGCATTTTGATCGTCTGCAGCACTTAATTCTGCTTCGGGATCTCCACCTGCAACGTTTTCATCGGTTGATTCAACCTGCGACTCGCTGTTCGATTCATCGTCAGATTCCGGATGTTCATCCTCTGCTTGCATAGCTTCGTTTTCTGCCGTCAGGTCTGCGGCCCGTCTGGCATACTCTGCCATTAAGCCCTGCTCGGACGCATAGCCTGTAGATTTCAGCAGACTCTCCTTGCTCAATCCGCTGGACGCAAATCCATCATTGCGAAATCCGCCGCGCATCCAAGTACCTTTATCTTCACTATCCCAATTGCGCAAAAGTTCTCGCACAGTTTGCTGCCTGTGCTCGGCGTACATTCCGTCAGTGCTGCCGCTCGCTTCAGCGTCCGCTAAATACCTGGTCAAATCGAGCTTGCTGAGAGAATTATTCTGGGAATACCTATCGATGAAATTGAAGAGAGATTTTTCGCCGCCATTTAAGAGAGTTGCTGCATATGGACCGGCTTTTTCCTGGTTGTCGGCAACGCGTTTTCTCTCATCGCGGTTTTCTCTGAACTCCGTAAGCTTCTTCGAAATGTCGTCACTGCTGATGCTCGAATCGGTCCACACCCAATTGTTATTCGACGCCTCAATTAAATTCTCGCCCTTGTCGTAATTGTCCGTCAGGTATTTGAGAAACACTTGATCGAGACGCGCAGAGTGATTGCCATAAGCTGCAAATCGATTGGTTGTTCTCATCTCGCTTTTGAGATCATCGCGGTCCAGATTGCCGCCCAATTGATCGGCATAAGCAAGAGAAAGAGCCGGAAGCTGACCGCTCTGTTCCAGCTCAATAGTAAGTTTGCCCATGTAATCCTGGCTTTCTTCGGCGCTCATCCCGCGCATGTCAGTTTCGACTTCGGTTTGAAATTTCTCGAGCGCTGCGACTTGCTCGTTTTGATCCTTGGCGGTATCCAGTGCCTGACTAACATTTTCAACGGCATCCTGTACGTCATTCGTAGTCATCTTTCAACTCCACGTAAAAACTGAAGCGCTACCAACTGCCCGAGCATAAGCCGGCCAATATGGCGGCTATGTGGCAGCCGCGGCAAAAGAAAAAGGGACAAAAAAGAGAGAAGGAGATTATCCTTCCCTCTTTCAAGACAGGCATCGGCCCGGGGTTGCTTATCCTGTCCTGTTTATTTGGCGCATGTTGACACCAAGCTCTTATTTCGTGTAGATGATCGAAGCGTCTTTCTTGAGTTTGCTCTTTGCGGCATTGAGCATCAGATCATCAAGATTGCTGTCCCCCCTGTTCACCGAAGGACCCATCGATTCGTATGAAACGCCGGCGCGACCCGCTTCAAAGGACGCAGCCCTCATGGCGCGTGACCTGGAAAATCCTGCTTTAGCAAGCGACGCGGGAGCCGCTGGTGCCGCTTCTGCCAGTCCTTTTGCAGCCAGGTCTTTAGCACCGGCTTTCCATTCCGATTCCGCACCAGCCCTGACTTTGTATCGCATACCGGCCGATGTGATCAGTGTTTCTTTTTTGCCTTCGGAATTAACTATTTCCTGGCGATATGCCAGAGTTTCGAATTTTCCATCAGAAAGTTTTGCTATTTTTTCGAAAACGGTCGTGCCAGCAGAATCAAGTCCATCACAGCCAATGGTATTGATTTGAATACCGCGCGAAATAGCGCTTTTCGCCTCAGTCTCCCAATTGAAATCGTTTGTGTAAACGCTTGGACCAGCATCTCCGATCAAGAAAAGCAATTTAGATGCTTTCTTATTCGATGTCCATTCGAGATCGTTGAGAGCCGAATGCAAGCCCTGATTCACCGCTTCCGGAGTGTCGCCGCCGCCGGCAGCATTCAAAGCAGTAATGTCTTTTACGACTTTATCTATATTGTCGGAGAAGGGAAAAACCTTAGTTACATATTCGTCGCCTCTGTCTCTATAGGCAACCAGTCCGACGCGAACAATCGGTGCGGGCTTACCGGAAGCCAGCTTGGCCACGAGGTCTTTGGTCTTCTTTTTGACCATTTCGATTTCGCCGCCCATAGATCCGGTAGTGTCGATAAGAAAGGCCAGATCCAGGACCGGGCGCTCGGCACTCTGCGCTGGTGCTTCACCCGCAAGTGCGAGCTGATTGCCGACCATACCCGGCAGTAACATGCCTGCCGAAAAAAATAGAACCGCTGCCGCTGATTTCAAAACGTGCATTATGCCGAACCCCGTGTTGTTGTGTGCTGTTGCCTCACACATTCGAGATTACGGGATAGAGCGCGCCTTTCCTCTGACAAACGGACTGAAACCGGCCTGGGGATTACCCTAGTCCGCAGTTTCCGTAATTCAAGTTCTCAAGAAACCGGATCGCGACTGGTTTTACTTGGCGACAGCCAACTGCTCTTTGTACCAGGCAATGGTTTGCTGAAGCCCGTCTCTTATCTCCACGCGCGGCGTCCAGTCCAAAAGCGTCTTTGCTTTTGTAATATCCGGCAGTCGGCGTCTCGGGTCGTCCGTAGGCAATGGCTTGAATTCAATTTCGCTTCTTGTACCGGTCAATTGTTTGATCAACTCAGCCAATTCCAATACCGTTCTTTCCTGGGGATTGCCCAGATTGACCGGCTCGTGATGCTTTACGCCAAGCAAGCGCACGATACCCTCGACGAGATCGGACACATACTGAAAGCTGCGCGTTTGCGAACCGGTACCATATATGGTGAGCGGCTTATTGCGCAATGCTTGATCGATGAAGTTGGAAACCACGCGTCCGTCATTGGCTCTCAAACGCGGACCGTAGCAATTGAAAATACGGATGATACGCGTGTCGAGATCATGTTTTTTGTTGTAAGCCATCGTGATTGCTTCAGCGAAACGTTTTGATTCATCGTACACACCGCGAGGTCCAACCGGGTTTACATTCCCCCAGTAAGACTCTTTCTGCGGATGCTGTTCGGGGTCTCCGTAAACTTCCGAGGTGCTGGCAAGGAAATACTTCGCCCCTTTTGCCAGCGCCAAACCAAGCGTATTATGCGTGCCCAGCGAATTGACCTTGAGCGTTTCGATCGGCAGTTCCAGATAATCGATTGGGCTTGCCGGAGATGCAAAATGAATCACCCAGTCCAAATGACCGACTACATGTATGTGATTGGAAACGTTGTGATGGATGAATTGAAAGCGGGTATTCGATTGATGCTGCGCAATATTGCCGATGGTGCCGGTGATGAGATTGTCCATGGCAATCACATCGTGACCATCTTTCAACATGCGGTCAACCAGATGCGAACCTATGAATCCAGCTGCGCCTGTAATCAGTACCTTCAATGTCCGATTCCCCTGTAAATGGCACCACAATCAGTAAGCACGTCCTGAGGCAGTATGTTGCGGCCGTCGATGATTAGAGGCCACTTCATACTCTTCACCAATTGCTTCCAGTTGGCATTGGCGAATTCTTCCCACTCGGTCACAAGCACGAGCGCATCGCTGTCTTTGGCCAGATCTTCGACCGTCGTGCAATAAGCAATTTCCAATTCAGGAAAATTGCGTTGGCAACTTTCAATACTAACAGGATCAAACACTTTGACCTGTGCGCCCATTTTTGTCAGAGCACGCACGAGAGTCAAGCTGGGCGCATCGCGCAAGTCATCGGTGTTTGGCTTGAATGACAAACCCATAAGGCCGATGGTGCGACCTTTGACTATTTTCAATTCTTCCTGCAATTTCTTGATCACGCACAAACGCTGACGCTCATTGACGGAGAGCGTTGCTTCCAGAAGTGACGTCGGGTAGCTGTATTCGCGAGCTACATTGATAAGCGCGTTGATGTCTTTGCCGAAGCAGCTTCCGCCCCAGCCCACGCCTGCATTGAGAAACTTGCTGCCGATGCGGGTATCGAGACCGATGCCCGGTGCAACCTGACGAATATCGGCACCAACCTTTTCGCAAAGTCCGGCAATTTCATTGGCAAAACTGATCTTCATAGCCAAAAATGCGTTGGCCGAATATTTGATCAGCTCAGCACTGGCGAGATCGGTTACGACAAAAGGAACTTTGCCGAAATTATCCGGGCGAGGCAGACCTTCAGGCGGGTCGAAAGTTTGATTGATCAGCGGAGAAAACAGTTTTTTCATCGTCACGACAGCAGTGTCATCGGCCGAGCCGACAACGATGCGGTCAGGGTAGAACGAATCAGAAATCGCACTGCCTTCCCTGAGAAATTCAGGGTTGGAAACCACAGTGAACGTCGGTTGATCGGCTCGTGCCGAGCGGGCAGGAACTGTTTGAACGCTTTCTACGCCCTGGTGAACCAGCATTTCCACCCAGTTGCCGGAGCCGACCGGAACCGTGG
>PNKB01000086.1 GCA_013997645.1 Cyanobacteria bacterium PR.3.49
GGCATGGATGGCATTCTTCTGCTTGAACATGTTTCGCATGGCGATGGAGTTGGCTCAAGAAAATCCTGTTTATGAGGACATGGCGTCGAAGTATTTCGAGCACTTCGTTGCCATTACCGATGCGATGAATTGCCTTGGCGGTCACGGATTGTGGGACGATGAAGATGGTTTCTATTACGATCAAATTCATGTCGATGATCACTGCGTCAGTTTGAAAATCCGATCGCTGGTCGGGCTGCTTCCTCTCATTGCCGTGCATACGTTTGACGAATGCCAATTGGCGAATATGCCGAATTTTTATAAACGCATGCAGTGGTTCTTGACCTATCGCGCCGATTTGGCAAAATCGATTTCCTACGCGCAGGAAGATCATGATGTGCGTATTTTGGCTATTCCGTCACGTGAGAGGTTGGAAAGATTGCTCGCTTATCTTCTTGATGAGGATGAATTTCTTTCGCCTTACGGAATCCGCTCATTGTCTAAGTATCACGAGAAGAATCCTTTCTCTTTCTTTGCCGGGGGCAAAGAGCACCGTGTTCAATACATGCCGAATGAAAGCGATACGGGCATGTTTGGCGTCAATTCGAATTGGCGCGGCCCGATTTGGTTTCCATTGAACTATCTGATCGTCGAGTCGCTATTGCGTTACTATCACTTTTTCGGTGATACATTGAAAGTAGAATGCCCGACGCGCTCCGGCAATATGATGAACCTCGAGCAAGTTTCTCAAGAAATCGCTCGCCGCCTGTCATCTATTTTTTTACCAGATAAGAACGGAGTTCGTCCCTGCAACGGCGAACAGCATAAGTATGCAGAAGATCCCAGCTGGAAGAATCTGGTTCTCTTTTACGAATACTTCAATCCCGAAACAGGCAGAGGCTTGGGAGCCGACCATCAAACCGGCTGGACGGCATTGGTGGCAGATCTTCTGGCCCGCGAAAGATGGGATAAACTTGTCAATGGTGCCAGAGTGATTCTTGACGTTGCGCGGACCTAAAATGCATTGCGGCAGGCAGTGGAGATTTAAAAGAGCAATCACGCTTTTTTTGTGCTTGCAATTTCTTCTGCCGACTTGTTCACTGGCTGTTCTTCCTGCTGATGAAGAACGCGAAATCGACAGTCTCACCAATAGCATTCTGCACAAAGAAATCGATCTCGAACGGTATTACCTGCAATACCGCATGCACGGCATGAAAGAACCACCGAGCCGGCGCTGGCGTTTCGCGGCATCACAGCTCGCATCAGCCGGAACCAGCCTGGCATCGACCATATGGTTTACAAAAATCTACGGGTCCAATATTCGCGATCCCAACAAAATTACCAATGGCGAAATTCGCCGTGCCACAAGAGTCGGCATCCTCGGTATTCTCTTTGATGGTGCCGGCGTGTCCCTGGAATTGGGGACCAATACATGGATAGCATTGAGAAACATCATGACGAAGAGAAGCCCCGGCGCTGCCGTCGAGGAAGTCGTTTCGCGTGTCAAAGAAATCGATGCCTTGAGGGCGCAAAGAGACGCCATGATAGAGAAATTTCCTGATTCCGATCTGGCCGGTGTTTATAAAACAGAAGGAAGAGTGCTCAAGCATTTTCGCGATTGGTGCTTGTCTGAATTTGCCGATGTATATGTCGATGTGAAATCGCTGCAGTCCAGTTATAACGTCTATTATGCGCTTGATCTGGCCGCTGACGGTTTGTACCTGGCTTCATATCTTTTGGGCATGAAGGCTCTGGATGACAGTCATTTCAACAGGCCGTCCGCTGTGACCGGCATTATCGGAGATTGCTTCGGTATCTCCAGTGCACCAGCCAGTTCGCGTGGATACTACGTGCTGGCCAAATACTGGCGCCATCGATTGAGAAAGAAGTTTCAAGAGAAGCTGCTCAATACCGAAAGCGATGCCAAAGTTGCCATGGCGGACCTCAACAAAGAACTGTCGTCGAAGGATATTTCCGTACTTGAAGGTTCTACATCCGTGCAAAATCGCACCGCCGCATACGCGTTGTGGTCGGCTCGTTATGACAGATATCTGGACGAGACTATGGAAGATCTGCGCCACGCCAACAAGGTCGCCTTGCAAGGAGAGCTGAGCGGTCCGCTGATTTCCGGAACTTATTTGGCACAGGACATCATGGCGAATGTTTCGGTCAACAGCAGCTTTGCCGAAAGGCCAAAAGCCGTCAACAACCTGGCGATGGCGGGCGCTATATCCTCGACCGGTGGTAACGCGCTCAACCTGGCGCTCACTTCCTGGTGGCTTTACGACGATATTCGCCACAGAAGAAAGTTGAAAAAGAAAAACGAATTGCCCGAGCAAATTTTTGCCAAGCGCATGAAGACACTCGACGAGCTTGACTCCATGCTGATTTCGACAAGCAAGCCGATTCACATCCAATAGGATAATAGTCGAATGTCCGCCGAGAGTAATTCAGTTTCAAATTTCGATCCGACGGATTTCTCGCTGCGACCGGCAACGGAATCAGATGCTGAAGCACTGGCTGCCGTTCACTATCAGTCGATAAATGCGACCTTCTCCACCTTGATACCTGAGTACGTCCAGTCCAGGAGTCTTGCTGATTTCGAAAACATATGGCGCGAAAGAGTCCTGTCTCCAACATCTTTTACATGCATATTGATGCGTGGGCAAGAGACGGTCGGATTCGTGTCGGCTGGTCCGTCTCGCGATGAAGATGCTGATGATAAATGCGGTTCGGTCGATCGCATTTATTTGCACCCGAGCGTTTGGGAAAAACGTTTGGGCGCCCGGCTGTTGCGATGGTGCGAGGAAAATTTGCAAGAGAGAAAATTCAACCGCGTTCAGCTCTGGGTGTTTGAACCAAACGCACGCGCGATAAGATTCTACGAGCGCAATGGATACAAACACGACGGCAAAATCAAATCGGAATTCAATTCACAACTGCTGCGCTTCGAGAAGCTCTTGCCACCTTGAAAAAGATTTTTCAGCGAAAAATCTTTTTTCAGGCCGGTCGATTGGAATTTAGCCTGTATCCTTCTTTCGAAAGATTTTCAATGACTGTCCCTTCGACATCGCCGATTTTTTTGCGGATGCGTTTGATAGCCGATCTGACTGCTTCTTCGGTAGTTTCTCCGTCGTCATCCCAGGCCCGTTTCGCCAGGGCGTCGTAATTGAAGACAGCGTCCGGATGTTGCATGAAAAATTCGAGCAGAGAAAAATCTTTTGGGGACAGATGTATGTTCATTCCATCCACCGTTAATTTGCGGCTTGCAGATGACAGCTCCAAATTACGAATCTGAATGGTCACATCGCCATCAGGAAAATCGTAGCTGCGGCGCAGAAGCGCTCTCAATCGAGCCGAAAGCTCGGTCAAGTGAAAAGGTTTGCTCAAGTAATCATCCGCGCCCATATCCAGTCCGGATTCTTTGTCGGAAAGATTGCCCCGCCCTGTCAGCATCAATACCGGAGTGCGACCGCCGCCCAGACGATACTTTTTCAAGACGTCCAGCCCGGACATTTTGGGAAGATTCCAGTCGAGCATGATCAGATCGTATTTAAAAGACGAGAGGCGAAAGTCTGCTTCAGCACCATCGCCTGCATGTTCGACAGTGTATCCCTCATGCTCGAGGAAATCGCTCATCGTGCTGGTCAAATCGATGTCGTCTTCAACAAGAAGAATTTTCGCCATGGCAACCGCTGTCTTTCAGAAAATGCAAAGTCTGCTAATAGTACCGATCTCCCCCCAATTTATCTACCACGTGCCGATGCCGGATAAATCAAGGCGGCTAAGGCGCATCTAGTCAGGGAAAAAGCCATATCCGTGCCCGTGCACATTGCGCACGACATCGGTCTCGTTTTCGGCAGCTAATTTCTGACGCAAACGTTTGATGCACGACCTGATGGCCATGTCAGTGGATTCGGATTCGGTCGGCCAGACCCTGTTCAAGAGCGCATCCGGCGAGAACAATTCCCGCGGATGTTTCATGAGAAACTCCATGAGCGCCAGCTCTTTGGGCAAAAGTGGAACCTTCTTGTTGCCGATGCGCAAAACGCCGGCTTTTCGGTCCAGCTCGAAACGATCTTGTCTGACGTTATCCTCGCCCTGCCCGTGCGGTCTTCGCAGAAGGGCCGCAATTCTTGCAGTCAATTCGCGCGCGTGAAATGGTTTTGTCAAATAGTCGTCAGCGCCGGTGTCGAAGCCCGTCACTTTGTCGGTGATGTCCGATCGCCCGGTCAGCATCAAGATGGGCGCCTCGCCACCGCCGTCTCGATACTCCTTGAGAATGTCAATTCCCTTGCAACCAGGCAATTCCCAGTCCAGGATGATGATGTCGTAATCGTAAGTCTTAACCCGCGTGCGCGCGTCAGTGCCGTCGCTTACGACTTCGCATTGATGTTTCTCTCGGGAGAGCCATCCCTGGATTATTTCGGCAAGCGCCGTATCGTCTTCTACTACGAGAATTTTGGCCATGGCAAGAGGTTGGATTAGTTACCAAATGATAGCTGATTCAAGCCGTCTCGGTCTTGAGGATAAACCAGAATGTGCTGCCCTTGCCTTCTTCTGATTCGACTCCTATCTGCCCGCCATGGGCCTCCACAATCGATTTGCAGATGGAAAGTCCCAGTCCGAAACCTTGCTTTCTGCCATCTGCGCTGCCTGCCTGGCGAAACCGTTCGAATACATATTTGATGTCTTCCTCGGCAATGCCAACTCCCTTGTCTTTGATCGTTACTTTGCAAGTGTCTCCGAGATCTTCCAGCAAGACGGTAACGGTGGAGTCGATGGGTGAGAATTTTACGGCGTTGGTGAGAATATTTGTTGTCACCTGCAGAATACGCGACTTGTCGATTTCTGCAATCACTTCGCTCAGCTCTGCTTTCAATTCTATTTTTTTAGGGATCGACAGCGCTTCCACTTGAGCCATGCTGGTGCGCAGCAATTCGGCTACATCGGTCTTGGCTTTATCCAGGCTGAGTGTGCCCGAGTCCAAGCGTTCCATCTCGAGCAAACTGTTGGCCAGGGTCAGCATCTCTTGCGATGACCCTTTGGCGCGCTTGACCGCTTTCAAGAGATTTTCAGGCATTTCATCACCAATTTCGATTTCCACCCAATCAAGAACCATTTGGACGGATGTGAGAGGGGTGCGCAGATCGTGGTTGACCATGGCAAAGAAATCCTGTTTCATCTGCTCCAGTTCTTTTCTTTGTGTGATGTCCTGCACGACGCAATACAGAGAGCCTTCTTCTTTCGACCAGGAGATACTCCAGGCAGTTTCCACGGCATCTCCGTTTTTGCGTTTTATTTTTGTCTCAGTTCGAAACTCGCTGTCTGAGCCGATTGCTGCTGAAATTTCACCGGCGAATTTTTCTTTGTCTTTGTCGGCGATAAGGTCAATAACTCGGCGCGCCAACAATTCATCCGCATCGTATCCCCAGATTTTTTCAGTGGCGCGGTTCACGCTCGTGAAGCTGAGACCAGCATCAAGAGAGCAGATTGCTTCAGCGGCATTTTCCAGCATGGCCCGTTCGTGCTTGCGCAAAACTTCCAGTGCGTTGTGCATCTGGTGATAAACCTTGTCGATTTCCGCCAGTTCATCCTCGCCCTCAATCGGCTTCTCCGGCGCCAGTCCAGCCGACATGCGGCGGGTGTTTTGCATGAGAATATCAAGGCGGCTGGTAAATCTTGTATTGACATAAATCGCCGCGGCGACTGCGGTGACGACGATAACTGCTAAAGACGCGCAGAGAATTTTTACCAGCCGATCGTTATTTTCCGTCAGCTGGCGCTGCAATTCGACATCGGCGGCACTTTCTTGTCTGACGATTTGCTCTATTTCCGAATAGAAATCATCAATCGTTTTTTGGAAATTTGCCAAAAGCATGATCGCGCTCATTTTGTCGCCGGTTTTGTGATAGTGGCGCAGTTTTTCGAAACCATCCTGAACTTCGAAGATCAAACTTTTGAGGTGCTCCCATTCCGCCCTTTTTTTCTCCGAGTGCGAAGAAAGTTCTGCTATGACTTTTACTTCTGCAGTCTGACGAAAATTCAATTCGCGAATTTTGTGCTCGTCTTTGTCGAGTATTTTGGCAAAGCTGAGAAACATCAATTGTGTTCGCTGCAAATGCATGGAAAGGAGAGCATTGATGTGTCCCACCATGGTGCGGGATTCTATGAGCTGCAGGCGCGCTTCTTCGGACTGATGAAAAGTATGCAGCAGCCAGCCCACCATTCCCACTTCAATGACGACGGGCGCTGCCACGAGAATTAATATCTGTTTTGTCAGTTTAATGAGACGGACCTTGCTTGCTTAAGCTACGTCAGCAGTATAGCAATGCAAAAACCGGATGCAGTAAAGACAACCCCGGCTGACAGGGTTGTCTCAACTGTGGTCCTTCTCCAAAAGGTTTATGGGCTGTATCGCCTTCGGGGCGCGTTCAACTTCTCTATGAAGTGGTCGAAACGCCGCTGCAAATCGTAGAGTTCGGCGCTGGTCAAGCGCTGACGGGGGCGAGTACTATTTTCAGTTTGTGTATTCACGTTCGGTGCGCCGCCAATGCCTTGCCGTCCTCGCATTTGCATAGGCTCCAAATGCGCTTGAGAGGTTGGGTCCAACATTGCCACGGTGTTTTTCCTCTAAGTCAATCTCGGCATGGTGAGAACATAACCTGGAGGTTTGGTCAAAAGTTGGGCGTGAGCATTAAACAGCTGGAGGCTGCAAATCTATATAAGTTCGCGGCGCGATCGCTCGTGCAATTTTGCCTGAGAGCAAAGGTCGAGGATTTTTTCTACGACCTCGTTGATTGTCATGCCGTCTGTAATTACTTCGCTTGCGTCAGGAGCCTTCTTGAGAGGGGCAATTTCTCTTGTCGAGTCTCTTCTGTCGCGCTCGATGATTTCTTTGAGAACAGTGTCGAATTCGACGTTTTCTCCACGTGCTTCAAACTCTTTCATTCTGCGCTTAGCGCGCTCTGCTGCAGAGGCTGTCAGGAAAATTTTTACTTCGGCATTAGGAAGCACCACCGTGCCGATGTCGCGTCCGTCCAGTACGACACCGCCGCTTTGCGCCAATCTTCTTTGTTGAGCGACTAGAGAATCGCGCACCGGACCGATGGTGGAAAGCGGGCTGACCATAAGGCTGACTTCACGCGAGCGAATTTCGAAAGTGATGTCTTCGTCGTCAAGAAAGACTTTGAGAATCGGGCTGCCGTCCGCGTTGGCTGCCGGTACAAGATCGATTTTGGCTTGAGCAACCGCTTCGGCAATCTCGTCGGGTTCTTCCATGCTCAGTCCTTTTCGCAAGGCAAGCACGGTTGCTGCTCTATACATGGCACCGGTATCCAAATACAGATAGCCGAGTTTTTTGGCAGCAATCTTGGCGACCGTTGATTTTCCCGCACCTGCAGGTCCGTCAATTGCTACTTTTAGAGCTGTAGTATGACCGGACATGCAATGCGACCATAAGAACGCGACAACAAAGACAAGAACTCTTTGTGGAGAATATCACTTGATGAAGGAAAGCGCGACACCAATTGCCAACACCACGACAAGAATGATTCCGATTGCAATAATCGGCAGACTCCTTGCGGCTTCTTGCGGCTTTTCCTTGGAAAGATATTCCGATTGGCGCAAGGCCGGTGAGCCTGTGAGAGTCTTTCTGGGGTTGCGGCTGGGAGGCGTTGGTTCGAGGTCCTCTCCATCGACCCTGCCGGGAGAAAACGACTGATCGTCGATGAGCGGTTGCATCAATGCCCAGGTAACATTGTCCGGAACTTTATTGGGACCTGAAAGGGTCTGATTTTGCGTGACAGGCTCCTCTTGCTCGTCGTCCCTGTGGGCAGGCAAATCGCCCAGTGTGAAATCCTGCCCGAAGACTTTGTCGAGAAGGGCTCTTTCATCGAACAGCTTGGCCGGACTGTCGGGCAAATGCGGCATGGCTTGCAGCAATTGATCGATGCCGATATGAAGATTCGGCTGCAACTCGATTGAGTCGTTGGGCATGGCATTGAGCAAAGCGAAATTTCCGTCGCTTACCGTAAGCAACAGGCGGAGCGCCGGATAACCGGTTTCCACGCTGTCGATTACGGAAGCGGCTGTCACGTATTTGCCGCTATCAACGGCAATCTTGCCTTGCAGGCCATCACGCTGCCGGTTGATGCGCAATATCTTCAAGCCTGGCGTCTGCAGGCTTTTGATGCGCAGCAAGACGTCCTTCATATTGATCTGATCTGACAATCGACCTTCGAATATCAGATCCACTTGAAGCCAACCTCGCTATTTTCGGCTACTCGGCCGTTGACTGAGCCCAAATGTTCTACGGGTTTTTCGGCTGCTTGAGATGCAAAATGCCTTTTAACCAGTCACCGAAGCTCACACCTTGTGCGGATTCTGCTGCCTCTTTTTGAGCATCGACAAGTGATGCGCCGTTTGCAGTCAGCTGGATGATTTTCGCCACTTCGTCATCATCCGGAAATCTTCCTAACTTGCTTTTGGAAAAGATCAGCTGCCCTTTGTCTTCGATTTCGAATACGCCGCCGCTTGATTTGATCAGTTCCGATTCTTCAGAAAAGAGGTTTTCTAATTCGGCTGCCAACCTGACAGCTCTGGCTTGATACCCTCAAGCTCCGCAGTATGTGATTTTAAATCTTGGCATAAACCCTCCTGGGATCCCTCTTATTTTGGTGTCTTGATAGACAACATCATGTTATCTTACCGCTGCGAAGTTGAGCGCGTAAGAATTATGGGCAAGTTCCGGTTTTTACAGCTTCGCTCTTATGGAAAACTGCGGAATAAGCGCTTCCACCAGGGCAGGCTCAAGTATGCCTCGTACTGTTGTTTGAAGGAAACCAGCTCGCGCTGGGCGTTCAACACTTCTTCTTTGAGCATCTGATTGTTGTGCTGATTGGTTTCCAGCAAGCGCATCGAATTAGTCATCTCGTTGAGCATGCGCAGATCTTCGACGTGCTGTCTGGTTTCGTCTGCAAGCGCTTTGTGCACTTTGACCAGTTCTTTGAGGAGCTGCTCGACTTCTTCCGAGCGGTCGATGATGATAGTTGAGTTGTCCAGCCCATCTTCGCCGTGCTTGACTACGAAAGCTTCTTTTGGTTTTTGGGGAAGGGCGAGATTCAAAGCCTCTTCCAGTAAATTAGGTATCAAATCATCACCCTCGGGTTCGCGTCCGGTTTCTTCGTCTCTAGAGCGATGCCTGACTTTGAAACTATCAGGCGGAATAATTCGCCACTCGTTATTGCCGTCTATGCTGATTTTTTTGGCAATCCAACCTTCGGGAAGTCTGTTTCCCCAACGCCCCAGAATGCTGCGTTCAAGCGCTCTGACCGAGCGTCCCAACAAAGAAGAGGCTTCTTTGATCGTCAGTGCCGGGCGTGCCAATTCTTCTTCTGTGATTTCATCAGAGGTTTCCGAATCGTCGCTCTCGAGCGACTCGGCGTTTGCCGGTTCGTCCAATTGGCTGTCCTGCAAATCGCTTTCCAGCTCGTCATGGCTGCTCGCCTTCTTTTCCAACTCGGTTGTTTCGACCATCTCGAACCTCAGATCTAGCTGCCGGACACCCTATTTTAGCGGGTTTGTCATGAGGATCCCCCTTGTATGAAGCCGAACTGAATAGAATGTTTCTCATGAGAAACGGACTTGCGCGCCTTCCCGCGGGATTTCGAGAGTAGATTCGAGGATAAAAACACGCCAAGCAAAAGGAGGCAGAAAGCCTGCCTCCTCTAAAGCTGCCAATCGTCTTGCTGAGGGCCGACTATTTAATCAGTCTGCCTTCGACTGCGGCCCAGTCGATGTTGCTGAAGAAAGCCTCGATGTACTTAGGTCTTTCTGCCGGTTTGTAGTCGAGCAAGAAAGCATGCTCCCAAGCATCCATAACCAGGATCGGCTTGAATCCGGCGATATTGCCTTCTTCATGCAGGGTGACCCAGTGGTTCGAGAGAACTTTGGTTTCCGGATCCTGGAACAGGATAGCCCAGCCCACTCCGCGCATGGCGCCGACTTTCATGAAGTCGTTCTTCCAGACTTCGAAAGAAGAATAGGTGTCGACAATGGCTTTGCCCAACGTGCTGCTCTCTTTCGGCTCGTCGGATCCACCGGATTTGAGGTTGCCGAAATAGTATTCGTGCAAAACCTTGCCGTTGTACTCGAAGCCGTAACGGCGCTTCAGTTCGGCGTATTCCGGAGTGCCGCTCTTACCGGCTTCGGTAAGTTCGATCACTTTCTCGTTGAGTGTGTTGGTGTTGGTTACATAACCGGCGTACAAGGCAAAGTGAATTTCCAATGTCTTGTCTGAGATACCGGTCAAATTCTTGAGATGCGAGAAGTCTTTCTTCTCATATGTTTTGTATTGAATTTTCTGTGCTTGCATTCTGCTCTCCTATGGAACACAGTAAAAGTGTCTTCGGATCAATGTCTCGTGGCTGTAATTCATACCATAAATCGTTTTTCAAGAAGCGGAATTGCAAATTAAACAGCAGGTTTTCGCAACTAATCCTACTTGGGAAACCCGCGTGACAAACCGACCTTAAAACAGATTTTGACGATGCGCATGCACTTGTTCAAACCAGTGCGTCACTGTATGTGGTGGCGGCGATTTTTTGCGGTTTTGGAAATTTGCTTTAGGGAACCAGGTCGGCAAGCCGTTTGCGCGGCTTCTGACCATCGTCTTGCCCGCCCGCTCCATCACCTTCTGCAGGAGCGGCTTGCTGAGCCTGGGCCGCAGCTGGGTCGACCGTTGTGGCTGCTTGCTGCGCTTCGGCGGCTGGCGCAGGCGGAGGCATGAAGGCTTCCGCAGGAGCCGCGGCTGCCTCGGGTGCGGGCGCATGTTGCACTTGCTGCTCGTACTGATGCTGCAATTGCTCGTATGCTTGCTGCTGGGTCTGCTGTTCGGGAGCTTGCTGTTGGGCTTCCTGTGCTTGCTGTTGCTCGTAAGCCTGCTGCTGCTGCTGCGCGGCTAATTGTTGTTCGTAAAGCTCCTGAGCCTGCTGCTGTTCGGCCAGTTGCTCGGGTGTCAAATGAAGTTCGGCTTCCGTCACCGGTGGCAATTGCGCTGTCGCATTGGGATCGACAGCCGCATGAGAGTAGCCGTCCGCGGGTGGTGCCGCAACTGGTGCAACGCCGGCAGCCATCTCCACTGAAAGGGCCGGTGCTGCGCCTGCCGAGCTCTGACTCGTGTAACTGTTATACGGTTGATTCAAGAACCAGCCCATCTGCGCGAATGCATCTTCAAGTGAAATCTGATTGGTAATGCAATAATTCAAAGCCACAATTGCTTGCTCGACACTGACGATGTTTTTCGCCATGAAATCGTTGAGGGCCAGGGCGACGCCCATTTCGAACTCGGCGATAGCGCCAACCTTGTGCAGCATCAACCCCATGATCTGAGCATCACGAGTGCCTGTGCGCACGGCTTCTTCAATTTGTTGCGGTGTGATGCGGCCTGCCAATTGCAGAAATTGATAGAGTGGAACTGTTTCGACAACCGGCTCCTGTTGCGGTTGTTGCGCTTTCAAAACTTCCTCGATGGTGGTGCCGCCGCTGGCCACCATGTTCAAAACCAGAGCCGCTTGTTCTCCGATTAAAGAGCCGGCAGCGACCATCTTTTGCAATTCCAATGCGTTGGTGAGAATGCTGTCGTTGATCACACCTTGGGCAATGAGGATCTGCCCGAGCGGCTGTTCTTGAACCAGCCCCATTTCTACGTAATCCATCAGGTTGGTATCGGGCATAATGCCGGATTTGACGAGTAATTCGCCCAGCCGGATAGTATTATGCATCGGCAGTTGCAGACCGGTTTCAGCAAGCGACTGCTCGAGAGAAATCTGGCGATCTCTGGCGGCTCTCAAACCTTGAAGGGCTTGATCGCGGGTGATTTTATGGTCTCTGACCAGTACTTGAGCGTTCAAAGCCGAGGAAAGGAGCGGCTCGACAATGGCGCCTGTCAGAATCAAAATGCGTCCCAGCGGCAATCCGCTCGCCGTTGACTGCTGTAATGCCTGGTCGAGTGCTTCACGCGAAACCAGCTCGGCCTCCAGCAGTAATTCGCCCAGCTTGTTGGTGGGCTGGCTCTGCTGCACTTCCAGACCAAGCTGTCGGAAAGCATCTTCCAGGGCCATCTCTTCTTTGCCGACTATGGAAAGGGCCTGAAGAACTGTTTCTAGGCTGATGACACCATCTTTCAGCAAGGACTGCGCTTGAACGGCCGCTCTCAATTGACCGTCGGAAAGAAATCCGGACATGATCAAAACACGCCCCACCGGCAGCGACTGGTGTTTGGCGATCTGCATCGCCTCCCTGAGTTCTTCCGGTCTGAGGAGCCCGGCCTGAGTTAAGAGGTCACCCAGACGTACTCCACCTGCTTCACTTGTCATCGAACTTGCCTACTCCATAGTGTCTATAGATTCTAATGCAAAATCATATGTATTCTTCATGCATTCTGCCCGTTGGCAGCGCATCTTAATTTCTTAAGTCGCAAAGTGCCCGAAGTCTAACGAGCTTTGCTACTCGCACGAACTGATTTTCGCCCTAAGCTTCCGGCTCGAAACCCTTGGCAGATAGGCCTTTTGATTTGCTTACCCGCGGGTTAAATTTACCCGGCGGGCAAAGAGCCGGATCTGATAATTTTTGCGTTTGTTTTACACAAGGTCAGGGGTCAGGCGTGGCTCGAGGTCGGCCAATTTCTCCAGGCAGGCGACCTTTTCCGCTGCCGCAGAGTGCCCTGCCTGATCGGTTTTTTGAGCAATGGCCAGTTCGGGCTTCTTTCCTGCTGGCAGGCGAATGTCTTTTGCCAGACCAAGAGCCTTCATGACCAAAATGGCGTACCAGGAGATGTCCGGCTCGCGCCAGCTCAGTCCGTGCCTTGCCGATTGCGGAAGCGCGTGGTGGTTATTGTGCCAGCCTTCGCCGCACGCCATCAGCCCTACCCACCATACATTCCGGCTCTGGTCGGCGGTTTCGAAATTGCGATAGCCGTGTGTCGGCAAGTGACAGACCGAATTGACCAGAAATGCAGCAATGAAGATGGTTGCGGCAGCAAGCACATTGGCCAGAAGAGCAGCCGGTCCGAGTAAAAGTAGGATGGCCAGGCGAAAAACTATGCAGTTAGTCAGGCAAATGAGCCATTGGGTTTTCGGATTGGATGGATCTAGAAGTCTGTAAAAGGGGTCTCTGAGAAGATCTGGGACAACGACTGGAAATTGGTCTTTGGGTGTTTTGTATTCGGGAGCGAAAAGCCAGCCGGCGAAGGAATGCCAGAAGCCGTCGATGGGCGAATGCGGATCGCCGGCTTTGTCGGTGGATTTGTGGTGAACTCGGTGAGTAGCCACCCAGGCGATTGGAGACCCTTCAAAACACAAATACCCGCCTGAAACGATGAAATATTCCAGCCATCTGGGCACTCGCAAAGCTCTGTGGGCGAGAATTCTGTGGTATCCGACCGTGATGCCAAGACCGTGATACAGATAGGAGGCAACGAATACTGTCAGGAATAAAAGCATTGGGAGGGTGACTCGCAGGAAACCTAAGCCGGTCCAGCTTTCGGAACAAAATTCCAAAATCCTTGGCCGGCCAGTAGTTTAACCCGTGAGTACCTCCTTTTGGAACGCATGACATCTGCGCATTTTTGTCACCCTTCAGATCCTTGCCCATGTTGGAAACGAGCGCCGGCATGGTGGTACCGTATTTGGTGCGCGAACGTTTTTATGCAAAAACGAGACCGGGCGCTCGAAAGCGCCCGGTGAATTCTCATGGTTCCTTGGAACCTCACCATCTTGGTGTTATGGTGCCCTTGTGAGGGCGGATGTTCAACTAGGTTGTGTTCAATTGTCAAAGACGCTTGCTCTTAGGATTTCCTCCTGTTTTGAGCGAAGTTCTGACTCTTTGGTAATTCCCGCGATTCTCAGAAATCTAACCTCCAAAACGGAGAATTAGACTCAAATTTCTTTTTTTGTTGTTCAGCCAACAACTTGCAGCAAATTGTGTTGCTGGCAAAACATCTTTTGATTCGGTATTGTTTTCTGGCACCATATCTGGTGCGCTTCTGCGGATTGCTAATTGACCGGTCTGACCTTCAAGACCAGTTGTGTTCCATCCCCGCTGCCCGGCGGATCGGCAATCAGGCGTGAAAGCGACTGGGCAAGCCTGTTTTTCTGATCGGCTTTGTAAGTGACATAACGATCCTCCAGCTGACCATTTTTGAAAACCAGCACGGCAGGCACTTCCGGAACATCGTACTTGTAGCTGAGCCCCAAATTCTTGTTGAGGTCAAGCCTTATGTAGTCGACCTTTCCGCCAAAATGTGAGAGCAATTCGATAATCGATTTGGCCGTCGGATCGCAGGCCGGACAAGTGGGAAGCGAAAATTCGACCAGCACTACGCCGCGTCTGCCCAGTACTCTGGTCCTGAATTTCAGGTCCTGTTCGTTCTTGAGTGTGCGAGCCAGGTGCTCATTTCTGTCTTCGTTGTGTCCCAGAGGTATGAACGTGCTCACCGGATCGAAGCTAATCTGGGCGGCTGCTCCCGGCAGCTTTGCTAAAACGCAGCAAGCGGCCGCAAGGGCTGAAGCCAGCATTATGGAAGCTATTTTCTGCGATTTGTTTGCCATCACACAAATCAAGCGCCGGTCAGAAAAAATAAGTGTACCGGAGATTGAGAGAAGCAGGAGAAAACGCTGTGGTTCGAGGCGCCGGACTGCCAGGTTTTTCTCCGCCGCTGTTGAAAGAGGCGTAGCGCAGGAATGAAATCGGCGAAGATGCTTGCAGCAAGTGGCGTTTGTACTGATAGAAAAGACCCAGCTCGACGGCCATGAAAAATCCCGGCTGCCGAAAGCCGTTGCTGTTGCCGATGAAATCTCTTTGGGGGCTGCCGTCCCAGCGGTAGGCAATCAGCCCGGACAAGGGGCGCAAGTATTTGTTCTCCTTGAAAGGAGACGGGACAATCATACCTGCTCTCAATGAATAGACATCTGGAACAGTGTTGACCAGCGAGTTTTGCGTAAAAGGACTGGTGGATATGGGCGGTCCCAGAAGCAGATTTTGCGATGGGATGCCGGTCGTTCCGCGCGGCGAGATCAAATAACTGCCGACGGCAAAAACATTGGTTTTTCGCACCGGCCATTTGACGATGCGATAAGCAAGAATTTCCGCCAGCACATCGACACCGCCGTCTCCAATGAGAATGGTCAAGGGTGCGGGCTTGTTGTTCCAGACGCCTGCAGCTCCCCCCGTCCAGGTGTTTCCGCCGCGGTAGTTTCCGGTCGGCAGTTTCAATCCCAGACCGAGAAGCACGTTACCTCTTTTCACGTTGTCCGGGTCGAAAAGCCAGGTTCGCTCCATAAGGACAATGTCGCCCACCCCGGCTGTGCTGAGGCGCTGGCGAAAGCTCTCAGCCAGAGGACCATCGGTAAAAGGAACAAGAAACGTTGCTTGGTTCCACTGCAGAGGCACTGTCGCTTGCAAATTGACGCGTTTGGTCAACTGGTAAGTGCCCGTCAAATCAACGGTGTTCCAGAGGCGCGTCGGACGTTCTTCATTGTTCAACTGCGTGAACACATGCGGGTTTAAAAAATACTGATTGGCATAAACGTTTCTGTAGCCAATGGAAAGAGTTCCGTGGCCGGCTTTGATGTCGCCTGAAGTTCCTGCTGCGCCCGGCACCAGAAGCGAGCGTGATCAACCCTGTCCTGAGGCTGGATGCGCCAGAATGAACACCTGGGCAAACAGGAAAAGGGCGAAGATTTTTGATTTTGCTTTTCGCACTCTCTTTTCTCCGCTGAAATTTTCGCAGAATTTGACTTTGTTTCGCTGTCTTCATGAATGCAAAGAGGGAAGGATTTTTTTTGCAGCTCTGCCGACCCGCGAGCACCAAGCTTTTTGAAGATCATTATCTGAATAAGAGTTTTCAGGCTGATCTACATAGTGGATATACGTATGTACTTTTGATGAACCAAATGTTATATCCATACCTGTATTGAGGATTGCGCCGTGCAGGAACGTCTTTCAGGACCGAATGCAAGACCTAAGCAGGCTAAACCTGACTTTGGCAATGGTCTCAACCTGGAATTGGATCGCTTTATCGTATCTGCTAAGAAACGGATCCTGATTCCCGGTCTTATTGTTGTCTGCGTTCTTATTTGGTTCAGCCTCTGCCGTGCTTTCTATGAGAGTTATTGGACCGGAACAGTTCATCGCGTGCAGACGGTTGATTTCAACTTGCTGCACCATACATTGCCGTCCACACTCTCTCAGCTGATCATTTCCGGTCGCGACGATCAAATTCAGAAGGTGCTCGACTGCACCTATGGTCTTTTCGGGCTGGTAGTCACAGACGAAACCGGCACATCCATTCTTTATCAAACCGACAAAGTTTATCGCCGCAAGTCGTGGCAGAAGCGGCTCACACCGGAAAATCTCAAGCTCGAAAAAGAGCCTTTTGATTTGCTAACCGATCCGCCGCCCGTGGGCGCCGCCTTTCAGCATACATCTCCGCGATCGTCCGGAGCCGTAAAAGTTGAGGGTGAAACGCAGCCAGGCCGCATTCTCGGGCGCGTGTACTACATGCGTTCTTTTCCGCCCACATTGATGGAAGACCTGAACAACTTTCTTTCTACCGGATTCTGGGAGCTGTCCGGCTCCAAGCGCGGTTATCTGTTCATCACTCTTTCCAGTATTTTCTTCTGTCTGGTCGTTCTTTTGCTCATCTGGCTTAGACGCCGCGGCATCGAGCTAAAAGAGAAAGAGCTCGATCATATTCAGAACGAGCTGGAAATCAGGCAACGTGCACTTGCTCATCTTTCCGGAGAATTAGCCAACCAGAAAACCAGAAAAGCCTGGTTGGAGAAGGAAGCCGAGCAATCTTATAAGCGTGCTCTCGGTTTGAAGCAATCTTTGGAACGTCTGCGTGACTCTCTGGCCCTGGTAAGCGGCCAGCCCATCACGCCCCAGCAGGCTGAGTCTCTCGATCCGCAGCAGCTCGTCAAAGTGCGCCCGCCCGTGCATCCGCCCAGCGCACTGCTGGAAGAAATCGAATTGCTGATTCCGGCGCTTTCCGATAATGCCAAGGCGTTGCGTTCACAAGCCGGCTTGCTGCAAGACTATTGTCAGATTCTGGAGAATCGCCAGGTCGAAATGCATCAACTTGTTGAGAATGCTTACAACAGGGCCCAGCAAGTTTCAGACCGCTTTATTGACATGCGGCCAGGCTCTACGGTCAATAAGTGACCGGTCGCATTTCTCTTGATTTCGTCTTCTTTATTAGTAGTTAGCTGACTATTTGAGGGCCGTGATAAGCTAATTGCTGTGGGACTAACGCCGCCCGCATCCCGTCCTGTATACAAGACATAAGCGGGATGGGTAGGTGATTTAGCATGTAGCCCGCGCAATGCGTGCATTTTCTGGCCGCCTCACTTGCGAGTAACGGGAGATTCCTGGTTTGATGCCGGGAGGATAAGGAAGTAAATGAAACCAGCCTCCGGTAAGAAACTGACGCTGTCGCTGAATTCCCTGCAGGAATCGAGCAGCGAGCCCGTCTATCGCCGTGGTGTGCAATACTACCGCCGCAAAAAAGTACTCAAGTATGAGGAGACCGAGGGCGGCACAAAGATTGAAGCCCTGGTGATCGGCTCCGAGCCTCAGCCCTACAAAGTAGTTGTGGCCATCGACTCGGAGCAAGTATTCAAGGCTGAATGCTCCTGCCCTTATTTCGAAGAAGTTTGCAAACACTCTGTGGCCGTCATTCTTACGCACATTGCTCGCGGCAATCCCGGTATTCGCTTCGACCTGGCCGAAAACGACCGCGGTCGCGACAACCAGCAAGACAGGGCGCCCAAAGCCAAGGACATGCTGGACGATGTGAAAGGTCAGGAGCCCGAGCCTGAAGATGCGCGGCATCAGCTGGGCGTTCTGGTTCTGGAAAAACCGCTGGCACTGATTGTCGGCACTGTCCCGCAAGAACGGCAAGGCAAAGTCAATATTTTGAAGGTGCCGCCCGAGTTTTTGAATGTTCTTGATCCGGAATCAAAAATTTATCGCCTCACCAAATATCTCACTCAGCTGCCCCAAACAACCAAAGGTATCGCCGGCGGTCACCGCATACCGCGGGGCGATGAGGGTACGGTGATCGGCCATTTGAGCTTGTGCAGCAAGCTCATTAACA
Organism: Cyanobacteria bacterium PR.3.49; assembly: GCA_013997645.1. Taxonomy (GTDB): domain Bacteria; phylum Cyanobacteriota; class Vampirovibrionia; order Obscuribacterales; family Obscuribacteraceae; genus QKMZ01. The sequence continues at coordinate 18,137 of PNKB01000086.1, forward strand.
CGGCCGACGGCAGTGAAGTGGCTTTTTCCGGCAAAGTAATCAAACCGCTGGCGGTGATGTCCGAAACTGAAAGCGGTGAGTTGCAATTGAAACTCGAGGCCGTGGATGAAGAGGGCAATAGTCTCGACCATCCAGTGTTTTTCCTCGGTCAAAGCAGCTGGGTGATGTCGAAAAATACGTTTTACAGTATTGATTTAAGTGCCATACACAGGCTTTTCCAGTTCTTTGATGCGCACGGTCAAATGACTGTGAAGCTGGAAATCGTTCCTAAATTCCTGGCCGTTGATCTGCCGATTCTGATGAAACGCATGGAAGTTCGCCTGGACGAAACCAATGCGCCGTTTCCAGTGGCAGTCACTGACGCACCGCGCGTCGTTATCAGGCTCGGGGAGCGCAAAGGTGTGCCGACGACGGCCATCGGCAGCGGCCCTAATGACGTGTCCTTGGAAGTTTCGCTTTCTTTCGGCTACGGCAGCCTGATTCTTCCATCTCGTGATGAAACCAGCGCTGTGGAGTCAGAGCTCTATACTCGTACGATGTCTGAATCCGGGCAGAGTGTTTGGGTCAAGCGACAATGGGAATTGGAACATCAAGTGCGCCGATTTCTGAGCAATTTGCAACCTACCCGCACGATTGCCGATCGCTTTTTCTTTGCCGATGAGGCTGCTTTAGACGCGCTCTATTACCTTTCTTCCGAACAGTGTGCCGAATGGGAAGTCTCGGGCATCGATGCCTTGAAGAATTACAAGGTGCGCAAAGAGGCTCTCAAGCTCAAGGCTATACTTTCGCTCAAAAAAGACTCTTTCAAATTCGACTTCGACCTGGATTGTTCCTCGAATGGAGAAGTGATTCCATTTCCTCTGGTTATCGAAGCTCTTTTCCGCAACCGCAATTACCTGAAATTGTCCAGCGGCGAATGTGTCAGATTGCCGATGACCACGCTTTTGAGTCTGCTCAAGACAATCGGACAGAGCAAAGATACATCGCGCCCGCTCTATCAAGCTTTGCCAATAGCTCATGCATTAGAAACTCACGAAATCGAAATAGAAGCGGACGAAGGTTTCCAAAACTTCCTGCAAAAGATTCACAATTTCAGAGAGCTCGAAGGCATCGCATTGCCGGAATCTTTCAGCGGCGAACTGCGTTCTTATCAAAAGGAAGGCTGCAACTGGCTTTCCTTCCTGCGCGAGTATGGATTGGCCGGTATTCTCGCTGACGACATGGGTCTTGGTAAAACTGTTCAGGCTCTGGCGCTGCTTCTCGACCATCACAAAAACGGCAAGAAGATGCCATCGCTTGTGGTGGCGCCGACTTCGGTGGTGTACAACTGGTTGAGCGAAGCGGAGCGATTTACTCCCAAGCTCAAAAAGGCACTGTTCTTGGGGCGTGACCGCGGCGAACTGCTAAAGACCCTGCAAAAGGATAATGCCAAAAAGCCGGACGTGATCTTCACCACATACGGTATCATTCGTCGCGACTACGAAACACTCAAAGATTTGCAATTCGAGTTTCTCATTCTCGATGAAGCGCAAAATATCAAAAACCCGGATTCGGTCGGCGCGGTTGCCGCCAAGAGTCTGAAATCCTTTCACCGGCTGGCTTTGTCCGGTACGCCTGTGGAAAACAGGCTGAAAGAATTGTGGTCGCTTTTCGATTTCTTGATGCCGGATTTCTTGAGCACTTACAAAGATTTCAACGAAACATTCGAGCGACCGATCGAAGCTGGACTCGATGGGGCCGGGCAAAAACTGAGAAAGATCGTTCATCCGTTTATCTTGAGAAGGCTGAAGAGCCAGGTCGAGAAAGAATTGCCGGATCGCACCGACATCATTCACCTGTGCGAACTGGAAGACGACCAACGCTCTCTTTATCTTGATGTTCTTGATGAATGCCGTCAGAAAGTTTTCAACGAGATTGCCTCGCGCGGTATCAAGCGTTCGCAGATTTCGGTTTTGGCAGCTTTGCTGAGGCTGAGACAGGTCTGCTGTGATCCCCGCTTGCTCAAGAACAGAGGCGACGGACCAGCGGCAGCGTCGGCAAAATTGTCTGCATTCATAGCCATGATCGACGAAATCATCGACGAAGGTCACAAGATTCTCGTTTTCAGTCAATTCGTCGAAATGCTCACTCTTATTCGCGCTGAGCTCGAAAAGGCAGGCATCGATTATGCCTATATCGACGGTCAAACACCTGCCAAAGAACGTCTTGACAGAGTCAATAATTTCAACGCCGATCCCAAGCTGCCGATTTTCCTTATCAGCTTGAAAGCGGGCGGCACCGGTCTCAACCTCACAGGTGCAGACTACGTTATCCACTACGATCCCTGGTGGAATCCGGCCGTTGAGAATCAGGCCACCGACCGGGCCCACCGTATCGGGCAGACGCGTCACGTATTCAACTACAAATTGATCACGCGCGGCACAGTAGAAGAGAAGATTTTGGCGCTGCAGAAAAAGAAAAAAGAACTGGCCGAGCTGGTTATGGGCGGAGACGAAAGCGTCGCCAAAGAACTGACAAAAGAAGATCTCGAGTATCTCTTCTCGTTCTAAGCTGTTCTAAGGTTTTTGCAAAACTCTGCCGAATTGATTGGCTCCGCTATTCACATTGGTGATTGCTTTGCCGTTTAACAACGCATTGTGGGCGGCTCGCACTGCATCATCCACCGTCACCGCCCGGCCGGTTCTGGCAGCTTCTTGCTGCAATTGTTTGGCGATGGCAATTCCCTGAGTGTTGTTAAACGTGTCTGCTCGGGAGTCTTTCCACCAGTGGTTGCCGCTCTCCGTAAAGTAGGAGCGAATATTCCTTTGAAATTCATTCACTTCTCCGGCGGTATAAGTCATGGCGCCGCCGTACTTAAGCGCATAAATAGTCGAAGTTAAGACATGACGAAAGGCGTTTGTCATCTCTTCTCCTGCTGAATCTTTGATGCCCAGCTTGTCTGCCAGCAAATCCGACCAGAGGTGAAACTGATCTTTGTCGAATGGATCTGATCCCCAGCGCTGCTTCAAGGTCGGCTCGAAGGGTTTGAACGCGGCGATATCAGCGCGTGTGATACCGCTCCTTTCGTCGAATGGCTCGTCGTTGGAAGCTTCCTCTATATCCGACACTGCACGAGCCATGTAGCGCAGGGTGATTTTTTCGGAGTTTGTAAAACTGCCTTTCTTCAACGCCTCGTTGAGCTCTTCTTTGGTGATGAAATTATCGCGGTCGGTGTCCAGAGATACGAAGCGACCGCTCTTCTTCATGAATTCAACCAGATTGCATTCCGGCAAATAAGCGCTGGCATTGCTGCTTGCCGGCTGATTGTCGGTCTTGTCCAGCTTGGCTGCCGGGTCGCTGAGCGCTGCGCCCAGACGTGCCTCTGCGTCCCCTTGCGGGGCAGGTTTTGTACTTTCTATTTTTAAGGCTTGCTCGTGAGCAGTCATCTAGTAAATAGTTTTGCGTCCGGACTTCCAAGTTCTAACACCAACGTATGACAAGATTGGGGCAAAGTCGCTAACATGCCCCTCTCTGTCCAGCCTATAGTTACCGGTGGGTGATATTTGGGAATAGTCTTACATCACGCGTGATCCTGGTGATCATTAAATGTGATCTTTTGACCCTTCGAAAGCGTTATCGGCGTTACCCCCCGGCAAGTGGCGGGAATATTTAACTTGACATCATGCGGCCTATCGCCGGTAACACGGCGCAAATGACCATTCCATCGCTATTTAGCAGTCGTTCTCAAAGAACGGCAGGAAGGTCTAAAAATTAGAGTCAAGTGCTGAACTCCTGCAACGTGCCTGGAGGCGTTCTTATTATGCGTCAAACTAAATCGCTATTACTACGGAGGCAAACCGGCAGTGCTGCCGAATTTGCGCCCGTTTTGTTCATCTTCTTTATGATGATTCTTTTTCCGCTCATCAACTTGATTGGCTACGCTACAGCCTGCGCCACCGTTCAGTTCCTCGGAACCAACTGTGCACAAGCAGCGCAAAACTCCTCGAGTTTTGGTGAAGCGTTGACTTCGGTCGAATCGATGGCTAACCGGATTACCGGTTCGGGCTTTGGCAAATTCGCAAATCTGTCTCCTCAAGGCGGTTATCGTGGATGCGGAGTCGATCTCTATCTCATCGAGATTGATTACACCAACGATACGCGCGTCACTCATGGACCCAATACCGGACTTCCAACTGCCTATGATCCGGCCAAGATTTATGAGTTTCAAACACGTTGCAATTTCCGCATCAATCCATTCTTGAACTTGTCCGGTGTACCCGGTATCGGCAGCGTGCCGATTGTCGGCAGACCTTCTGCAATGGCATCGAATAGCTGCCGCAACGCAGAGCATCCGGAAGGCTTGAATCTTCTTGCCTCGGCCGGCGGCGGTGCTGGTGGCGGCGGTGCTGGTGGTGGCGGAGCTGCAGGCGGTGGCGGCGGTGCTGGTGCATTCGGTGGCGGCGGCGGCTGCGGCGGTGGTTCTGCCGGAGGCGGCGGATCTAGCGGCGGTGGTGGGGGAAGCACATCCACTGGCGGCGGCGGATCTGGCGGCGGCGGTGGTGGTAGTGGTGCCGGTGGTGGTGC
>PNKB01000087.1 GCA_013997645.1 Cyanobacteria bacterium PR.3.49
AGGCGCCCTCCCTTCGGCCAGTGCTGCTTCTCTTTCTCTCATTTGCAGCTCGCGACGCCAACCGTAGAGAGAGTGTTCGGAAACACTCTTTAAATTCGCAAATGCGCGAATTGTCATTCCACTAGCCTTCCATTCCTCAAGCATAGCTCGCCAAAACTCTTCCTTGCTTGGCTCCCTTTCCCACTGGTGTTTTTCAGATCGATTCTCTGCCGGCATCAGTTTTCTCCACGGCGGTAAATGCGATACGTTGCATTCCCATTTGGAGGCTATCGCATTGACACCAATGGTGGCATCAAATCAACTTCGGGAAAAGATGCGGTTAATTGGACGGATACGATTATTGAGGTATCTAAGAGATCATCCCAAAGACGCAAAGATGGCAATTGTCACCTGGGGACCAGGCGGGACTATTGTTAATGTTATTAGGCTTGCGGCCGGAATTGCTTCGTCACGAGCTGCTGGTAGTGCCGGTGAATTTGCGGCAGGGATCACTAAAGCGAAAACTGCTATTGACTCTGTTACACAAACGGCGTTAAGGCGCTTCCCCGATATGGTCACGCAGACACAGCTTATAGAGGTTAAGAACACAGCAAATCTCTATGGCTCAAGAATGTACAATCAACTTTTGGACTCAGCACAATACGCTTATGAGCACGGACTGGAAATGGTCTTAGTAACAAGGCACCAAGCACCTATTCCACCCACGACGCAGAGCATGCTTAACGCGTATGGAGTCCAGGTTAAGGATATTCTTCCGAAATAATTTAGTCTAGCGGTGGAGGGCGCCAATATATTTTGGCGCCCTCCTATTTTTCACTGCGAAGTTTTACAACATCTATTTCGCCAGCGAGCAAATCAACGCATAAAATTCGGGATTAGTATCTTTAACAAGACCAAGGCTTTTGTGGCGAGCCAAACCGGAATCTGTTGCATTGAAAGCTTCAAGTGACTTTAGCGCAAACGATTTAGCTGAAGTAAAATCACCTCGCTGATTCGCAAAAATAGCTCGACAAGCATTATTGTAATAAATTTCAATTTTCAACGCGAAGTCATCAATATGGATAACCGGCAAATAGGTCTCCGCGCATTCGTAAAGGGCAAATAGTTTGTTTCGAATAACAAATCTGGCGAACAGAATTTCGGAATTATTTTTGAATGAACGTGACTGCCTCTGAGCAGCAAGTGCTGCCTGGTATGCAGTTATGGTTTCATCAATCCTTCCCAATTTTTCGTTGCAACGCGCAATTTGCTCGCATGTCCAAGGCATCTGCAGATCGTTTGGAAACTGCTGAACAGATCGCACAAGTAAAGAAAGTGCTGCTTCAAGCAGGTTTGCATCCTCACTTTCTTCAAGATAGCTAGCCTGAATACGGAGATATTGAGCTTTATTGACTGGATTCTTTGTCCGCTGCAAGCGCTTTTCGAAATCGAGTTGATCGTCTTTTGTCCAAGTGGTCTTTGTAAACCAATCTTTGCCCATAAACTTTCCCGATAAACACTCCTAAACAGATTAACAGACTAAAACTTTACAGCAGAAATTGCTAGTCTGCGCCCTCTTTATTTTAGTTTAGAGGCATTCTACTACCATCGCTAGTATCTCGAATGCCTGGACGCGTGGATTTCATAGAGGGCGAGGAGAAAACCAAACTTCCAAATAGATTTTCGAACCGAGCACAGAAAAATTTCCAAAAGGCTTTGCGCAATGCGGATTTAGGAGAAATGAAACTCTCCGTCAGAACTATTTTAAAAGCTCTGCTTGAAATATCCGGACAAGTTCTCAGGTGGTGAACTCAAAACTGTGCAGCGACGACTTTCCGAATGGCGCAGGGATGCAATGCGAATTTCTATTGTCAAAAGTCACCGCTGGTAGTATCAAGCCTCATGAGAAATCTTTGGGCGAATTAACCGTTAAAGCAATGAAACTTCCAATCAGGACGGGTTACATTTATATTGAGGCAACGGTTGATGTCAGGGTTAGATTTTTACGTGAGGGAATACGACGTTCAATTTTAATTGTCGTTGATCACTGCTCTCGGAAACATTATTCCAATACCCAGCTAACTCCCCGCTGGCAGCTCTGCATAGCAGTGCCGCATTATTTGAAAAGCATTCTCGTAAAAGCCTAGCCAAATGTGCAAGCCGTGCTCTTCAATACGGTTTCCGTATTTGGGATTCCGAGTACTGGCTCCTTTTCCTCCCAGCCGCCATCCCATTTGATAAACAGTAATGTCGTATTTCTGAGTCCAGTTTTTCTCACTATTCAGGTCAAATGCGGCAGCCAGGGAATATATCCCGCCTCCCAGAATGGCTATTTTTGCTTTGCTTGTGTCGGCATCTCTTACCTAGTGGAGTCAGTAACATGGGATGCCTGGAATAAGAGATGCAATTATCGTCGGTTTCATGTTCGCCTGCGCGTTTCAACAAAACCCAAGTTATCATTTACTACTTAAGTGTGATCATAAAGGCGCACTCAAAGACTGAAAAGGAGAGAAGATCATGGACCGGCATCAAGAAAAGACAAAAGAGCTAAACCAAAGGATAGGTGAACTGTGACCATCGAAGAAGTTCTTGAAAGACTTGAGCAAATAGACAATAGTTTGCCCGATAACGATGGATTCAAATGGTTTACCCGCCTGTACAAGGTTGTCACCGAGCGCATAGTTCAGGAGCCTAAAGACACATGGCAGTCTCCAGAATGGCTTGAACGCCTCGATGTCATATTCGCAGGACTCTTTTTCGAAGCACTTGAAAGAGACGCTAACGGACTGGAAATCCCCTCTTCCTTGGAAGCATTGTTCGAGTCGAGAAAGAAAAAACATGTCGACAGAATTCAATTCGCTTTGGCAGGCATGAACGCTCATATAAACAGAGACTTGTATTACGCACTTGAAGAAGTGAATGCGGAGTTCGATATTTCTCCTGATACGGCAGATGCAGTGCATGCCGACTATTTGAAAGTAAACGACATTTTGGAAGATGTCTTTCCTGACGCACTAGCGTTCCTTCACACAGGTGTCCTGGGCTGTGCAGCTGAATACTCAGGAATCATTGGCGAGCTATTAGGCATGTGGGCTGTTAGAAAAGCACGCGACAGCGCCTGGGGTTGGTGGGAAGCTCTTTACGATAAATCTGACGCAGAAAAATGGACGGCAAGTGTACTCAACGATGGCATGACTGGAGTTGCGGGAAGAGCGCTCTTGTCTCCATTCTCTCTAGGCGCGCTAAAGAGTTAAAGACCAGCTAAATTGAACCTGTTTCAGCATGGTTGCAATATGAAAATACACGATCAAAAAAGTCAAACACCTTAGCCGAGCAAACCAGGCATTTCTAATCTCACTTGCGGCACTGATCTGCGTTGAGATAAATCTGGCACCTCCCGTTAAAGGCATGGAGTGTAACCCGGCAGCGAAGTTTGTTGACGATGGAGTTGCCTATCGCCCGAGTCTAAGCATTCTCAACTGCTTGTGAAATTGCTACTTTGCTTTCGTCCGTGGCATTCGGCATTTTAATCACTCCCGCAATTCAAAATATGCAAGTTGACGCAGCCGGCTGCAATGTTTATTCCCTGTAATTGAACTGGTTCCTCAGCGCCTATCTCTGATCAGATGCGTATTTAGTCCGTTGCCAGCAGACCGTTCGAAGTACCATGTCGCAAAAAGGTTTCGTATCAAACAACCGTGGAAGAAAGAGTTGTGAACTGTTGCAGCAAAAGAGCAATTGGCTCAGGTTTGAAGGTGAATCAATGGAAAAGCTCGCGTCGACAATCGAAAAAGTGCACCAGGAAGAATTAAAATCGCTGCTTCAAATCTCTGGAGTTCATGCCGCAGGGATTGGGCCAAAGAGAATTGCGGGCGAATTCTCGGAAATTCTTTCTATCGTATTGCTCGTAGAGAAAAAGCTTCCGAAATCAGAAATCAATGATTCAGACTTAATTCCAAAAGAAATTGGGGGCTTTCAGACAGACGTCATTGAATCACCAAGAATGAAAAGTCGTGACATGGCAGCGGCTGCGCTAGCTGAAAAAGACCCACCTGGTGCCGATTCAAAAATGTACAATCCGCTTGTCTCCGGATGCCGCATCTCGGCTACAAAGGGAACTGGGTGGGGGACATTGGGGGCAATCGTCCAAGACGCAAACGGATCGCCTGCGATTTTGACGGCAAAGCATGTCGTAAAAGACTATGGGAGTGTTTATCAACCTGGACAGTCAGAGCGTGAAATTGCGGCAGTGACTAATCTAAATGGATACGACTGGTGCTATTGCCGTCTAAAGGAAACGATCGAATGGACAAACTATATTTTAGAGGTAGGTCCCATTCAGGGGGATTATGTCGTGACCGTCGGGGATTTGCCCTATCCTGTGGTTAAAAGAGGCTATAAAACAGGTTTTAGCACAGCGAAGATCACTATAGCCATGCTGTGTGGATATGACAATGACGGAAAATATTTCAGCAGCAGCATGTATGTAGAAGGTGCATCAAACACATTGCTGGGTGGTGATTCTGGTTCAGTTATTGTGGACGATCAATACCGGATTGTTGGCATGATCTATGATTCTGTGAATCCGGCTGGCACGGAAGCAGTCGCTGCGTCCATTGATGTTATCAAAGCAGACCTTGGAATTTCAGTCGTTAAGACGAACTATCCCCCGCTCTATATGGTGTTTTGTGACAGTGGAGACAATGGGTGCCGCGAAAGCGAAAATATCAACGGTCGATGGAATGGGGTAGCTGATCTTCACATGGGGACGACCTGGGGACCTGCCGTAATCAATTACAAAAACCAACTTTTTTGCATCAGGCAGGGAACTGATGGCTATGTTTTGATGTGTTCTACTAACAATGGAACTGGTTGGACTAAAGACACATCTTTAGGTGCCGGTTGCACCTGGCGACCCGGTCTTGCAGTTTACAATGGGCTTCTGTATTGCATACATCAGGGCTCTGACGCAAATGGGCAAGCATTTTGCATGACATATGACGGACAAAAGTGGACTGGTGATCAACAGTTGCCGTTTGGTATTTCTGGCTGGGCTCCTCCAGCATTGGTGACATGGAGAGGAAAACTTCATTGTTTCCGAATGTCCGGTGAGTACAATGGAAATATCATGCACACTGCTTTTAATGGACGGAGCTGGTCGCAAGATACGATGCTTGCACCAACCAATGATCCAAGTAATTTTTATGGCACTTGTTCCGCACCGGCCGTAGTGGCATATCAAGGGCTTCTTTATTGCGTGCACAATGGAAATAGCGGTGATCACTCTGCCCGATGCTCAACGCTTTTTTATTTTACTTTTGATGGAGCTACTTGGTCTGCCGATACAGATTTGCATGCCGGCTGCACGATAGGTCCATCTCTGATAGTTAAAGATGATTTGCTCTACTGTTTCCATCAGGGCTTTAATTGGGCCAATGAACTCTTTTATCTAACTTGCGACAACGGTAAGTGGGGTGCAGATACCCTTCTCGAGCCTAGCGATTACCAACCGCTCGATTGTCCGGGGCTGGCATTCTTGCCAGATGATCGGCCATTAGATAAGTGAGGACGTTATAGGTAGTTTTGTCTGTTCTACTCCGCCAGTCAATCTTTCAGCATGGCTGCGATCGCAAACGCATTCGAAATCTTGCGCAAAAATTTCTGTTGACAAGCCGAAAAGTTCAGGGTCGGAAATGATCAGTCTCCACAGTGAATACGGTGATTTTTCAGTGTGTTTCTGCACCCTCTCTTTCTCAATCTTCTCCGTCAACAGCTTCATTCGGTCATGCAAAGCCGAGTAGACGATTGCGGATTGCTGTCTAGTAAGAAAGAGTGATGCGCCATCTTTTCTGCTTATGCTCAAAAATGATTCGTCTTTTTCTTGGTCGCTCAGGTTGTTCCATTTGTTAACCCGGTTACGTCCACACAGAAGAATCGCGCCGCGCGCCAAAGTGATCGAGCGCGAGCGTAGCGCGATTTTTTGAGAAATGCAAATGTTCACCAAAGCGGCTACTAGACAATGATCTTCAGAACCCTATAAATTATTAGGGGTTGCAGCGATCAACGGAAAGCGCGACTTGACAATGATCGCCACAACCCGTAGAATTATTAGGTGTATCAACGATCATTGTCCAGCGCTCAATACTTCTTCGCCAGCCACCCAGTTTTTACAGCGGCTGAATTTCAAGCCTCATCCGAAAATCGACACCAGAAGAGCATCGATGCCTTACTTGCATATCACTGCAAAGCCAAACACATAATTCGCATTCGCCGCGGACTCTATGCATCCGTTCCTCCGGCAGCAGATGCTGAGACTTTTGTTGTCGATCCATTTCTTGTCGCAAGCAAGGCAGCACTTGATGCGGTCCTTGCCTATCATTCAGCATTGTCGTTTCACGGACTTGCGTACAGTAGCCGCCAATCACTTACCTATTTAACTGAACACAAAGACACAACCAAATTTACTTTCCAGGGCTGTTCTTATATTCCCGTGCAATTTCCTTCCAAGTTGAAACGGGATGGCAAACATCGAGATGAAGTCGAAGAAATCGATTATCGCGGCGGTTTGGTTTCAATTACATCGGTTGAACGCACATTTGTAGACTGCTTCGACAAAATCGACTTGTCGGGCGGAATAGAAGAAGTCTGGGCCTCATTCGATAACCTCACATATCTGCGCCAAAACAGGCTCGTCGAATACGCAACCGATCTGCAGAATGCCACCACAATTGCAAAAGTAGGCTTCTATCTCCAGCGCAACCAGGAACGTCTTCATGTCACTAACGATACTTTGGTAGCCCTAAAGCGTCTTAAACCGAAGACCATGCAATACATGTTTCGAAGCGGACCTGATAGAAAAGGCAGTTTGCATGCTGATTGGAACCTGATCATACCGGACAGAATTTTGGACGGATCGTGGGAGGAACAGTATTGATTCCTTCCAAAGAAAGCATCGAGGCACTGGCGGCAGAATCAGGCTTTGGTCACGGAATGCTCGAGAAATCAATTCACTTGCTTTCGCTTCTAGATGTAATTTTTGAAGACGATTTTCTAAAAGATCGGCTGGTATTAAAGGGCGGCACAGCTCTTAACTTGTTTCATTTTCAGCTTCCGCGCCTATCAATCGATATCGATTTCAATTACATTGGCTCGGCTGATCTTTCGGTTATGCAAGAAGAACGCGAGCAAGTTGAATCTCTAATACTTGCCATTGCAAAAAGCCTGAAGCTAATTCCTACAAAAGTGCCTGCGGACCATGCTTGCAGAAAGTACACTGCTACCTATCACAGCAATTTTGCCGGACGCGGAAACGTTCAACTCGACATAAATTACCTGCATAGGGTTTGTTATTTCTCACCCGAAAAGTTGGACTCGATAAAGCTGGGCATTTTCGCAGCAGAGAACGTCCAGGTGATTTCTCTTGAAGAATTAGCCGGTGGCAAAATTGCTGCATTATTTGGAAGAAGAGCCAGCCGAGACTTATTTGATGTCTTTCAACTATCGCAGAAGATCTCCAGCAAAGACAAAAATTTGCGACTCGCCTATGTGCTCTACGGAGCCAAGCAACCCAAAGACTGGCGTACTGTCACTCTTGATGATATGAAGTTCGATATTGCCGATGTCCGGACACAACTTTTGCCCGTCTTAAACACAACCATTACCGCGGGTATTAAGTCTGAGGACAAATACGCAAAAGACTTGATCGACACCTGCCGAAAGTTTCTCAAACCGCTATTTCCCTTGACGGCAAAAGAAGAAGAATTCATCGCACTCCTTCGCGACCAGGACGTCATAAGGCCTGAACTTCTCACCAATGACAAAGAATTAGCTGAGAGGATAAAGCTCGATCCAGCTTTGATTTGGAGAGCCTCCAAATCAAAAAAAATAAGCTCGCTGCCGCCACTTCCCCCGCCAAGTGCTTGACGCCGGGTGAGCGCGTGCCAGGCTATCCAGCCGCGCAGGCAGAGGCGCCGCCTCTGTCATGTCAGACTAGACATCATCCGGCGCCCTCGCCTGCACCGCCTGCGCTCCGCACGCGCTCCGGACCCCGGCGTGCAAGTGATGTAATTCAGACTTCTTGATAGACTGTCATGACAAAAGCAGGTAATTCATGATCAAGCCCTTGAGATTCGCGATGACCGCTGCGTTTTTCTTTCTGCTAGTCACACCGGCATCGATGGCAGATTCAAGCTTCCTTAATGGATACAAGATTAAGGGCTGCGGAGCCGGTCCAGGATATGCAACCTCTCTGGATGAAATGCGCTTGCGAACCCTATCCAGAGGTTTAGGCAAAGACATTTTTGCAAAACTAGCAACTCCGGGAATGTTAGGTGGTCCCGACGTTGAAAGTGTGAAACGCTATTTGCTTAGAAGATTTCAGGGAAGATATGTAACTTGCAAATTGATTCTCATGCCTGACGGCTCGATTGCCGATCTCAAAATAGAGAAAAGTTCTTTAGTCCCTGATGTCGACAAAGATGCACTGGACATAGTCAGGTCCGGAGCACCATTTCCTCGGAGCCTGAAAGGTGAAATTCAAGCTTATTTAGTAACGTTTCCCTATGTCGATATAACTGCTGTTCCTTTACCTCAGTCGTTCGTAGTTCCAAATACGGACAAACCTCAAACCTTGATGAACGAATCCAACTAGTAAAAACTTTTGAGGACTGTCGAAGCCCGGCTAAGCAGACCTTTTAAGAACAGACCGAAGATGTTGTCTAGAAGTGAAAGAGAACTCAGTAGGCGAGAATCCAATTCAATATAACGCGTTCCGAACACCTTATGGCTTGCCACGGAATTAATCTGTATTCGGCGATCAGATACACCAAATTGGTGACTATAATTTCATTGGTAACCAGAAAGTAATTTATGAGGTTGCTCTGACGAGCAGCCTCATTTCTCGCATCGACAAATACCGCGATGAGTCCACTTGGGCTCACCGCACGGCATCCCCTTTTCCCCTGGTCATAAGGAGAGGCACATGCAAACGTTACCAAAACTAACACCCAAAGAAACCGAACTTCGCAATCGTCTACATATTCCGCTAGACGCAAATCCTGTTGTAGTGTTCGATTCCACTTCGCATAACGATTGGGACTGGTATGGAACGTTTGATGTGTTCTATGAGGGGGACAAAACCTTTGACAGCAATTATCCCTGGCAAATTCCTTGGGGGAAAGGACCGACTCCGGGTTTGGCGGGTCCGTCCCGTTATGAGCCGATTAAGGAAATCTTCAAGCAGGCCGCCCAGATTCTCAATGCGGAGAACAAATACATTCCAAATGATGATCCGCTGAAAGCAACGTATCCATCGCATTACTCAATCTGTGAAATAGCTTACCTCAAACGTTTTGTAGAAGAATTCGGTAAAGACTCTCTACCAAAGGAAAATCTCCACATCGTCGGCGGCGGCATCACCTCACCGTCCATAATGCTGCCGACAGGCGAATCTATATTGCGCAATCAACTGGCGGGTTACAAATGGGTTACTGAGACCTTCGGCATGAAGAGTCGTTATGCCTGGTTGCCTGACACCTTCACATTCCATCCAGATCTTCCTATTCTTTATCAGGCCATGGGCTTGCAAGGACTGGGCTTTGGTCGCATCGGTGGTGCCTTTAGCGGCATTCCTGACACCGGTCCAGTTCCTAATAGTCCGGCCGCCGCACTGGTCAAAGATCAAACAACCGCCTTTATCTGGCAAGCCGACGATGGTTCAAAGATATTTGCTACATGGCTGTCCTTCATGTACGCGCAAGTCAGTAACCTCTGGGAAGCTGTTAAGGAAAAGAAAATCGAAGAGGCGTGCTCTAACTGGTTTAAGTATTTCCCGAACCAACCCTATCTTTATGTACCGGTCTGCGATGACAATGTCTTGCCGGTAGGGCGCTTTAGAACAAGCTCTTCTGATGCGGAAATTTCGACGACAAGTTCGTTGACTAACATGATATTGGAATGGAACAAGCAAAATTATGTCCTTAAAGACGGCAAAAAACCCTGGGCTGTAGTTGCATCTTTTGAAGACTTTGCCGACCTTGTGCGAGATTCTGAGTATCCGGTTCGGACATACAAATCACTGGTTACAGGACCAGAGTGGACCGGTTACTTTGCTAGCTGTCCTGACATTAAAAGACAGCACGTCTCTACCTCTGCCGATCTGATCAGTGCTGAAGCTTTCAGCAGCTTGCTTTGGATGAACACATACAATATCGATAACATCGTCAAACTGATAGGTACGGGCTGGGAAAAGCTGACTCCGAGTACACATCACGCTTACATCACCGGTTGTTCAAGCAAGGATGTCTATGTGAAAGAGCAGAGGCCTCTTATTCAGGATGCCGCAAAAGATGCAAGTAAAAGTCTGGCCGATGCTGCAAGCAACATCGCTCAAAACGTCGCAGTTTCGAAAGAGTCAATTGTCGTATTCAACCCATTGGGCTTTGACCGCGAAAAAACGCTCGTTGAAATGTCCGGAGAGCAACCTGATTCATTAAAGAAAAATTCCAAAGTGCAGATCACTAATGACGGATCACGAAAAGGTTATCTCTTCTTGTGCGACGCAGTGCCGTCATTGGGATACAAAGCCATAGAGTTGGGTCCAGATTCTTTCGTGAGCCCATTCAGGCCTTCGCAAGTTCTTGGTGCCAGTGGTAATTATCTAAAGCCAGGCACCAAAATTTCAGAAGACATTTTTATGGCCAATCAATGGATATCAGTGAAATTCAAATGGGATGGAAAACGCCCCAAATTGACTGATATTCTCTATGACAATAACTATTCCAAATCTCTATTCGGTCGGGACCCGGAAGCCAACGAGTTTCTGTTCTACAGCGATGCAGATCTTAAGCTATACGAAGAATACAAGTCTAAATATCCCGATGATGGCACCGCTGGTGGTTTCTTAGGTGATGTCTTCCAGTTCTATTACGAGAGGGAATGGCCTACAAAAGATGAGACCGACAACCGCAGTTTTTCATTGCTAAAGGTTTTTGATTATGCAACCAATTGCACTGCTGAAGTAATCGAATCAGGTCCTCTTAGATCCAAAGTCCGAATTGTAGCAAGCATCAAGGATCCGCTCGGAAGACCGACGCAGGAACAAAAGTTGATCGTCGAATACACCCTGGTTGCCGATGAAAAGCAATTGCGTGTGAAAGCGGAGTTTGCTGCTCCGGATAACTTTTCGGTGTTCACACGATTGCCCTTTCGATTCACCGCCGGCGCCGGTTTGGCGATACCAACCAGAATGGTATCCGGAACCGCATATCATCGGTGCCAGTTTAAGGAAGAGGAACAAAAGTGGCGAACCCAGGTGCAAAAAGCACAGGGTCCAAACTTCTATGCCAGCCAGAACTTCGTAGTGCCGTACAACAATGCCCCTGTAGATACTCCAATTGCAGCCGTGTACCACAAGGGCGTGCAGTGCTGGGGGACCACCTGGAGAAACTATAATGACAAACCACAAATCCAGCACCCTTTAATTGCCTGCTTGTGGCGCAATGTCCCGCTCCAACAGGCATGGTTCTGGGTTCCCAACATTGATCCGGAAAGCCATGAAGTCGAATACGCCATTCGCATACCCAGTTTGAATGACTTTGCTCCGGAAACTGGAATTCAATACCGAGAGTCGATGTCATTTCAAAATCCATGTTTCGGAATTCTGCAAGACAAAAAATCTGGTCAGAAACTTGCGACCACGGATTTCGCTGCCAGACTTAACGACAAGAGTGCTGTAGTAACCACAGCTAAAATTTCTGAGCTAAACGAAGACCAAGTGCTGATTCTGCGTGTTTACAATCCCAAGAATGTTCCATTGCCATTGAAGGTGACACTGGGACGTTCAGCTGCGATCGCAAATATAACGGCGATATCGGCTCTCGAGCGTCCACTGCCGATTGGAGAATGTGAAGATCTGGCTATTGTGCACGGCAGCGACCCACCTAACGAGTTCACTTTCACTGCCAAATACGCAATCACAACTTTGGCAATCAATCTCAAGCGCAGTTGACACCTTAATTGTGAGACCAGGTAATTTGTGCAGACAGTGTCTGCACAAATTACTATGTCCGGATAGGCCGCTGCAAAAGCTCTTATATACTCTAGCTTCGAGGCGAAGAGCCTTTGATTCCGGGAAAGCTCTTGTTCAATTCTGCTTCCAGTCGGCTGATTATTTTGGCTCCCGAGCCCTGTCTTCGCAACCGGAAAATACATCCGCAAGTATCTCTTGGTCAATCCAACTTTCTGATTGCTCTTTGGCAATAGATACTAAAGGTGAGCAGGAGTGTCACTTTTGTAGATTGAGAAGCAGAGCGAGAAAAAGCGGAGTTACGGACCATTGTCAACTGAAGAATAAGGGTGCTTGCTTCCATTATGCATGAAGTATTTATCGACGAGTGGAAGTATCCACAGCCCGCGCTTTATGGCGTTCACCTTCCTGAGTGTCGCCATTGGGTCGACTAAGTGCGTGCGCGGGTAAGGTTGTTTCATTGTTTCCAAAACATCGCTTAGCGGATGTGACAGACTGCGCTGCAACAAAATCAGATCAGCCAATAAGTCGGATGCCGGTGTAAGCAACGGTCCGAAACCATAGCGAGCTTGCGCCCAGCCATAAATGTAGAGCTGGCGATGCTTGGGCGCGACTATTTCCCAAAGAGTTTTCACAATGGAGCCTTCGATCTCAATGACACCGGGTGCTAAGAAAGGAATGGAGACGTTGAAGCCAGTCCCGCAAACAATCAAATCAAAGTCTTCACGCGTGCCGTCTGTGAATTCGACCGTCTTTCCATCGAATCGTTTTATATCAGGATGCGCCTTCACTTTTCCATGTTTCAAATAGTGCAAAAGCTCGTTATTGATAGTAGGGTGATGTTCAAATAATTGATGATCAGGCTTCATAAGCCCATATTGTCGATAGTCGCCAACGGAAATTTTTAGCAGCGTACCAATGTAAATGCGCTGCATCCATACCGGCATCCATGTGTCGAGCAGTTCGGCTGTTGGTTTGCCATAGAATGTTTTTGGGAGAAACCAATACCCGCGGCGCAAACTCAAGTGCGCGGACTGAGCTGTTCGTGCAGATTCAACCACAATATCGCAAGCGGAATTGCCGCCACCAATTACAAGAACGCGCTTACCTCGCAGTTGAGAGGGTTCCTTATAATCCTTAGAATGAATGATTTCTCCAGTGAAATTACCTTCGTATTTAGGCCAACGCGGATCCCAGTGATGACCATTGCATATGATTACACCATCGTAAATACGTTTCTCACCATTACTTAAAGTCAGCTCCCAAAGACCATCTTCGGTTGGTCGGACCAATTCTACTTTAGTGTCAAACTGAATATTCTCGGCAAGTTCGAAATGCTCAACGTACGAGTTTAGATACTGAAGCATCTGATCGGCGCTGGGGAAATCCGGATAGTTGTCCGGCATCGGGAAGTCGGGAAACTCTGTTGTCTTGCGCGATGAAATAATGTGCGCCGAGTGATATACACCATGGCGCCAGTTGCCGCCAACGGCGGACTCTGCTTCAAACTGATCGTAAGGAATACCTTTTTGTTTCAGCGCGCGCGCAGCGCTTATGCCCACCGGACCGGCTCCGATTACGGCAATCTTGTCGCTCGTCGCGCTGCTTGTCATTTAAGTCTTAGACTTTCACAGAATTCAGGGCATCAACCATCTGTTTCAAATATGTCTCCAATTCTTTCTGCCAGTTGGAGCCGGCTTTGGTCACCAGGTCAACGATCTTAGAACCTGTAATGACGCCGTCTGCACCAAGAGACATCATTTTTTCTGCGTGGATTGGAGTAGATATTCCAAAACCGGCAAGAACGGGCAGAGTAGTCGCTTTCTTCACAGAAGCAATCAAAGCAGCCAGCCTATTATCGCGGTCGCTGTCGCGCTCATCGGTGCCCGTGACACCAAGGCGAGAGACAAGATAGATAAAACCGCCTGCATGCGTGACGATCTTCGACAAGCGCGCTTCGCGTGTGAGTGGAGAAACAATGAAGATCACGTTGACCCCATTAGCAGAGCCGGCCTGCAATATCTCATCGGCTGATTCGGCGGGCAAGTCGGCAATCAAAACGCCGTCGACACCGCACTCTGCCGCCCGTGCAAAAAACTGATCGATACCTTTAGCCATCACATGGTTGTAATAAACCAAAAGGCCAACCGGGATGCTTTCATCATATTTACGCACGCGGGCAACAAGGTCTAAAGCCTGGCTTACTGTAAATCCGTCCTCGATTACTTTGTGCGCAGCGGCTTGAATAATCGGACCATCTGCAACCGGATCGCTGAATGCGATCCCCAGCTCCAGCGCGGACGCGCCGCTATCGATCATCGTTTTGATAATACTGAAAGATGTTTCTTCATCCGGCCAGCCGAGCACAGTAAAGGGCATGAATGCACCTTTGTTCGACTTCTTCAGCGAAGTGAAACGCTCTTCGTACCTGTTCTTACTGGGCATGTTTCATGACCTCATGCAAATCTTTGTCACCGCGTCCCGATAGATTTATCACAATCACTTTGCCTGCGGCTTCACCCTGGGCGAGTTTCTTTCCAACTACAAGTGCATGCGAGCTTTCTAATGCCGGAATAATTCCTTCCTCGCGACAGAGCTCATGAAAAGCGGCGAGCGCTTCTTTGTCGGTGGCGCTATCATAGCGCGCCCGACCGGTATCTTTGAGAAAAGCGTGCTCCGGTCCCACAGACGGATAGTCGAGACCGGCGGAGATACTATGCGCTTCTTGAATTTGCCCTTCATCAGTTTGAAGAACCAGGCTCTTCATTCCGTGAACGCAGCCAAACGATCCGCGCGCCAAAACAGCACCATGTTTGCCTGTTTCCAAGCCAGCCCCTGCTGGTTCGACGCCTACGAGCTTCACTGATGTTTTATCAACAAACTCAGCAAAAATTCCCATCGCATTCGAGCCACCGCCCACGCAAGCGACTACATAGTCCGGCTGCCTGCCTGTCTTTTCTTCAATTTGACGGCTTGCTTCCTCGCCGATAATGCGCTGAAAATGTTTCACCAGACTTGGAAACGGGTGCGGTCCTGCTACCGTACCCAAAAGATAATGGGTATTCTCCAGATTGCCGATCCAGTCTCTGAGCGCCTCGTTAATGGCGTCTTTCAAAGTGCGGCTTCCTGTTTTCACCGGATGCACTGTCGTGCCCAAAAGTTGCATGCGAAATACGTTGGGCTTCTGCCTTTCCATGTCTACTTCGCCCATATAGACCTCGGTCTTTAAACCAAGCAGAGCGCCCGCCATCGCACACGCCACGCCGTGCTGCCCGGCGCCGGTCTCCGCGATGATGCGCTCCTTGCCCATCATTTTGCTGAGCAATGCTTGTCCAAGTGCGTTGTTGGTTTTGTGTGCACCGCCGTGCAGCAAGTCCTCACGCTTGAGAAACACCTGCGCGCCCCAACTTTTGGAGAGATTTTTCGCATGATAGAGCGGCGTCGGGCGCCCAGCGTAATCGGTGAGCAACGAATTAAGCTGCGTTTTAAACTCTTCTCCCGGGACGATGTTCTCGAACGCATTTTCGAGCTCTTCAAGTGCAGGCATGAGGGTTTCCGGCACGTATACGCCGCCATAAACCCCGAATTTACCTAAGGTGCGCATGACGTTTCTCCTTGAGCGTTTCGTACCATATTGCAAAAATCAATCATCTTAGCCGCATCCTTGACTCCAGGAGCGCTTTCAACTGAGGACGCAACATCGACTGCAAAAGGATGCAATGTTTTAACGACCCATCCGACATTCTGCGCATTCAATCCGCCGGCAAAAAAGTAGGGCAAAGAAATCGGCAACAGCTGAAGAATCTGACGCGCAGCATTCATATACCAGAGCTCATCACTGAGGGTTTTGGGTCGATCGATCAAAAGATAGTTGGCCGCGTCTGCCCACTTCCGGCTGTCATCGAGCGGCTCTTTATCGTACGCACCAGAGCTGTTCAGCCCCTCAATCTCGATGACCTTAATTGCCTTCGTGTGCAAATTGCGAACATAGTCGACGCTCTCATTTCCGTGACACTGAATATAATCCAACGCCAATCGCTGCGAAATTTCGTCGACAAATTCATGCGCCTGATTTTTGAAAACGCCGACTAACTGCGCCCTCCCTTCGACAGCTGCAATTATTTCCTTGGCTGCCGCTTCCTTGACGCAGCGCGGCGAGCTTTCGACGAAAATCAGTCCGAGGAAATCTGCCCCCGCATCAATTGCTGCAAGCGCATCTTTTGCTGTAGTAATTCCGCAGATTTTGATTTTAGTTGAACAAGATTGGTTCATTTCTTTGCCGCCTTCGTCGCACTATCGTTGAGAGAGGCGGCGAGTTCGCCCAGTTTTTCATCAACATTCTCAGACTTCATCAAACTGGAGCCGATGAGAAAATTGTTGCTCAGGTGCGACAGTCGCCTGATGTCATCGGCACTTTCGATGCCGCTCGCAACAACCTTCACTACCGTTTCAGGTATCAACGGCATCAGTCTTTCGCACGTCGACATGTCCATTTCCAAGCTGTCGAGATTGCGGTTGTTTACCAAGATCAACTGTGAATCGAGCTTCAATGCACGTTCTATTTCTTCTTTGTTCTGCACTTCCACTACCGCAATCATGCCGAGTTCAACACATTGCGAGTACAGTGCCAGCAACTCATCATCGCTCAGTGACTTGACGATCAAGAGAATTGCATCCGCACCTGCGTCACGCGCTTCAAAAACTTGATAGAGGCTGATGATGAAATCTTTGCAGAGAATCGGCAATTGAGACAGCTTCTTAACTTCTGCCAAAAGCGACAAGCTGCCGCCAAAATATTTTTCGTCGGTCAAGACAGAAATCGCGCAAGCATGTTTGTTGTAAGTTGAAAGAACACTCGCCAGATCAAAACTTTTGGAGGCGCTGCCCATAGAGGGCGAACGCGGCTTGACTTCAGCAATGATGTTGGCACGATCTTGATGGTTAAATGCTGTCAGAAAACGCCCGTCTGTGCGCGCAACAGAATTACGAAACGAGGACAGTGGGCGCGCAACTTCGCGCTGGGAGATTTCGCCTCGCTTATGCTCGACTATTTCACGCAGCACACTTTTCATACACCTGCCTCACTTCCTCAAACTTCTCACGCACTCGACCACCGCAAATCAATTCTTTTGCGAAAGCGGCGCCGTCCTCAATTCCGCCAACTACTCCCGCAACGAAGAACCCGGCTCCGGCATTTAAGGATACAAGGTCCAACCAGGGTTGCTTTTCCTCAGGCACACCAGGATGCATCAGAGCTTCGAACACCTTTATATTGTGCGGCAGGTCAAATGTCTTCGCAGTACCATTATGTTCCTGAACATGCTCGAACGGACACAGTCCGTTTGCCGCAAATGAAGCGTCTTTTGACACACCTTCTTTAATATGAAAAACAGTATTTGATGTACCAGGCACCAATTCATCCACACCAAATTCCGAACGCACCACAAGCGCACCGGCATGTTTTGTGTCTTTCAAATAATCGACTACAAGCGGGTAAACATGTTCGGACGAAATTCCCAGCAAACGAAATTCCGGATTGATCGGATTCAACAATGGTCCAATGTGATTAAAAACTGTCGGCTGTCCGGCAGCTTTACGTGCCGCAGCGAGGCGCTTCAAGCCAGGATAATAGTGTGGCGCGAAGAGAAACGCGACCCCGGATTTTTCGATCACATCGGCAACTTTTGCAGGCGGCAGATCCAGAGGGATGCCCAACGCTTCTAAAAGATCCGCGCTGCCGGCGCCGCTGCGAGAAGCGCGATTGCCGAATTTCGCTACTCTAACTCCTCCGGCAGCCAAAACAAAAGCGCAAAATGTCGAGGTGTTGAAATGAGCCATGCCGCTCCCGCCGGTTCCGCTCACGTCTATCAACCCTGCACCCGAGGGCAGTTCTGCCTTACCCAATGCGGTGCTGCTCGTTTCCTCGATAAACATGCGCAAAGTTTCCAGACAAATTTCTCTGCAAGACAATTGCTTTAACGCCTCGACGAGCTCATCTTCGGGAAGACGGGCGTTGACGATATCTGCAACTCTCTGCCTGGTGATCATACGGAAAGGAAATTCTCCATTATTAAAGACCCTTTCACCGTGCCGATCGACTCCGGATGGAATTGAACACCATATATAGGTTCGTTCTTGTGCTCCAGAGCCATGATTAATCCGTGCTTTCCTTCACGCGCAGTTATCCTCAAGTCGCAAGGAAAAGAATCTTCTTTTGCAACAAGCGAGTGATAGCGCATCGCTTCGAAGCTCTCGCCTATGCCTTTAAAAATGCGCGATGGTGTTTCCACATTGATCTGACTGGTCTTACCATGCACAATTTCCTGAGCTCTCACAACTTCACCGCCCAGGTGAGCGACAATTCCTTGATGACCAAGACATACTCCCATCAGCGCAACGCCTAGCTTTTTTTGCGCCAGGATTATCTCCTTGCAGACGCCGAAATCGCGCGCCACGGAAGGATGCCCGGGTCCGGGGGAAAGAACGATATGTGTGGGTTTGAGATCGGCAATCTCATCGAGACCAACAGCATCATTGCGAAAAACTTCCACATCGGCGCTTTCGTTTTTATCCAATTTGCGCACCAGTGGCACCAACATCTGGTAGAGATTGAAAGTAAAGGAATCGTAGTTGTCGATGATAATGGCGCGCATTAGTTTGCCTCCATCAATTGGTGCGCGATACGCACCGCCTGCAACACGCTCATCGCCTTGCTGCGTGTTTCTTCGTATTCCATATCGGGCTCGGAATCATAGACAATTCCAGCTCCCGCATTTATGTGCGCGGTGCCGTCCTTAATCAACACCGAACGGATGGCAATGGCGCCGTCCATGTTGCCGCGAGCATCGAAATAACCGACAGCTCCGGAGTAAATGCCGCGCTGCTCAGGCTCCAGCTCTGCGAGTATTTCCATCGCTCTCACTTTTGGTGCACCAGATACAGTGCCAGCCGGGAAGCAACTTTCAAATGCATCGAAGACATCTTTGTTGGGGGCGAGCGTGCCGGTGACTTCGGTGGCCAGATGCATTACATGTGTGTAGCGCGTCAAACAGGCGAGTTCGCCAATCTTAACCGTGCCCGGTGCACAAATGCGCCCTAAATCATTGCGTCCCAAATCGACGAGCATACGATGCTCTGCCATCTCTTTCTCGCTCTGGCGCAGCTCGACTTCGAGTGCCTCATCTTCACGTTTGTCCTTGCCTCGCGGGCGAGTTCCGGCAATGGCGCGCAGCAGAACTTTTCCTTCGTTGCTTCTCACGAATGTTTCAGGCGACGAGCCGATGTAAGAGAAGCCGGGACATTTGAGGAAATAAGCATACGGGCTGGGATTGGTCGCCTGGAGCGCGCGATAGACATCGATCGGCGGCGCGGATATCGGAACAGAAAATCGCTGTGCCACGACGATTTGAAACACTTCTCCGGCCAGCACCTTTTCCTTGGCTGCAAGAACTGCATTGATAAAACTTTCGCGATTGAAAGGTCCGCTGGCATTCTTGAACAGTTCGTCTTTTGAGGCTTTTCGCATATCCAGGCGAAACGGCGGCAATTGCGAGTGCAGCAACGAGCGATGAACAAGCTCATTGATATGCTTCTCGCCTCTGGCAGAAAAGAATGTCACCTGGCGATACTGATGATCGAAAAGTACGAACGAGTCGTACAAACCATAACGGCCGATTGGAACATTGGTGAATGCTTTTGTTTGCTGAGGGATTTTCTCCGTGAAGCCAGTTGCTCCATATCCCAGGTAGCCGACCAGGCCGCCCGCAAAAGGCGAGTCTGCAATGAGCGGATGCGAGGGAATGGGATTGCTTTGAAGAAGCTCCCGCAAGAAATCAATTGGATTCGAAACCGCTATTTCATTACGACTTCCATCTGCGCGATTTTCCAAAAATGCACTTTTGTCGTCGAATTCGACCACTAATAAAGGGTCGACACCAAGAAAAGAATATCTGGCAAGTTTGCCGTCGCCCTCTGTGCTCTCGAAAAGAAAGGCATCACGAGAACTTCGCGACAGCCTGTCGAATAGGGCGATGGGGGTTGTGAAATCTGCAGAGTAAGAGATTGCGCAACTGGTGTCGCCGGTAACACGCTTCAAATGCAACTTCACGTCAACTTGGTCTTTCACTTGGGCTTTCATTCCTCTGTAATCTCCTTATGCCAAATATGCAAAACAAAACCGCAGGTACCTCTCGGGTAAGCCTGCGGTTGAGATGCTTTTGCCTATCTGGCTTTAACTTATGCGCGCATCATCGCCGGTCGCAAACGACTTACCCGGTGTTTGAAACCAGCGCCACCAGCCAAATTTAGTTAGATGCATCGACAAAATGGAAAATTCCGTAAGGAAATTGGTCGCGGACAGATTGGAATGCTAACACAGCGGCATTCAAAGTCAACCGGCAAACGGGCAATTGCAAGCAAACGTGAACACTGCCGATTCCGGAAGTACTGATGCTCACTTTTTGGAGCTGATAGTTACTATTGCTTTCTGTGAGCCGGAAGGTGTGTCCGGCAGCGGAATAGAACTCACGCTCGAACGTTCTGACTTGGGCGTCAACACAATCAAAAAAGCCTTTTCTTTATCCAGTTTGACCGGAGCGCTGCTGCGATCAGCACCTTTGATAATTGCCACAGTCGGTCGGTTGGTCACAGCGCCAGGCTCGGTGTTGGGGGCGCCGGCCATCAAGAAAACATGCACCGTCCCTGGTAGAAACGGAGGCTCGTTAGTCCAGAGATTTCCCGCTTCGAAAGAAGTCTCGAAAGTCGACTTCTCTTCCGGATTGCCGGGTGTCCAGCCCTGATCACCACGGTAAAGCTGGATGATCGGTGCTTCAGTTTTTCCTGTAACCGGATTTCTGTAAGTGACGTGCAATTCGGCCAACTCTTCAGCATTCTGGGGAAAGCTGCCGCGCAGAAGAAAGGCATGGCGCAACGATTTCGCCACAGCTTGCATGGCTGCACGCACATCCATCTCGGGTGCATCCTCTTCGTAAAGCATATTGCCTTCGCTGTCAATTACGCCACCTGGAATTTCAGTAAAACTCAGTTTTACAGCGCTTTTAGACGATGGTTCCGAATCAGCCTTCCAGGCATCCGCGCCCTTAAAGATCTGAGCAACCAGTTTGTCTGATCCAAACTCAATCACTCCTTTACCGGCATTCCCCATCTTTAACTTGCGCTTACCATCAAGCGATGAATATGTTTTGACAATCGCCAGAGAAGGGTCGCCTGCTGCCGCCGCATCCGAAGACGCTGATGTAGACTGAGATGCCGCTGACGGGGAAGACGATTGCTGCGACTCCTCAGGTCCAGTGGATGTAGTCTCGGCTGGCTGGGCAGGCTTATCAGGTGCTCTCTTTGAGACATGCTGATAGCCGAAGTAGAGAATAAATCCAACAACGCCAACAAGAATGACATTGATCCACCACTGCATAGACTCGGCAGAATGCTCATAAACAGTGGATTTATTGCGGAGATCTTTGTATGCAGTCGCGGCACGTGCCTCATTACGCGCACCCGTGCCGGACTCATCCGCGCTACCGTCACCTTCTTCACTATCCTCTTGAGGCTCGAGGGCTCCGTGGTCGACATGCCCTTTTCCAGCCCGAAAGGAGTCCATGATGGCGCTGACCTTTTCTTTGCGCTTCCTCGAGCGTGAAATCAAATGAGCATAACCTTCAGCAATCGTCTCACGCAGCGGATGATCGGAAGCCAAATAACGCTTCGCAAGTTCGTCCGCCGATTTATAGAACGGTTCGCACTCATCAAGCAGGCTCAAGCTTTCATAGGTCCGAGCCAGCTTGTATACAGTCGCTATGTAGACCTGATTTTCCTGGGTAAAAATGCGCTCGGACAGGTCCATTGCCCGCTTGTAGAAATTCGCCGCATCCTCATAGCGCTCCAGACCGGTAAGCGCATCGCCCATAAACTCAAGCGCCATCGCCTTGCTGGGGTGTTCGGCGGCACTCGCCTTGTCCAAAACGCCCAGAGCCTCGACGCAATAATCTTCGGCGTCCTCATAACGGCGCATCTTTATCGCGGTGGCCGCTTCTTTTAGAAGTTCGCCAACCCCTCTTGCTCTCTCGTCGTAATTCGAATCTTGTGACATCAGGACATCTAAGAGCCAGTGTGCATTTGCTGCTTCGGGCGACCACGTTTAACATACCCACATTTGCGATTTTGCCTCATCTGGAGAGGATCTTACCGATTTATCAGCAATGTAAGGTTCGCCAAATGGCTGCCTGCCGGGCTGTCCGGGCATCCCGCGGTAAACCCCAAATCGCCCTCCAGGAAAGCAAAAACGAGTTCTATTTTTGGTTTGGCGTGGTATGAAACTAAAACAAGGCAAGCCATATAAAAGGTGTCCGGACCGCATGACTAACCTCTATGAAACCACCGCGGACATGAACGTCATAAATGTTCTGCTCTTGCCTGGCGGAAACTTGGATTCCACGAAGATCAGACAGGTTTTGGAGAAGGGGCGGACTGTTCCGGTCTTTATAGACTGCGCCGACACATTGCCTGACGCCTTGCAGACTTTGACCAAAGGAAAAACGGATGTGATCCTGATTGAGGCTCACGGACAGCCGACCGAAACCCTGGATGCAGTGCTGAAGCTGCAGGTGCAGGCGCCGGGAGTGCCCATCATC
>PNKB01000088.1 GCA_013997645.1 Cyanobacteria bacterium PR.3.49
CCTCAAAGCACTCGGCATTCTCAATGCCAGGAACACTCGCTTCCTTGTACTCAACGGCAGTAACATGCTGCCACGCAATCCACGGACCCGCATAAAGAAAAAGATTGTGCAGCCAATGTACGCGAAATCCGTATGATGTGAACTCCAAATTGGTCGGGCGGCTCAACTCAAGCATGACCAGCGCACCAAGGACAAGACAGAAGATCAGGCCTATGGCGAGATTGCCCAACCCTGCACAAAAGCCGAAGCTGAGGACAGCGATGCTAACCACGACAGTCCACACGAAACCGCTGAAATACTTCTGCGCACTGGCCGCAATACCACCAGTAAATGTGGCGCGCTCTGGATTGTAATGCAACACATATCTGCCAATAGTTGGATCGCTTGCCGGCAATTTCAAACTGCGCTGCTCCTCGCGCTCGCGCTGCATCTGTTCCATTATCATGCCGTAGCCGCATTTTCCGCGTGTCATTGAAAACCTCCGCAGTTTTCCAAGATCGCCAGTACTTCGCTCGCGCTCGGCCGCTTCGAAGCGTCCATATCCGTGCAACGAGCGACCAAATCGTTCATGACTCCAGAAACCTCCGCCTTCAACTCCTGCGGGCGCGACTGCGATAAAGGCACCGGATCTTCACCCGTAAGCAGGAAGTGCAGCGTCGCACCAAATGAATAAATGTCGCTCTTCGGTTCTGCCTTACCTCTGAATTGCTCTGGCGAGATGTAAGCCTGTTTGCCGACCAGTGTTCCGGTCGCCTGACTGATGAATTCGTTAGACACACCAAAATCAATCAATGCAATTTTGCCGTCATCGCGCGCCAGCAGATTGTCCGGTGTGAGGTCACGATGAACAATCGGAGGATCGAGTTCGTGAAGATAGACGAGAATGTCGGCCAATTGCATCGCCCATTCTGCAATTTTCTGTTCGTCTCTCTCACTATCGGACTTGATGAATTGCCGCAACGAAACACCGGGAATGTATTCCAGGGCTATGTAGTCTCTGCCGTTCTCCACAAAAAAGTCCATGACTTTAGCAATCTGCGGATGGCTCAAACGCGCCAACAACCGGCCTTCGCGCTCGAACAATTCCTTCGCCTTGGCGCGCGTTTTATCGTCGGTGTCCGGCGGCAGGACAGATTCTTTTAAAACTACTCTTGTATCCGGCATCTGTTTTGCCAGGTAAACAGCAGAAAGCCCACCGGACGCCAGCTGCATACGCACTTCATAACGCCCGGACTGCAAGGTGCTTGCCGTCTTCAGCGGAACGAAATTGGTAGCAGCGAATTGCGATTCGAGCGCATCTGTCCATATTGACGTATAGCTGAGGGAAATGGCATTGTCCACTGCCGCAAGCCCGCGTTCTAAAAGAAGCGCTCGGCGCGAAAGGACAGACTGATCGGAATACTTTTCGACCGCCATGAACAACTCTTCAACTTCGTGACGCCGCAGACGATCGAGTTCCAAAAGCGCGCTGCCGCCGGATTTAAAATCAATGATCAACGAGCAGCCATCGAAGTATCTCCACTCGCAGATGCTGCGGGGGCTCAGTTGCCCGGTGCATTCGAGCGAGTGCACATCCGACCACTCGCGCTCCTTTCTGCCTAGCAAAGAATCGCCCCACTGTTCGTCGAATTTTATTCCGTCTTTTGAATAAGTGATCGATGGCGCCTCCCCGGTTCTGGCGATCAGCAATGTGACCGAACCGAGCGCCGATGCCAGAATTGGAATCGCACAACTCAAAAGAATCTCCGACCAGAGCCTGAGCGCCTGCATCTCCAGCATCAAGATAAACTTGATGCGCAGCACGGACCAATAACCCGAGATGACCGCCCAGACAAAAAAACCGAGCGTCATCAGAGCAAACAACCAGGACAGGCTGTTCGCCGACCTGTAGCTGATGACACGCTCCTCGGATTTAGGCAACGCCACAGTTACCCGAGACTCGGCGGTCTCGGAGGGCACCGGCAATGCTAGTTCTTCCCCACCAGTATTCAGCATCACTAAGTCACGCTGACCCAACGCAATTTTCATCCTACAACGGAACCGAAATTCGCGCTTGACACCACAGCAAACGGCACACAGGCGCCCAAATTTCCGCTGTTATGTGACTGTGATGTGCCGGTTGCACAATAGCCGCAAGCCAACACCCTTCCGGCTTACCTTCCCCCCCGTGTACTTCTTCCCGATCCACAGAGGACGTTGCTATGGTTGATAAAGTAAAGGATTCCAGTGTTGAACAACCTACGGTTAACACTGATGGCGCCTGTGAAGATGCAAGAAAGGATGCGGACAAGATCCGTGAGGTGTTCAGCACTCAGGGCATCCAGGAAGCGTATGCGACTTTACTAAAAGAAAGAGAAGGCGCCAAGCTACTCGGTACTGCTGCTGAGCGCGACACCTGGGAAAAAGAAATGGTGATGGCGCTGAGCGGCAGACAAGGTAAGCAAGACATTCTGCCCGCGCTCTCGCTGGCATTCTTGAATGAGAATAAAGAAGCCTTCAAGAATCCCGATGAAGCCAAAGAGTTCGATGTAAGAGAAGTTCGCTATCAAGCTGGAAGAATGTTCGACAAGCTTGATATGGAAACAGCATACGGCAACAAAGAAAACAAAGTCGACGATCTACAGGTCGCATTGCTCGGCAACGCTGCTGACGTTCTGAACAAAAACGACTACAACGGCGAGAACATCCTCGAGTTTGACGACCTTTCTGAAGTACTCCAAGACAATGCTGAAAACGCAAAGACCGAAGGCGAATATCAAAAGACTCGCGACACGAACAAACAAATCGCCGAGGCATTCGCCAAAAACCCTAGACTCTTCGGCGTTCTAGATGAAGCAGAAGATGGCGACGTCGACGGCAAAATCTCAGAAGAAGAAGTCGACACATTCCTGGAGCACTGCAAGAAGAACGAGTCATTCAAGCAACTTTTCACAAAGGAAGAATTGAAAGCAGTCGAAGATCTCAAAGCAACTTTCGATGATTCCAACAACATCAAAGACGACAACAATACTCTCGTCAAAACTTCGAGCTTTCTCGGCACCGGCTGGTTCCGCGACAAATGGATAACTCAAGAGTCTATCGCCGAAGCAGTGGGCGGCGTCGAAGCCATGAAAGCGATCGGAAGTGCAATCACCGGAGCCGGCAAAGCACTCGCTGAAGCAGCCACAAAAGCGCTGGAAGAAGCAAAAGCCAAGAAAGACAGCACCGAAGAAGACAAGAAAGAAGGTGCCGAAGAAGAAGGAGCCAAGGAAGTCGGCAAGAAAGTCGGTGAAGCAGTTAAAGACGACAAAGACACCGCCAGCGATGACAAATCTGAAGATTCGGAAGAAAACATGCTTACGGAAGCCGTTCAAAAGGCCGGTGAAGGACCGTACCAAGTGGCAGCTCGCTTGCTGAAAGGCAAAAACGATGAAGCAGCACAAATGGCACTGACCAAAATCCTCAAACAACAATTGATGGAAGACACTGGTGCCAAGACTTATGAAGAAGCCGTCTCCAAGCTAATCGTTGGACACAAATTCTTCACGCCTGAAACCATCGACTGCATCCGCGAGAAAGTTGGTGCTTCCGGCAACGCAACTTTGATCGCAATGTTCGGACCATCGGTATCAGAGAAAGCTGCTGCCGATCTTCAAAAGGAAATGGGATTGGACAAAGACTAGATCCACATTTGACCGGCAACTGAAACAACAAACACTGCGGATGTATACCAGAACATCCGCGGTGTTTTGATCTATACTCGCAGAGCTACTCGGCAAGAAGGTTTTCATGCTCAAAAATTTTATAACTCCTTTAGTATTCATTTGTACCGCGGTCCTGCCAGCTGGTCTTCCTGCCTATTCTCACGAAATTCAGAAATTTCCGTGCAAGCTACCTGGCGGACTGATCAACATTACGAATGAATGCGGACCGAGGACTTCGTACTGGAATGACTTCGCCCAGCCAGATTACCTGATCGTCTATTTCCACGGGCTGAATTCACATGAATTCGAGGCATACAGCGTGCCTGACTTCAACAATTGCTTTGCCGTGGCGTTAAGAAGATCTGGAGTGAAAGCAGCACTCTTATCAATAAATTTAAGTCCACAACAGTCATTCGTGACGGGCGAAGTATCGACGTTGATAGATGAACCTGTTAAGTCTGCCCTTAAGATTTCGGGAGCTTCGAAAATCATCATTTACGGTGGTTCTATGGGAGCGTTCAAGGCACTCAGCTACCTCAGCGAAGGCGCAGACGAAATTTTGCAAAAAATTTCGGCAGTTGCGGCGATTGAACCTCCGGACGATTTGGACCTACTAGCTAAAGAGTCTTCGCTGGAAGCTGTTCGCAATGCAGTTACAAAAGTATTGATAGACGCAAAACCTTCAAAAACAACGATCGAGCAGATTCTTCAAGAAGCAAAATACAAACCGAATATTCTTGTCGTCTCAGCGACCAATGACACAGTAGTACCACCTGCAATGCAGACCCGGATCGTGAAGTTTCTTCAGGAAAATGGTTTCGCCACCAAATTTATGGAAATTCCCGGCAATCATGGAATTCTCAATCTTGAGCACGCCCAAGAAGCGCTGGATAATGTGACCAGTGGGCAATGACATAAAGCGTTTCTTCTCGTTGAGCTTTCTGCCTGTACGGTCCAAAGCTAAGACATGCCAGGCTCCCAGATTTGATAACGACCTAAAAGCTTGACCATCTCGGTTCGCTTCTGAATGGCATCGACAACCTGCTTGTCCTTATCTGCAGAATCAATGACCATATCGAGAAAAAATCGATAGTGCCACTGTGCGTCCGGCACCGGTCGCGATTCGATCTTTGTCAAATTCGTATGTGTCTCGATCAGCCCGTTGAGCAGGTTGGCGAGAGTGCCGGGCGTGTGTGCCAGTTCGGCAACACAGGAGAGCTTGAGGGGATACTTCTTGCCTGTTGCCTCCACCAGTGGTGCAACCCTGGGATCCGGCTTTCTCTTTGATTCTGTATTCTTATGATCGAGGCTCGGCACGATAATACCGAATCTGGTGCTATTGCCTGCGTGATCTTCGATGTCGCGCTTCAAAATTGCAAGATTCGCTTCTTTAGCAGCAAACTCGCTGGCAATAGCGGCGAATTTGCGGTTGGACGAAGCGCTCACGTGCAGCGCCGCGCCACTGGTGTCCCAATACGTTTGCGGTTTTGCCGCGGGCAGGCTTTTGAGAAACACTTTGCACTGATCGAGTGCTGCCGGATGTGAGAAAACAGCTGTCAGCGATTTTAGTGGTGTTCCTTCGAAGCCGATTAACTGATGGTGAATGGGGATGTAAATCTCGCCCACCATCATAACCGGATACTTGTACAGCAAGTCGAAATTGGCGACGATAGAACCGATGGATGTATTCTCCAGTGGTATCACACCCAGTGCGCAGCGATAATCGAGTACAGACTCGAACACCTCATCGAAAGAACGGCAGGGGACATATTTAGCATCATCACCCAAGCCGTTTTGTTCAGTAAAAATCTGACCGGCCCGATGACTGAACGCGCCAGGCGCGCCCTGAAAGGCAACTTGCAATGGTTGCGGTTTCTTCGCTGACTTCTCTGCCATGAGTTACTTCACGAGGTCCCTTGAAACAAACCAACCGATGATCTGTTAGATCAACTTGCTGAGTTCACTCAGGGGCAGCGAGTATTCGTAATCGACCACACCAATGCGTGTTGTCGGAATTACGAGTTTGAGCGCTTCGCCTTCGCGTTTCTTGTCGTGGGACATGGAGTCGACCAATTTTGCCTTATCCAGATTCGGAGGCAGCTCGACCGGCAATCCGGCGCCTTCGAGCAAATTGATTATCTTCTCGCCGTCGCCTTTGGGCAGTTTTTTCAACGAGACACTCAGTCTTGTTACGGCAGCCATACCGATTGAGACCGCTTCGCCATGCGTGAGACGATAATCCGCAACTTTTTCAAGCGCATGACCGAGTGTATGACCGAGGTTGAGCACACGCCGCAAGCCGCCTTCATGCGGATCGCGCCCGACGACAAACAATTTCATCTTGATCGAGCTGGTGATCAAACCGGCACAGACAGGATCTTCATAATCGAAATCATTGTCGACGAATTGCTGAAGAACATCGAACAAGCGCTTTTGTCCCAGTTCGTAATCAGTGTGTTTTGCCACCGTTTCTTCAATCAAAGCGTATTTGATGATTTCCGCCAAGCCTGATGTAAATTGCTTCTTCGGCAAGGTCGCCAGAAGCTCAGGATCAGCAAGCACAGCTTTCGGAAAGAAGAATGTTCCGGCGAGATTCTTGCCTGCAGGCAAGTTGATACCGGTCTTTCCGCCGATTGCCGCGTCGACTTGAGCAAGAAGTGAGGTGGGCACGATAACCAGGTTCAATCCGCGCAAATATGTCGAGGCTGCAAATCCAGCCAGGTCGGTCACAGAGCCGCCGCCCAGTGCAACAATGGTGTCGCGGCGGTCGAAGCGGCGTTCTTGCAAGTGCTCCCAAACTCTGAGCAACCACTCGGTGGTTTTGCAGGTTTCACCATCCGGCACTTCCAAGGTGGTGACTTGATAATCTTCCGAAGGAATCGCGCCCAAAACTTCGCGCAACCACTGTACGGCGGTCGTCGGTTGGCAGAGCACCAAAACTCGCTTGCCTGCGTTGATTTGCGCAAGAATGCCGGACAACTTGGTGCGCGCGCCGGCGCCGACTGCAACTCTGGTGCGCACCTCAAGAGCCGTATTCCACAGCATTGTGATAACGGGACCGCGGTGACGCGTTTTGTGTCGTGACACTGTCATGATTAAAACTCCCCTATCAGTTCCGGTCCCTCTTCAACGTTCAAATTGGCGGTCTTCTTTGCAGAATCCGCCCGGTCTCCGCCTTTATCGGCTGCAAAATTTTGCACCCGCAAAGTATACGACTCAAGGCTCTCTTTAAGTGCCCTGATCGAATCACAAGCAAACTTCTCGAGCAGCGCATCGGCCAAAACGTAGTTGACCATCGCTTTCATGACCACCGAGGCTGCGGCAATGGCGCAGACATCAGACCGCTCGTAATGCGCGCGAGCCGGTTCGAACTCCGGAAAAGACAGAGAATCCAAGCCTTTGCGCATGGTCGGCAACGGTTTCATATAACCTTTCACGACGAGCCGGGAGCCATTGGTCATCCCGCCTTCAATACCGCCGGCATGATTGGTTTTGCGCACGAACGGCAAAACAGAATTTGTGCCGACTTTATCAGACTGATAGAGCGGATCGTGCACCTGAGAGCCTGGCAGAGACGCCGACAGGACGCCATCCCCAATCTCTACAGCTTTGAACGCTTGAATACTCATTACAGCCTGCGCGATACGACCATCTATTTTTCTATCCCACTGGGTGTAGCTGCCTAAACCCACTGGGAGACCGTCGAC
The DNA here is from genome assembly GCA_013997645.1 of Cyanobacteria bacterium PR.3.49. Taxonomy (GTDB): domain Bacteria; phylum Cyanobacteriota; class Vampirovibrionia; order Obscuribacterales; family Obscuribacteraceae; genus QKMZ01. Next base: position 7,391 of record PNKB01000088.1, read on the forward strand.
CAAAACCTCGACAACCCCGCCCAGGCTGTCGCCCTCCTGCCAGGCTGCCTTGATCGCGTCCTTCATCGCATTTTCGACAGATTTATCGGTAGCTGAAAGTTCACTTTCAGAAGCTAATTTTTCTACCTCACTTAAAGATATATCTACCGGCAAGGCAGCGCACTTCACAGTGCCGACCTGAATCACATGATTGACCGAGCGTGCTCCAATGGCTGTGAGCAATTGCTGGCACAAGGCTCCGACGGCGACGCGAGCGGCAGTTTCACGGGCACTGGCTCTCTCCAGAACATCGCGAATGTCGCTATGGTCGTATTTCAAAGTTCCGGCTAAATCGGCATGACCGGGGCGAAATCTTTCAATCGCCTTTTTCTGCGCCTGTTCCTTCGCCTCGTCAGTAGTCATGTCCGTTGGCTCTACAGACATCACATATTTCCAGTTGGCAAAGTCGCGATTGGCAACAGTCAATGTGATCGGCGCACCAGTGGTGACACCATGACGAACGCCGCCGAGAAAGGAAACAGTGTCGGTTTCGATCTTCTGCCGGTTGCCTCTGCCGTATCCCTGCTGGCGTTTTGCCAGTTCCGCATTAATCGACTCGACATCGATCATCAAACCGGCGGGCATGCCGTCGATAATTGCCGTCAAGGCGGGTCCGTGGGATTCTCCGGATGTAAAAAATCGCAACATGTTACGGGTCTTGTCTGCAGTGTTTCGTTATTAACGCAATGAGGTCGTTTCCGACCGAAAGATCTTACAATACTCGTTTATAAACCTCCGAATCTGAGTGAATTGCTTTGCACAAAGCATTACAAGGCACCCTGGCCGTGCCGGGCGACAAGTCGATAACGCACAGAGCTCTCATATTTGCCTGCCTGACGACCGGCACGAGCAAAATCGAGGGGCTTTCCCCAGCCCATGACTGCTTGAGTACGGTCGCATGCTTGCGCTCCATGGGAGTGGATATCGTCGTTCTCGAGGGCGAGGAAACACCGACAGCAATTGTCAATTCGCAAGGTTGGCAGGGCATTGGCAATCCGTCAGGAATTCTCGATGCCGGCAACAGCGGAACGACAATCCGCTTGCTTTCCGGATTTGTAGCCGGTCGACCGTATGAGTATGAATTTGACGGCGATGCGTCACTGAGAAAGCGCCCGATGAAGCGCGTGCTCACGCGTGTGGCCGAAATGGGTGCAGAAGTGTCTTGGTTAAAAACTGAAGGACTGGCACCATTTCGCATCAGAGGTGGAAAGCTGGAGGGAAAAACTTTCGAGCTGGATGTTGCATCTGCGCAGGTTGAAACGGCATTGCTTTTGGCAGGGTTACAGGCCAGTGGGAAAACGGTTGTAAAACTGCCATTTCCAGCCCGCGATCACACTCGGCGGATGTTTCACTATCTGGGCATTCCTTTTGAATCTGCCGACGAACTGACGACAAGCGTGAGGGAAATCAGCGATAGCATTCCGGCAAAAGACATGGTCGTGCCGGCCGATATTTCGTCTGCGGCCTTCTTTATGGTGGCAGCGGCAATTATCCCGGGATCATCAATCACTTTGAAAAACGTAGGGATTAATCCCGGTCGCACCCTCGTTCTTGATGTTCTTTCCCGAATGAATGCGGACATAAAAGTGATTGGAGTCAACTCACTTTCCGGCGAACCTGTAGCAGATATTCGCGTGCGTTATAACGGACAACTTTCATCCGCTTCAGTTACCGCCGAAGAAATCGCACGAGGCATTGACGAAATACCGATCCTGGCTCTGGCAGGCGCTTTCAGCCAGGGAGAACTTTCGGTGTCCGGTGCCGAAGAACTGCGCCACAAAGAAAGCGATCGCTTGCAATTGATCGCAGACAATATGCGCGGCGCCGGTGCTGAGATAGATTTGCGTGAAGACGGATTTACCATACGCGGGGGAAAACACCTCAAGGGCGGCTCGCGCTGGGCAACGGCAGACGATCACCGACTGGCGATGACAGGCCTGGTGGCTAATCTGATTTGCCAGGAAGAATTAGAACTGGAGGAAACGGAGTCGCCGCGCATCTCCTACCCCAACTTCGCTGCCGATTTGAATTCGCTACTCTAATTGAAGGAGTCCTCATGCCATCAAAACCAAACGATCATGAATTTCACATTGGTGTGTTGAGAATTCTCGAGCATCTGCGCAAAACCAGCGAAGATCAACCGGGTGGTGCCTCCGGCAAAGTCTTGATGGAGATTCTCCAGATCAACAACGACAGTGATATGGATTACATTATGAAATTGCTCAAGGATAACGGCTACGTAGAAACAGGCACAAACAAATTTTTGATAACGGAAAGCGGACAGGAATATTTAAGCAAGAATCTCAAATCCGGTTCCGATGCTTAATGATCTGACGATGGTCTGTTAACTAATTTCGCTACTTCGCCACATCGAATATGGTGGCGACAGATGGGATTGCCTGGATTAAGAAACCGACGATAAACAGAATCACACCGGCTGTTCCAAAAGTCTGCGGCGGCAGGTGATCCGAATACCATTCGATGAGCGGACTGACTGTTGACACTACAAAAATTGCAAAGCCGAACGTCAATCCAAATTTGAAAACAAAGGTAATTGTTTGTGCATCACCATGGGCGATACTAGCGCCCAGGAGGCCTGATCCAGTCGCGATTGCCATTAAAGCAAGAGCGATGAGCACTTGCTTCCAAGTGAGTTGCGGCTTCTTTGCCGAATGGTAAAGCATGGAAGGAGAGATTTTCATCTTAGGCAATACCAGCGACATGGCAAAGACGAGAATGCCCATGGTCAGCCCTAGAATGTAATTCTCCTTGAGAGCAACAGCGCCTGTAATTGCGGAGCCGCGCAACACCGCAGTCCCCAGTAAAAACTTGCTGGTGTCGGGAATGCCTTTGCCGGCTCTGTCGAAATGCAATCCAAGAGCGGTTCCGAAAGCTATGCCCACGATAAGGGCAAACTTCAATCCCATCGTTGTAAGAAACAGAAGCACCAGCAATACACTGTAATTGACTATTTTTGTCAATCTAGCCAGTGGTCCATTTTCGCCACCAAGCAGATCATATGCCAAATACAAACCGCCCATGACGTCGCACGTCATGCCGATTACTGTGATTACGGCAGCGATATGTTCATCCATGTGGAATAGGCTGGTTTGTCACAACAGGAAAACTATTTTCGACGACCCTTCTTTGCTTTGCCACCACCGGTAGTTAGCGGTTTTTTAGAACGGGGGACAGATTTGGCAGCAGACGCCTTTACAGTAGAGGACTTCGCAGCAGCCTTTTTGGCAGCGCCATTTGTCGCAGCAGCCGCTGTTCCTTTTGAAGAAACGAGCTTCAGGCCTTGCAGCCCATTCAGAGAGGTGAATGTGGTCAGGTGGCTGGCCGGCACTTTATGCGTGTCTTTAAACGACTTGCCGAAATCCGCCGCTTTCACTTCGAGAATATCGAGCGGCTCCTTGCAATAGACATTGAAGTGACAAGCAGCTTCCAGCGCCATGCGCGTCAATTCAAAGCCGTCTTCGAGGACGTCATAAAGCCCGTACAGACAACCTACTGAGTAGTCAGAACCGGCTCCACGGGCAGCAAATCGAGGATACTCGCTGACGCTCAAATTGGTCGACACGCCGTAAATATTAGTGGGAGTGACAACCAGAAAAACGTTGTACATGGAGGCGAATGTATCCTTGCCAGGCTCCACCAACGTGTACGATTTTTTCAGCTCGTTATAAAGCTCGAGAAAGAAGGAAAAAACGTGACTTCGGTCAGCGAAGGTGTTTTCCATCATTTTGTGATTGCTGCGATAGAGATGCTCGAGAATATTGTCGAGCAGAGAATAACCGCTGGTAGCCAGATACGCGTGCTTGAGCTTGATAATTTTCGAGCCGCGAACCAGGTCGGTCACGTACTCGTTGCCGAAAGTCGTGATTCGGTCCGAACCCAGAAACACCCTTCCATTCTTCTTGACGGCTACCAATATGGTCATTCTTTCGGTTTTCCTTCGCTGTAATTTATCAGTCAGTTTGGGCGCTCGCGCCGCATCTGAGACTTTCATACCCGAAATGCCATCGCTTTCGCATAATTGGGCTCTCAGGCATGTTTCGCCTGATGCAGTTAAAATATGAAAAGTTCTGCGGCAGGGGTCTCAATGTTGCCTTTCGTCAAAATTCCAAGCGTCAAGATTTCCGCCGGGATTCGCCTGTTTATGAGCGCGGCTGTCCTGGCTTCTGCCCTTGCCGTTCCTTTAGGCGCAACCATCAATGGCGCCCTGGGTCAAAATCCGCAAGTTTCCAATATTCAGGTCAGCCCTGTACCCTCCGGTCCTATGGGCGCGCCACCAGCCAATGCAGGCCGAGGCGGTCCGTACATCATGGACTGGTTTCAGCGCTACGATCAGGTTCGCCGCCAGGCGCAAATGTCCCCTGCCGAAAAACAGAGGGCTGATGGGCTGATGTCCAAGGGCATGAGCGGTCTGGGCGCAATGCTGGCCGGCGACGAGAAAGCAGCCACGCAAAATCTGCTCAACAAGCTGGTCAACAAGTATCAAGCCGCATCGGAGCAAATGAAGCAATTGCCGCTCTACCCTGAAACTGAGCGCCTCCACCGCGGCTATTATCAATATTTTTCGGATGCTCGCCGCCTCTTTTCCGACTATTTGAAAGTCCAGAGCAATCTTTTCGCCATGGACGAAGAGACGGGCAAACCGGTAGCCAGCCTTCTCATGGCTCGCAAGCAAAATCTCGAACAACTGGACATGAGCAACAAGGCGCTCGATGACCAATTGCGCCAGCAGTTCAACATTCCACCCTACAGATACTAATTGTTGCGGCCGCCAGGGAATATATAGGATGTGTCCTGAGCACAAGGTCTCGTCTAAATGCGCCCGCCCAGCTCAATTTACAAGCTCCATCGAGTTGTCGCACAGACGGCAAGCTTGATCGCCATTTTTGTCCTTGTGGGCGGCATTAATCCACCCGCAATTGCGCAGGGCGGCTACGACACAACCGAGACGGCGCCGCCTGAAGGCGAAAATGATCGCAGACCCAGCCCTTTTGCTGACAATGAAAGACCGCCGCCGCCCGACGAAAACGGCAACGAGCGAAGCACCCCAGCTTTGCCGGCAGTCAACGACCTGGAAAAATGGTTTTCGCAGTACGACGGGATTCGCAGAAAGTACGAAAATACGCCGGATGAAAGGCAATATTTCGAGTCTCTGGCGTCTCGCCGCCCAGGCTCAGGGCTTTCCGAGGGCGACTACAAGTTTTTGAATGACATGTCCGAGCGGTACGCTGAGGCGTTCAACCAGATGAAGGAGGTTGAGGCCTGCTCGGAAACTCAGCATTTGCATAGAGCTTACGCCATGTTTCTGACCGAGCAGTCCAATATTTTCAACGATTACATCCGCGTTCTTAGTGACCCTGACGCTCGCGACAAGCGCGGCCGCCCCTTGGCACCGCAAATGGCCGAGAGGCGCAGGACAGTCTATGCAATGGAAAAAAACAATCACTTGTTGGATGTGCGAACACGCCGAGCATTCGATGTTTCGAGCAATCCACTCGATCGCCGCCAGCAAGAACAATATCAGCAAGAGCAGTACCAGCAGCAAGAACAGCAGCAGCAAGGCTGGCAGCAGCAGCAGGAGTGACCGGATGAGACTGGCTTACGGACTCTAAACTGAAAATCTAAAGTGGAATGTCCACTTTCATTTGATAAAGCTTGTTGATGGTATTGATATCGCGCTGTGAAAGGCGTGACGTTTCATCCGTTTCAGGATACATCAAATCAGCCCGCACCGGGCTGTGACCTAGCAAACCCAGCGCGTGCCCCAACTCGTGCGTGACGATGTTTTTCAAAATCAAAAGTCGAATTTCTTTGTCTCGCGAAAAAACGAGATCGAGATTTACTTCGATAATCTGCGGCTTGACCGAATATTGCGCTCCGATTCTAGGAATGAAAATCGGAACCGGAATACCGGAGACAGGGATAACGCCCATGGGCATTGGATTTTTAGCCTGCCATCGGGTGATCGTTTGCGCGCCGAGCATGCAGTCTCTCGACGAGCCTTTTTCACCAAGCCTTTTCCAAACAACTCTCACGCGAGCCTGCTCCGGAGAATCGACACGAAGAAAAGCAACCATTCCGTTGGTGCGATTTTCCCACTCGTCAAAACCCTTGATGCAAGCTTCGGTGAAACCCGGCTCGGGATGCGGTGTTATATAAACTTTGACCGGCATATTTTTAAAACGCAAGACACGATTTTTGGTGGCGGTCAAGACTTCATTGCAATAATCGGAAGTGATTTTCGGCGAGCCATAAGGTGCGATGCGCACGAATTGAGGGGGCAAAACATTTGTCAAAGGAATCACATTCATTTGATTGCTGGCAGAAATCGCTTCGTCATCAGGCGCAGCCATAGCGGCTGTGCCTGTAAAAGCGACGGCCGGCCACAGCACCAGATATGATGCGGCAATGCGCTGTAAGAATTTCACTGTTTCAGGAAACAAGCTCTGCAGCCTTCGCCCCTGCGGCTGCGACCGGCAGTGCTTCTTCGATAATCGCAAGCGCTTTGTCAATTTCGCTCTTGGTGACATTCAAGGGTGGAATAAATCGGATTATGTGATTCTTTATACCGCAATCGAGCAAAAGAAGCTTTCGCTTGAAGCACTCATCAACAAGGCGTTCGATCAGTTGCCCATCCGGCTCACCCGCCGACGTATCAGAAGACTTGGCCACTTCCATGCCAATCATCAGGCCGAGCCCACGGACCTCCCTTACAAAAGAATACTTCGCTTTGATTTCGTTCAGTTTAGCCACAAAATATTCGCCCATCTTGCGCGTGTTTTCGAGAAGATTTTCTTTCTCGATCACATCGATTGAAGCCAGAGCAGCAGCGCAGGCAACCGGATTGCCACCATATGTGCTACCGTGCCTGCCCACTGTCCATTTATCCATCAAGTCTTTGCGCGAGACGACGCCTGCCATAGGAAAACCACTGGCGATACCTTTGGCTACAATCATCAGATCAGGCACTACACCGAAATGTTGAGAGGCAAACCACTTGCCCGTGCGTCCAAAACCGCATTGCACTTCATCGAAAATCAGCATGATTCCATGCTGGTCGCAAAGTTTCCTCAGCCTTTGCATAAATCCGTTTTCGGTTTTATAGCCGGTGGCAGGCACCACATAACCCCCCTCACCCATCATCGGTTCGATCAAAATCGCCCCGACCGTATCGGGCTTCACCTGGTGATTGAACATCGATTCGAGCACATCAAAACACTCGAGATTGCACTGCCCCGGCACCTGCCCGACAGGACAGCGCAAACAATAAGGATAAGGAGCATGGAAGATGCCGGAAGGAAGCGGCTCGTAACCCTGGCGGTAGTGCGACTTGGCAGTCGTCAGCGCCGTCGCCAGGAGCGTGCGACCGTGAAAGGCTCCGGTAAAGGCAATCACATTAGGACGTCCGGTCACGAAGCGGGCCATTTTTATTGCCGCATCGACCGCCTCGCCGCCGCTGTTATTGAGGAAAACGCAATCCAGTCCGGTCGGTGCAATCTGGGTGATTTTCTCAGCCAATTGGATATTCATCGTATGACGCGTCACCGCCGAGCAGTGAATTAGTTTTTCAACCTGCTCTTGTGCCGCCTTTACCACAGCAGGGTGGCAATGCCCGACATTATTGACCGCAATGCCCATAGTGAAGTCCAGGTATTCATTGCCTTCGACGTCATACAAGTAAGCGCCCTTAGCGCGCTCGGCCACTATTTCGAAGCAGCGGTGATAAGTCGGCGCCAGGTAGCGAGCGTCGCTTTCCAACCATTCCGCATTAGACGAATTTGCCATGCTCAGCTCCCGGACGTCCAGCACTCTACCCAAACTAACCCACACAGGCCCACAAACGGTTCGAACATTATAAACCAAGGATATATCAGGTTCTTCGTCCGTCGAATAGATGAAATTTTGAGTGGAAAAGGCTGCGATTTTGCACTCTTATGCTAATTTAATGATATGTCCAGGCACCAGCAGGCGCAGGTTTCAGTCTTACATCCGATGGACGACAAGCTCAAACAACTAGCCGAAAGTCGTTATTCACAGAAGGAATTCCTTGGAATACTTTTTGAATTGGCTGTCGAGGATCAATGGTTCGACCTGCAGCACATGATTCAGCACGACATGGCCAAAGCAATTCTTGCTGATTATTCGTTCGAGCTGGGCGAAGGCTATCTCAACACAGACATTTTTTTCCGGCACTGGGAAGAAGTTATCGAAGTGGGCTGGAGCGCATTTTGCCAGCATACAGGGCTGCCCAGAGAAAAGGTCAACCTCCGGCTGCAAGAGCTGCGAGATTTATAGAATTAAGGATTCGGGTTCTGCAATGCAGGCTCGACAATGTCCGTGTAGCGCAGAATGCAGGCAATGCCGCCCGGCGTTCGGCCCTCGCGGGATGCTTGCTCGAAGACTTCGGACGCCAGCGCCCACAGCCCTGGATTGTCTGCGGTGAATTCCAGGTCGACTCTTTCTCCGGCATTCACAGTAATGGTGTCTCTGTAAACGCGCGGCTCCAGCATATCGCTGCCGTCTCTGGCCATCACTTCAAAACGATGACCGCTCAAGTGCATTGGCACAGCAACATGCCCGGCGTTGATGATGCGCACGCGCACGCGCTGATTTTTGCGAACATCGATTGGTGGCGCCAATGGTGCGCTCTTGCCATTCATCAAATAGAAAGTCAAAGCATCGGGCTTTCTGCTCTCGGACGCGACGGCGCCAAAGAGTCGCATATTCGTATTGGAAAGAAGCTGGCTGGCTGCATCCGGCTTGGCACCGGACTTCGCATCGGCGGGCGACTTGGATTCAGCGGCAGGCGCAACTTGCCTTCCTTCCCGGCTGCGAAATTCCGTGTGCATATCCCCCACGACGAGCACAACATCTTTATCAGGTGTGTCCGCGCGCGGCGTTCTGCCGCCCTTGGGCTCGATGACCAGTGACCCGAAAAGCCCTTTGGCTTTCTGGTCGCCGTGAATTAATTGCGGGTGATACCAGAATGTACCCGGCTGGTTGGCGATGAATTGATAGGCATAAGTGGCGCCCGGTTTGACAATGCCCGAGTCCGGTCGCGGCAAGCCATCAACGGAGCCCGGCAAAATCATGCCATGAAAATGCAGGCTGGTGGGAAACTTCAATTGATTGTGCAAAATCAAGCGGACCCTGTCGCCTTGCTGAAAACGCAGTTCGGGCCCGGGCAGCTTTCCATTGTATGTAAGCGCGTTGATTTGCACGTCGGAAGCCACCTTCACAATGCTTTCCTTGGCGAAAAGATGCACTTCGAAATAGTGCTGATCTTTCATCTGATTTTTCAGTTCGGTCATCTGACGCATGGCATCATTGATGGTGCCTTTGATGTCGCCGACTTCCTGACGCATATCTTCAAGCTCTTGCCGCTCTCTGGCTTGTTCTGCCGCCATGCCGTCCTGTGCCATGGCACCACCGACGGGTATCAGTGCAGCCAGAGCGGCGACAGACAAAGAAAGTAAAACAGCAATTGACTTCATTTGCTTTAGCCTCAAACTCTTACTACTGCCACCGGACACGGTGCGTGCATGACGGCTCGCTGCGAAACGCTGCCCAGGAAGAAATGCTCGACGGCGCTGTGGCCTTGCGCGCCTATGACCAGCAAGCCCGCTCTTCTGGCTTTGCATGCCTGCAAAAGCTCGTTAGACGGATCTCCGTGTCTCATCATCAACTCGATGTTTTCTTGTTTGATTCCATAGTCACACGCCGCCTTCTCCGAATCGGCAAGAATCGTTTCGGCAGCCAGATTTGCATTCGATTCAATAGCTGCGATAAATTCCACAGGCGAAACAAACGTCAGGGCAGTAGGAACAAATGAGATGCTGCACAAGACGATTTTTACGCCTCGCTCAGCCAGCTTGAATTTCTCGATAGCCTCAATCATGGCCGTCTTTGCGTTTTCCGAGCCATCCAGGCCAAAGACAACAGTCTCGAGCGCGCCCGGGTCTTGCGAATTGCGCAAAACCAGAACCATGCCCGGACAATGTTTGGCAACCCTCAGAGTGGTTGAGCCGAGAAAGAAAAGCTCGACTCTCGAATGCGCTCCTGGAGCCAGAGCAGTAAACGAGAAATTCTCGTCCTTCGCCACCTTTTCTATCATCGCCACGGTCGGACCGGCCACCAATTCCTGCGTCACCTCCGCTCCTAGCTTCTCAAAAGACTGGGCAACACCATCCAGAACCTTTTTAGCCTTGGTCTCGAAAGCATGCGGCAGGTCTTCCGGAAAGTCCGCCACGGTCGAAAGCAAGCGTTCGTAAGACGGCAATTCTTCTCTCACCGACAAAAGATGAGCCTTCACTCCTTTGAGCGGCAGTATTTGCTCCAGTCTCTCGGCAAGGTCCTTGGTCGGATGAGTTACGTCGAGAGGCAGAAGCACCCGTCCATTACCTTGAGAAGACATGCGATTTAATCTCCAAAAAACCATGCGAAACGGTGGCTATTCTAGCGCGTTGGCAATGCATAAACGCCCCGCGCCCGAGTGACTTTAGCGCCTGAAGCCGCAAGCTCAGCGGGGGCGCCCATGCTGACAACCACACTTAAGGCGAAGCTTTAAGAATATCGTTAAGTAGCTAGTTGTAAACCGAATGCGTTTGCTCAGTACGTCCCCCTCGGCGACGTCGTAAAATAACGTCGTTTTCTATCTAAGCCTGCAAAGGCGGAAGCCGAGGTTTTTGCATTGATTGACCGTTACACTCGCAAAGAAATGGGCGCGCTCTGGACTGACCAGGCAAGATTCCAGACCTGGCTCGAAGTCGAAATCGCAGTTTGCGAGGCGCAGGTGAAGCTGGGAGCGATCCCGAAAGAAGCACTCGCAGACATCAAAGCGAAGGCAAAATTCGATGTCGAGAGGATCAAAGAAATTGAAGAAGAAGTCAAACACGATGTTATTGCCTTCCTCACAAATGTCAACGAAAACGTCGGAGAGAATTCCCGCTTCATCCATCTTGGCTTGACCAGCTCGGATGTCATCGACACGGCGCTTGCCATCAATATGAAACGGGCCGGCGAGATGATCAAAAAAGAACTCAACGCCCTGCACGACGCAATTTTGGGTCAAGTGCGCAAACACAAAGGCACAGTGCAAATCGGGCGCTCGCATGGAATTCATGCCGAGCCGCTCACATTCGGATTCAAACTCGGTGTCTGGCTGGAGGAAGTTCGGCGCCATCAAAAACGTCTGGACGACGCCATTGAAGGCATTTCAGTCGGCATGGTCAGCGGGCCGGTCGGCACCTTTTCCAACATTTCGCCTGAAGTGGAAAGGCTGACTTGCGAAGTCTTGGGCTTGACCCCGGCTAAAATATCGACGCAAATTATTCAGCGCGACAGGCATGCACACTATCTTTTCACAATGGCGCTAATAGGCTCGTCACTGGAAAAGTTCGCTACTGAAATCAGACATTTGCAGCGCACCGACGTGCTTGAGGTAGAGGAGCCTTTCTCACAAGGGCAAAAAGGTTCGTCGGCAATGCCGCACAAACGCAACCCGGTCGGCTCGGAAAATATCACAGGACTGGCTCGCATTCTGCGCGGCAATGCCATGGCCGCTCTGGAAAATATCCCGCTCTGGCACGAACGCGACATCAGCCATTCGTCCGTCGAGCGCGTGATTATCCCGGATTCGACAATCTTGCTCGACTACATGCTGGCGCGTTTCACCAAAATCATGACGGGTCTTGTCGTGTATGAGAAAAACATGCAGCGCAATCTGGATGTTTTCGGCGGCGTGATTTTCTCGCAGGCGGTCATGCTCAAACTAATCGACAAAGGTTTGAGCCGCGAAGACGCATACAAATTGGTGCAAACAAACGCCATGAAAGCATGGAATTCCGACAACGGCAGCTTCAAAGAATATCTTTCCAGCGACCCTTCGGTGACCAAACATTTGCGCAAAGAAGAAATTGCCTCATGCTTCGACCCGGGAGAATATTTAAAGAACATCGATGTCGTCTTCGAGCGGCTGGGGGTTTAAACAGACGGTAATGAAAATAGACCCGACAAAAAAGCTGGCAGGAATTCTGGTACCGGTGTTTGCGCTGCGTCATTCAGAAGACCTCGGCGTAGGCGACACGACGGCTGTAAAACAAGCGATTGATTTCTGCCGCCGGCATGAAATCGGTGTCTTGCAAACCCTGCCCATTAACGAAACGGGCGGCGATCACAGCCCCTATTCTGCGATCAGCTCGGTGGCCCTCGATCCTACCCTGATGACCGTGACACCACAGGCGATTCAATGGCTGAGCAGGGAAAATTTCCATTCCGTGATAACCGAACAGGTTCGACACAGGTTGAACGAAGGTCCGGTCAAGTATGACGAAGTGAAAGCTCTAAAACATGCGCTTTTGCGCATTGCCTTCGATGTTTTTCACGAAGAGAAAAATGCTGCCGACGTAAAGCGTTTTGCCGAGTTTCGCAAAACCAACGAACGCTGGTTGATACCATATGCGCTGTTTCGCACGCTTGTCGATCACCACGACGGATCGAGCGTATGGACCGGCTGGCAAGAAGATTTCCGCGACCCGAAAAAAGCAATTGCATACATTGCCAAAAGTCCAATGAAAGCTGATTTCGAGCGGCTGATCAGCTATTACGAATTTGTGCAGTGGCAGGCTTTCGAGCAATGGACATCGGTAAGAAAACACGCCGATGAAAACAATGTCCGCTTGATGGGTGATATCCCATTTGGTGTGAGCAGATACAGTGCCGATGTGTGGGCACAAAGAGATTTATTCGATCTGGAATGGTCGGGAGGCGCACCGCCTGAAGCCTATTTCCAGGGCGACCCGTTTACTCAAAAATGGGGACAAAACTGGGGTGTGCCGTCGTACGCCTGGAAAAAGCACAAAGCTGATAACTACGGGTGGTGGCGCCAGCGTGTAGGAAAATGCACGGCGATCTTTCACGATTTCCGCATCGATCATGTCCTTGGTTTTTTCCGCATCTATTCTTTTCCATGGATTCCCGAGCGCAATTGGGAATTCACCGAACTAACAGAAGAAGAGGCAAAAGAAAAAACTGGCGGAGAGTTGCCGCAATTCCTGCCGCGGTCTGACGAAAAGCCGGAAGATGCCAAACTCAATGAGAAAGAAGGCAAAGTATTCCTGGAAATGATCATGGACGCCTCGGGCGATGCCTGGATTGTTGCCGAAGATCTTGGTGTAGTGCCGAAATATGTTCGTCCTTTGCTGCGTTCTTTGGGCATGGCCGGTTTTGCCATTCCCATTTTCGAGCGCAACGAAGATGACCGTTCGTTCAAACCCAGCAACAAAATGGAACCGCTCAGCCTGGGCACTTACGGCACCCACGATCACGAGCCGCTCAAAGCATTTTACGAAAGATTAGTGGAATGGTGGCATGGACCGGACGGCAGCGAAGGATGGAAAGAAGTAGGGCGATTGATGAAGTTTCTTTCCCTCGACGAAGAAAATCCGCCGCTGCAATTCACTCCCGAACTGCATAAGTCGTTCTTAAAAACTTTGCTGGAAAGCCCATGCTGGCTGGCTCTTTTGATGATCACCGATTTGCTCGGCACCAAACAAAGATTCAACGAACCCGGACAGGGTGGCGATGCGAATTGGAGCCAGCGATTGGATGCCAGTCTGGATGAGCTGGAAAAAAATCCCCAGTTTGCAGAAAACATTTCCACATTCCAAACCCTTATTGAAAAAACCAACAGGCAGCCCAAAAGAACAGCGGCGGCAAAGGCGTGAAACAGTCGATCCACTTAATTGATGCCGGCGAATTGAAGGCGCTTTTGGCGCGAGAAAAACATGCCGTCTTGATCGACACTCGTGAAGAACTTGAATTTTCTCAAGGTCATATCGAAAATGCGGTCTCCAATCAGTGGTTTCAGTGGTGCGCAAAAGCGCCTGCGACAGCCAAATCCACGCTGTTCGAACCAGGCTATTGGGGAAATCTCGATGTCGATTCGATCGAGAAAATCGAAGCATCTCTGGGCGACCTTGGTATTACAAATAGTGGCACCGTAATTCTTTACTCGTCCGGGATCGCATCGAAAGGACGCGAAGGTCGCATCGCCTGGATGCTGCTCTATTTCGGCATCGAGAAAGTTTATATCCTGGACGGCGGATACAACGCCTGGCTTAATTCCAGGGGTGCGGTTTCAACGCAAGAAGTAAAACCGAAGCAAGCAAAATTCAAAGTCGAGTTGCAGCCCGAAAGACGCATCGACCTAAACGGAGTCAAAAGATTATTGGACGAAAACAGAGGAACCGAGCCGCTTTTGGTCGACACGCGCTCACCTCTGGAATTCGAGGGGCGTTTATACGATTACCAGCCGCGCATGGGTCACATCCCCAGGTCGGTAAATATCTGGTTCGATAAATACTTCGCAAGCGACGGTCGCTTCATCGGCAACGAGCAATTTCTTCGCCTCTTAGAAACCGAAGGCGCCATTTCTTCCTCCGGCAGCGCAACTGGCATTAAAGCTACCTATTGCGAAGTGGGAGTGCGAGCGGCGACTTTTGCGCTTTTGTACGAATTGGCAACCGGCGAAATTTTGCCCGTATACGACGGCTCCCTGATGGAATGGTCGCACAATCCAGAATTGGCGGTGATTTCCGGTTGCCAGGAAGAACCAGATACCAAGTGTCCGAACAGTTGATATAGTCTTACTGTCTATGCATCCAGCATTCTTAATTCGAGCAGGTATTGATTGGGTCAGGCATCGTCCTGACCTGAAAGACTCGAACCCGTATTCCCGCTGCGAAGAAACGCTCAAAGCCGTTCAGACTTTGTGGCAGCAGCAGGTCGGGCGCACAGAGCCGCTGCTTTTGGAGCAGGCGATAGTTACCGCTTACTGGGCGGAATTTTTTCACGCCGAGGACACGACGCCCGATGAAAAAGAGTGGCGCGACGGGCTCAACAAACGCTCCAGCCAATACGATTCTTTTGAGGAATGGCAGGAGTGGTTCAAAAAGAGCTACGCC
>PNKB01000089.1 GCA_013997645.1 Cyanobacteria bacterium PR.3.49
ACTTCCAATCCGTTAAATGGTCAGTCTAGAACACAGTCGAAAGCAGCATCTGCAAATCCGCAAAACGCATCGTCAAAGTCTGCACAATCAGGAAGTAAGGCCAAAAGTTCAAAACAAGCAATCGCGCAGAAACAATCAACGGCAAGAAAGTCAGCGAAACCGCAAAAGCGCAGCAGCCGTTCTGGTCAAGGCGTCAAACGCAAACGAAGACATTAGGCGATTAATACATCAAAAAAATGGAAAATGCCGTCAGCGTAAATCAACTCGTGAAAAACTTCGTTTTGAAGAAACGCGAGGGAATCCGCTGGACGTCAACCGATGTGACCGCTGTCGACGGCATCACTCTGTCTATTGAGAAGGGACAATCTGTTGCATTCATTGGTCCTAACGGCGCCGGAAAGTCCACCACCATAAAAATGCTCACCGGCATTTTACATCCAACTTCCGGAGAAGCGAAGGTGCTCGGCTGCACACCCTGGAAGGAGAGGACCCGGCTGGCCAGACGCATCGGAGTTGTTTTTGGGCAGCGCTCGCAATTGTGGTATCACTTGCCGCCGCGCGATACTTTCGAGCTGCTCTCCAAAATCTACGAGATCAAAAAAGATATTTTCGAGACTCGTCGAGACATGTTGATTGAACGTTTTCAACTGGGAGTATTTTTAGACACACCGGTGCGCAAACTCTCTCTGGGGCAAAGAATGCGGGCGGAAGTGGCTTGCAGTCTCCTGCACGGACCGGAAGTGATTTTTCTTGATGAACCGACGATTGGTCTGGATGTGATCGTCAGGCAAGAGTTGCGTGATTTGATCCGAGAATGGAATCGCGAAAATGGAGTGACTGTTTTCCTCACCAGCCATGATGCCGGCGATATTCAGCACGTAGCCAAAAGAGTAATAGTCATCAATCATGGCAGAGTCGTGCTCGACGATCGAGTATCGAGAGTGCGCCGCCAATACCTGCGCGAGAAAGTTCTCAGCGTTAAATATGCAGACACGCCGCAATCAATTGAGCTGGTTGGAGTAAAAACTCTGATCGAGTCCGGGCACGCGTTCAAGTTCGAAGTGGACACGCTTGCTGTTCCAATCGAGCGCGTAATGAGTGAAATCATGCGCGCTGGAGCGGTGGTAGACATTACTATTGAAGATCCGCCTCTGGAAGACGTAATCGCTCATATTTATTCGACGCCGCACGAACAGAGCAGCGACGATGATGCACAAGAGGAGGCGGATGCGGACTCGGAAGCTTAGCCGCTCGTTTCAAAATGAACAAATACTTCTACATAGCCTTGACCAGCATCAGATCAAAGCTTGCTTATCTGGGAGAAATCGGCAGCAAGACGATTTTTCTTTTCGTTATTCTGTACATATTTTTGTGCCTCTGGAAAGTGACGTATACAGAGACCAACCAATCTTCGCTCGGCGGTCTGACTTTGAAGCAGATGCTCTGGTATCTAGTCGTCACCGAATCAATGATTCTCTCACTTGCGCCAATTGCCACTGTTGTCGACCAGGACGTGCGGACCGGCTCTTTAGCAATGCAATTGGTCAGACCGCTTTCCTATCCACTGAGCGTGTTTGCCAACACCACAGGCGAGCGCTGTCTTGCCTTTGCGATCAATTTTGTGGTCGGCTCGCTTATCGCTTGTCTGTTTGTCGGACTGCCGGAATTGCAATTGCAGAACATCGTCATGTTTTTGCTGCTCTTGCCACTTTCTTTTGCGCTCGATTTTTCAATCTATTTTCTAATCGGACTGTCGGCGTTCTGGCTGGAAGACACTACCGGCATAACCTTGATCTATTCTCGATTAACGATGATCTTGGGCGGGATGCTGATACCACTCGAGCTTTTTCCGGATAGTTGGCAGCAAATTCTTCGTGTGTTGCCATTTTCTGCCATTGTCTATGGACCGGCGCGAACCTTTGTGACTGGCGACGTTCCTTTGTTTCTCTATCTTATCGGACAACAATTGGCGGCAATCATAGTGTTCGCTTTGCTCATCAATCTTGTCTATACATTTGCGCTCAAGCGCGTTTTCTCTCACGGAGGCTAAATGAGCGGGCTTTCGTCATATTTGCGATTGGCAATTGCCTATACCAAAATCAATTTTAAATCGTTGCTGGCTTACCGCGGCGCCTTCGTCTCGCAAATGGTGGCGATGTTCATCAATGACTCAGTGTGGATTGCATTCTGGTGTCTTTTCTTCACTCGTTTTCCGGTCGTCAAAGGCTGGGGTGTCAACGATGTCATCACACTTTGGTCCATCGCCGCCTCCGGCTTCGGCGTTGCGCATGTTTTCATGGGCAATGCTCTGACTTTGCCGGGAATTATCATGCGCGGAGAGCTTGACTCATGGTTGCTTTATCCGCGTGCCGTTTTGCCCCACTTGCTCCTGGGGCGAAGCAGCGCCTCTGCGTGGGGCGATGCCCTGTTCGGTGTCGTCGTTTATGTATTGTTCGTGAAACCGGACCTGCCGCACCTGCTTCTGTTCTTGCTTCTTGTCCTTTCTGTTGCCATACTCTTTGTCGGCTTCAGTGTTTTCACCGGCAGTTTGGCATTCTTCCTGGGCAGTGCCGACTCAATAGCTGTGCAATTGCGATTTGCCCTGATCACATTCAGCACTTATCCTTCGCCGATTTTCCAGGGCTTTGTCAAAGTGCTTCTATTCACGCTTATACCGGCAATGTTTGTCAGTCACCTGCCGGTAAGCGCGCTTAGAAACATGTCTTTTCTGGATGCGTCTTATTCATTCGCTGGTGCATTCGCAGTTCTCGCCATGGGCGTCGCCGTCTTTTATTTTGGATTGCGGCGGTACGAATCCGGCAACCTGATGGAGATGCGCGGCTGAAGACTGGGTTTGCAGTTCAATGTTTGCCATTATTGTTTGGTAATATATACGCCCATCCGGCTCGAGCTGAAAGGTAGTCATTTGTATGACAGAAGCGACAATTCCGACGCTCAACGATCAAAATTCAGAAGTGAGATTCGACCTGAAGAAAGGCGAGTCGGTTTTGATTGGCCGAACGACAATCAGAAAGTCGGACAATCAGGTTGTGATTCAAGACATTACGGTGTCCAATCAGCACGTGGAAATTTTTGCTCAACCCGAAGGCATCAGCGCCAAGGATTTGAAGAGCACAAACGGGACGGCCATCGATGGAGAATGGCTGCGGGCAGGTATCTCCTTTCCTGTTCGCAACGGAAGCTTGATGCTTTTAGGCAAAAAGGGTACTGCCTTTTTGCAAATCTTTTTCGAGCCTGGCGATGATGGTGCGCAGTCAGTCACTGTGCTTAGAACATCACCGAAGATTGATGAAGAAACCGAAAACATTGGAGAAGACTCGGAAGTAGCGAAGTGGCTGGAGAAATGCCGCAATACTGATAAGTCGATTTGTCCGATTTGCAAGAAAACATACGGCGAAAAAGTACTTATCTGCCCTGTCGACGGCGGCTATCTGGGCCGCCGGGAAGAGCCGACGGACGGACCGATTGCCGCCAAACAATACAAACTATGCAATTGGGTGGGAACAGGCTCACTGACTGAAGTTTATAAAGTCGAACATGTGCGTCTCGAGCGGCCCTACGCCCTGAAAGTTTTTCACTCCGGCGTGCACCGGGAGACTGAAACTGCTCATATCATTCAATCATGCAAACAGTGGGCCTACTTGCAGCACGCTTCAATCGCCTCGATTGTTGAATGGGGATGGCTTACTAAAAGCGAATTGTTCCTGGTGACGGAATTTTTTCAGACACCATCACTCGAGCAAGTGGTGAAAAAGGAAGGACCGCTTTCTGTTGCAGATCTCGTCAAAATATTCGTTCCTGTCTGTAATGCTCTGAAATACGCGCACTCTCGCGGTGTTTATAACAGCAATTTGAAACTGAGCAAAATCTACGTTTCTAATTTAAAGGCCATTCCGGTCGTGAAGATTTCTGATTTCGGATTGACGGACAAGCTCGTACGCAACCTCGGTTGGGTAAAAGCTACTCTGCGCACGCGAGACAAAACCGGCAGCCCGCTCACAACCAGTCCTGAATATTGGCAGGGCGAAGAGAGGACGGCAGCGTCGGACGTTTATGTGATCGGCTGCGCTATGTACCATGCCCTTACGGGTGTTCCTGTTTTCGAATCGAAGCGGACGATGGAAACAATAGCCGCGCATATTTACAAAGCACCGCCACCGATACCGGAAAAATTGGAGATTCCGCAAGCAGTTAAGGAAATTGTGGACCGCTGTTTGAAAAAACAGCCGGAAGCGCGCTATCAATCTATTGATGAGCTTAAAGACGCACTGCAAGCAGTTGCCGGGTAAATGGCAAACTAGTCGTTGACGCCTATTTCAGTAAAGTAGTAAACGTTTTTGATCTTCTCGAAGATGTAAATATCGTCATCGCAAAATGCGCTGAAATATGTTTTGTCCTGCACCGGTTTTTGTTTGACCAGGCAATCGCGAACTTTCTTGCCGAAAATTTGGTCGTACTTGGCGATGAATTCCCGCTTGTTCAGCTTCTTATCATTCCACAGGTAGGGCAATCGGGTCATGGACGCAATTGACTCTTTGTCATTTCTCTTGAGGGCGTCACAGAATTTTGCATAGAAGGCATCAAATGCAGGATCTTTGGCAAAACCTGCCGGAGCGAACAAAAAAAGGCTGGCAGCAATAACTATCAGGCGGCTTTTCATAAAATCTCCGATGTTTGAGGGGGCGCCAAGTGCGATATTTTATCTCAATATTGTCTGTTCAACCTCTCAGGCGCGGAATCGTGAAGATGAAAGTGCTGCCCTTGCCTTCCACGCTCTCAACCCAAATTTCACCTCCATGCAAGCCGACAATCGCTTTGCAGATTGCCAGACCCAGTCCTGAACCTCCTGCTTTGGAGTGATCGGCAGCGCTCACTTGCTGAAACCTGTCAAAAATCGAAGCCAGTTTGTCGGGCGGTATGCCCCGACCCTGGTCTTCGACCTTGAAACGGACAGCACCATTTTCCACCTCCGCAGTGCAGATGATTGACGCTTTTTTAGGTGAAAATTTGATTGCGTTGGAGATCAGATTGATAATCACTCGACTGATTTTGTCTTCATCAATATGAATTCTTGTTTCCTGCGCTCGGCACTGACATACCAGCGTAATTTCAGATTCCGCCGCCAGCCCGCAGATAGATTGCACCGCTTGCTCCAGTACCTTTTCAGCTGATACCTCTTCTTTCGAAAGCTCCATCATGCCCGCCTTGATTTTTTCTACATCAAGCAAATCATTGATCAAATTGAGCATTCTGCCTGAATTTCTCTCTGCGATCTTCAGCATCTTGTCTGCCTTTTCCGTTACGTCACCGAGCAATCCGGAAGAAAGCATCTCGTGAAAATTTCTGATCGTCGAGAGCGGAGTTCGCAGGTCGTGCGTTATCATTGCCACCACTTCCTGCTTCATTCTCTCGGCTTCTTTGCGCTCGGTAATATCGTGCATGACGCAGAAGACGGCTTTATCGGAGGCCGACCAGGTGGCCGACCAGAGAGTGTCGATGACGGCTCCGTCCTTTCTCACCATGCGTGCTTCAATTGGTTCTGACGAACCGCCTTTTTTGAGTCTTTCGATCGCATCGACAACTGATTTTATATCGTCTTTGAAAACAAAATCGACAAACAATTTGCCGAACATTTCATTTGGCAAATAGCCGAACACTGACCGCGAGGCAGCATTGACTGCGGTAAAGTGCCCGGCGCTGCCAATCGAGCAGATTACATCGCTGGCATTTTCGAGAATGGCGCGCTGCTTCTGATTGGCTTCATCCAGTGCTTCGGCCATCGAGTGGAAAGTGCGATCCAATTCCGAAACTTCGTCGTTGCCTTTCACTGGCGCGTGAAGCTGCATGCCGCTTGCCAGGCGGATTGCATTGTCGTTCATTATATTGACGCGCTTGGTGACGCTGCGAATAGTAAAGGCAATTACACTCAGGCAAGAAAAAATGATCAGGCATTCAATAAGAAGAACGCTGTTGATTTGCTGCCTCAACCACTCCTGTTGCTTCGGACTGCGCACTGTCTGTTCTGTTTCCAGCGCCAAAAGCGACAGCAGATCGGCAGACAAAATGCTCTCAACGTCGGTTTGAACTTGCCTCCAGATGCTTCGGCGTTCTTGACTGTGATCTATGTCATCAACACGAGCCGCTCTTATTTGTTTGTCCAATCGACTGTACATCGACTCCATGATGCTGAATGTGTTGTCGGCTGTTTTTTTGGAAGAATTGATTACACTCAGTTGATTGGCGTCTTCTTTGAGCAGCTGTTTTAGCGATTCATAGTGAAATGCAATCAGATGTCTTTTGTCGATCAAGCGCGCAATGATGTCGAGTTCCATGTCCGGAAAAAGCGGGACATATCTTGTGCCTTGCACCGCTGTTTCCTGCGCTGTTCGCGGTCGAGCGAGTGCATTCTGCACTATAATCGTTTCGATATCGGCAAAGTAAGAACTGACTTCTTTGATTGCGCTTACTGTTTTAAGCGCCCGCACGTTGCGCTGCATATCCCTTTCGCTCTGTCCCTGCAGGCTGTTGAGCAAGGCAGCAAATGCCACCAGTTGCAGGACCAACAAAGCTGCTATCCAATTTAAGCGATCGGTTAATTTCTTGGCGAGCAAACAAATCGCCAAAAGCAGGATAAATGCTTTGAAGCACAGACACATTATTTGAATGTTGTTGATATCATGGCGCTTTTGAATGTTGCTTTCCGTCAGCTTTTCGGCATTATTCTTTTCCTGCACGCTAAGTTCTTTGAGTTCTTCGGAAATGATTGCAATTTCATGCTTTTGAATTTTCACCCAGAGAGGGTCAATTTCCGTTTTTGCAGAAGGTTGCGCACTGGTGGTTTGCCTGAGTGCCTCAGTTTCTTTCAAATGTTCGAAAGCATTTTTTTCAGCCTCAACGACGATAGCGAGCTTTGCAGAACTATTGCTAACTAGATTTTTCAATTCACCAAAATCTGATTCAAGTTTGGATTTGTTGAAAGGGCAAACTCGTTGGTCGGCAGTTTGCAAAGGATCCGCGCACGAGGTAAGAATTTCCTTTGCCAGCCGGGACACGCTTTCTATTTTTGTAGACACAGCAATGCTGCGCGCCGCTTCACGAGCATCGCTCTCTGCACCGGCAGACAAATTGTGTATGGTCAACCAGAACACTGCTTCAAAAATCAGCGCTCCTGCAATCAATCCGATAAGTTGTGGAGGAAGTTTCGTTTTAACCTGCATGTTAATCAGATACCGTTTTTAACACTATAGTTTCTTGCGGCGCAGCGAATAAGGCCCTGAGGATAAATGAGGGGTTATTACTGCGCGGCAAAAAGTCCGATAATGCTCGAATTCCTTTCTAAATAAGATATATAGGTTGATCACTGCCGGGAGGCGGGCACAATTACCTTGAAGATTAAATAGTGGGACCATTGAATGTACAAACCGAAGCGCCAGGTTCGCCTGGACCCGATGAAATATCCACCCAGAATGAGCGACCTGAGGAATTTACTTCAGGAAGCAACGGTCAACAAGGGTTGCACAGTCGAACTTCCGTTTTCTGCGATGAACAGCAAATGGAGTTTGACCGTTCGTTCGGAAATCGGCGGCACACAAGAGCCGATGTGGACACTTTATGAAGGCGAGGGCTCCAGCTCGAGAGTCGTGTGGAGCACACCTTTTGATGACGTCGAACTATTGCAGGACGTCTTGCATTTGTCGCTGCCACAGGAAATTTCCAAAGTGGCAATGCCGCCGGAAGTTCAATCGGCGACACCCAAGCAAGAAACCCAACCGAATGGGCAGGGGCTTGCAGACGAACAACCACATTCGTTTGCGGCTTTTGATAAATCAAACGCGCTCATGCGCGAGTCCAATACACGCATGCCGGCCGCTGCCCAGCCCCAAGCGCCCGTGCCAGCGCCGCAGCCGCCCGCTCAACCTCAGCACCCACAACACCAGCAGCAAGTGCCGCCTGGATATCCGCAGCAGCAAATGCCTCCCGGCTATCCGCAGCAGATGCCGCCCGGTTACGGCTATCCGCCTGGTTATCCGCAACAAATGCCTCCGGGATACGGCTACCCGCCCGGTTATGGTTACCCACCCGGCTATCAGATGCCGCCTGGTTACGGCTATCCGCCCGGCTACGGCTATCCTCCCGGCTATGGCTATCCGCCCGGATATCCGCAGCCGCAGATGCCTCCCGGCTATCCGCAGCAGCAAATGCCGCCCGGGTATCCACAGCAGCAGCCTGGTTATCCGCAGCAACAAATGCCGCAGGACCCCAGCCAGCAGTATCCGGGACAGCCTGTACCCGGTGCATCAGGCGCTTATCCGGGACAGTCAGGCCCTGGTGCCTCCGGCACTTATCCGGCCGCGTCTCCTCAGTCTTCCGGCTCTTATCCGTCTGTCGACTTCGCTTCAGGCACTTACCCTGCAGTTGGCGGCGACATGCTCGCCAAGCGTCCGAACTTTTTGCTCGGTCACTTCCTGGTTGAGGCCGGCTTGATTCCCGAACCTACTCTGGATGCGGCTTTGCAATTGCAGGGCATGGTCAAGAGCGGAACCCTTAATGCCAAACAAGCCGGTGAAGCAGTGCGACGTGCGCACACGCGCGGCGGCAAAGTTGACACGAATACATTTACGGCAACGCCGGCGAAAAAAATAGACTCCGGCGACGTGCAAGCAACAGCTCCGCCGCTTGGACAGGTTCTTATCGAGGCAGGCTTAATCAGTGTGCCTGTGTTGAAGGCTGCTTTGAATTTGCAAGAAGTTGTTCGCACCGGTGCGCTTTCCCGTGAAGAGGCATTGGAAGCCTTTATCCGTGAGCACTATGGTGTGGATGCGAAGAGTGCACGCAAAGCGATCGCCAAGAATTCCATGGATTCTAAAGTAATTGGTTTGCTGGTCAAAGCTGGTTTGCTTACCGACCAGGATGTGCAGACAGCGCAGGCGGTTAAAAAGAAACATGGCGGCGACGTTGTGAAAATTCTTACGGCTGCCGGGAAGCTGGATAAAGTCTTGCTTGGCGCTGCCAATCAATGTCATGACTTGATCGAGCAAAAACGCTTGAAAGTAGAGCAAGCAATTATTGCACTGCACTATTGCGAGCGCATGCGTGTTTCATTTGATGATGCGGTCGAAGAAATGGGCTGGGAAAAACCATAACCGGCAATGGCACAAGAGAAAAGAAAACTTGTTTTTCTTGGCGTCGGTCAAGTGGCGCGGGCGCTTGCAGATCAAGTCCAGCGCATTGCCGATAGTGCCTGTGCATATCAGTTATTTGGCACCACTCGCAGTGCAGAGCACGCGGAGTCAATCCGTGCTGCCGGTATCGAGCCCCTAATAATTCCGGCGTTTTCCGCCGGTGCAGAGCGTTTGCACGCCGCGCTGAAAAATGCATATGTCGTTGTGTCTTTTCCGCCCGATTCGTCTTCAGACAGTACCGCATCAAGTCTGGCAGAAGCCGCGGCAGCCAGGATCGTTTATATTTCGTCCACCTCTGTTTACGGAAAAGCTGAAGGCGTTATCGACGAAAATACGTCTGAAGACTTCAAATCGCCTCATGCTGCTTCTCGCCTGCAAGCCGAAGAAAGTTGGTGGTCGGTCGGCGCAACCATTATTCGCGCGCCCGGAATTTATGGACGCGGAAACGGTCTTCATCACAGACTTTTGAATGGACAATATCGCTTGCCCGGCGATGGCAGCAATTATGTTTCTCGAGTTCATGTCGATGACTTGAGCAATATGATTTTGAAGGCACTGGAGAGCCGGCCGCAGGAGAGTATTTATGTTGCCGGCGATGAACAACCGACTACTCACCGTGAGATCGTAGAGTGGCTTGTAGAACGTCTTTCATTGCCATTTCCTGAGAGTGTTCCTCTGGAGAATTGCCACTACACGCAACAAGGCAACAGGAAAATTAAAGCCCAAAAAATAGTTTCTGATCTAAAAATCAAACTCAAGTATCCGACATACAAAGAAGGATACAGCGAAGAGCTGCTTAAATTGCAGCGCTAAATTTGCGTGTGCAGAGTCAGATCTAGCCTGGAAATCTGCGCTTCGGTGCATGGAAAGGGAATGTGAAAATGACATTGCCGACCGGCACAGTGATCATCAATTCTTCTTTTCTCGGATTCAAGTAAAACAACTGACCTGTTCTCGACTCAAATGGTTCGAGGGTAACAGGAACCAGTCCGAACGCGCCCTGGTTGCGCGAGCGCACCAGATCTTCCTCGATGACTGCTTGTGCTTGCTCCTCAAGCCCTTCAGGAGAGCGGTTGAGCATGAATTTTTCCGGAGGCAATATTCGTTGCGTGCCGCCCCACTTGCCGTAGATTCCAAAGATGTTAGGTCCACGGAACATATCGTGTCCTTTGGCGGGAACGAAACCGCGCACAACCCGCGTCTTCTGTATATTCGCCAGCCAGGGGCGATTGTAAGTATAATCCCACATCGTGCGCTCGCGGCGTCTGTAGTCAAATGTGTTTTCCGGTACCAATAAGAGCGGCTTATACGGCTCTGCTGCTTCAGTCAAATTGGCTTTGCCCAAGCCTAGATCAACGCGCTTGTCTCCAATGTTCGTAATGCAAATGAGCACTCCGACAATTTCCCAGCAGTCCACAATAGTGCAAGCTACGCGCACTTGATTGGTGGCAATGTATTTAAGTGGAAAGTCTGCGTCGGAAAATTCTTGTGAGCGAGGGCTGCCGTCTTCCCACCTCAGGCGCACGCCGCCCGCTATCTTGGGTGGCTGCTCGAAGTTTACCGATTTGTCTTTCAAACTGTAGCTGCGCTCGAAATACTCTCGCGAACGACTGCGCTTGCCGATTGCATGGTAGAAGAGTGCCGCTTCTCGCAAAGCATCCGCTAGATCGAGCGAGCGCGTTCCGGGGCTGTCCTCGAGAATTTCTAGTCCATGTTGTATGGCCGCATGAGCTTCTTCGGACCAGCCCTTGGCTCCGGCTACGGCGCCCAGTATGATGTAACTTTCGCCCAGATCGTGATCGCGTTTATCGAGAATTTTCTTTCTTATCTCAAGGGCTTCTCGAATGAGCGGTTCTGCTTTGGCAAACTTGCCCTGGTGGAAAGCCGCTGAAGCTGCACCGTGAAGGCTGTGGGCATATTGGGGCGACTCGCTGCCGTACTGCCGTCGAGATTGATCCATGCACTGCTGAAACAATTCACTGGCCGGGATGTATCTTTCTTCGTGCAGGTACACATCAGCCAGCGCCAGCCGCGCGGCAATTAGCTGTTCCGGGCGCGCATAGAGCTTCTTCGCCTCCTTGATCGCCTCCAAAAGTTTGCTTTCTGCATCGTCGTCAGCTCTTATCTCCGAGGCTTTCAATCCGGCTTGCATGAGCCGATCGAACATGCTGGCGTTAGCAGGCAAGGGCTGTGTAAACGCGGCAGACGCCGAATGTGTCGGTCTGGATGAAGTTTCGGCTTTACTGATATCGCTCGGTTTGGTAATTGACTCTCTTTCCAATCCATCTTCCGCCCTGCAATTTGCCGTCGAGCCGAAGACAAAAGAAGCTGCCAGCAGCAATGAAAGCGGGCTCTTGATTGATATGAATGATTTGACAGAAAACCTGGACATCTTCATAGTCATGTCATCCGTGAAGTCGAATCATCACCGGTGGTGGCGCGGCGATTTTTTTTGCTGGAAAGTGGTGATCTAATTTCTCTTTTCTTCGACGGCAGAATTGAGCTTTATCACACCGCCCGGTTCTTGCGACTGGTTGCCGCTGGAAAAACTTACCTTCACAGGATCGAAGGCATTCGGATCTTCGATGCCGAAATAGGTTTGGGGCTTGAATCCCATCGGACCGGAAATCAAAACTGATGGAAATGTTTCAACGGCGGTGTTCATTTCGCGCACATTGGCATTGTAAAACCGGCGCGCTTGAGAAATTCTCGTTTCGGTGTCGTTGAGTGCGTTTTGCAACTGATTGAAATTCTCGTTGGCTTTCAGTTGAGGATAAGCTTCGCTCAATGCCATGAGTTTGGTCAGCGCTCCGGTCAATACATTGTTGGCCATCGCTTGGGCTTCAGGCGCCCCTGAAACAGCAGCGGCGCTGTTTCGCGCCTTAATTACGGCTTCCAGCGTGTCTTTTTCGTGCCCGGCATAGCCTTTGACGGTTTCGACCAGGTTGGGAATCAGGTCATAGCGGCGCCTGAGCTCAGTTTCAATTGCCGACCAGCTCTCCCTGACGCTCTGTCTGAGCATGACCAGTTGGTTGTAAGTGCCAACCATCCAGAGCGCGATTACACCCAGAAAAACCAGCATTCCAATTGCGATGTACATGCAAGGATAAACCTCCAAGGCTGGTTCGATTATACCCGCGGCGAACCATATATAATTGTTTGATTAACTAACACGTTGCCAGGCGGTGCAGCGATAAGAATGGGAATAGTTTTTCCAGTGCATTCTTCAGAATTTTTGTTCTCACCGGTCGTTTAAAAAGGACAGTCGATGATAACCATCAGCTCAAAGGTCAGCGGACTGGCAAGGCTGACTGTATTGGCGTGTTTGCTTTTCGTCTGTGCGACTCCTGCATTGGCAGAGCGTATGAAATCTTGGGATGCGAGAATCAATCTCAGCAAAGACGGAACGGCGACGGTTGAAGAAACCCTCGTTATGGACTTCGGCACCAATCTGCGGCACGGGATTCGCCGCTTTATTCCAGTCGTGTACAACCGCAGCGGCGGTACATATACAACGCCACTGGAATTCAAATCTGTAACAGATCAGGACGGCAAGCCGCTTTCGTATGAATACAATCGCGTCAATCGCGAGCTGGTCATGCGCATTGGCGACGCCAGTGTGACCGTGACCGGAGTTAAAACGTACAAAATAAAGTACAGCCTGCGAAGAGTAATCAATTACTTTGATAATGCACCTGAATTCTACTGGAACGTCAACGGCAACGAGTGCAAGTTTCCTATCGACTCCGTAAAGGCAAAGCTGACGGTGCCTGACGGTGTCGCAATCAAAGACGTGAAGACGACGTCATATGTCGGTTATTTCGGATCGAAAAAACATGCCTCGGTAACACGCACTGGAAGTGACATCGTATTTAGTGCCAAGAATTTGAGTCCGGGTGAAGGATTGACGATTGTTGCCGGTCTGCCGGCCAGCGCCATTCCGCAGCCTACAAAGCTTCAACAAGCAAAAGAATCGTTTCTCGACTGGTATCCGCTCGTTGTTCTTCCTGCCGGCACCTCTTTGATGTTGTATCTCTACTGGTTGTTCCAGGGCAAGGACAAAGGCCCTCGCCGGGCTGTCGGAGTTGAATTCACTCCTCCGGTGGATCTCACGCCTGCAGAGGTCGGTACTTTGATCGACGAAAAAATCGATCTGCCCGATGTCACTTCCACACTTATAGATCTGGCCGCCAGAGGTTATTTGAGAATCAGGCAAATACCCTACAACGGCATTTTGATGATGAGCGATAAGGACTATGAGTTTACAAAACTCTCTGCGCCGCCCAATGCAATTCCTTTGAAACGGCACGAGACATTTTTCATGAGTGCTCTTTTCGGTTTTGTTTGCGACAAGACCTATCTCTCGACCTTGCAAGGAAAGTTTCAACCACACATCGTCGATATCAAGAATTCCATATGGAAACAATTGCTCAACGGCGGTTATTTCACCCGTCATCCTGAAACAGATCGAAGTACTTTTCAGGGCATCGCATTGCTGCTTTTCGTAGCTTCGGGATTCGTTATGGTAACCAACACCTGGAATGAGGGAGTTGCCGGTGCCGGCGGCCTGGCAATTTCAGGTTTGATTACATGGCTGTCTGCGCGAGCAATGCCGTCTCGTACCGAGCTTGGCTCCAAGGCGCTGGCCGAGTGCCTGTCATTCAAGCGCTTTGTAGAAAAAGCGGAAAAGCAGCGCATTGCCGTCCTGGCTAAAGAAGATCCGACAATATTCGGTCGTCTTTTGCCTTATGCGATGGTGCTCGGTTGCGCAGACACATGGGCCGAGAAATTCAAAGAATTGCTTGTCGCGCCACCCGAGTTCTACCAGCCATACACGGACGGCACGACATACACAACGTTCGACCCGGTCTGGTATTTCGATGATCTGGGAAGAGGTATGTATTCGATCCAATCCGGCTTCAACCAGGCACCGGTTATTCCAAGCTCTTCATACGGGGGCGGCAGCGGAGGCGGCGCAGACGGAGGCTGGGGCGGATTCGGCGGCGGCGGCGGCTTTAGCGGTTTTGGCGACGGCGGTTTTAGCGGTGGCGGATTTGGTGGCGGTGGCAGCGACTCATGGTAAATGGAGCGCGTAATTTTCCTTGTGAAATTTCGTCTGAAATGTGATTGCGCTGCGGTTTTATGAAAACACCTTCGGACCGAAAGATGTTTTCCAGATAACACTATTTTGAAGACCGTTGAAGTTGTGTGTCGAAATCAGTGACGCCGGCGGTCTGATTTTTGGGCGATTAAACTTTTTGAAATTGACCGCCGCAAATCTTTGAGCGGTGGCGTACTTCACAACTTGCCACCGGGCGGATCCCTCTAAATAGTGAGGCAAAATGCGGTTATCAAGATATAAGTAATCGTTCACTTTGCTCGACAACGATCGTTCAACGACTTAACATAGGAGAGTCAAATTCAATAGACTTTGATCAGTGATTGTGAGGAATTGGTAGTTGTTGCAAGAGCTGCCCAGTAACATCAGTTATCTGAAAGAATACATTTGTCCTGTCTCTGAACTCGAAGACAACCTTCTTGAAGTCAGAGATATATTCGGTGGATTGCCGCCTGGTATCATACCTGGTGCCTGGCGTAAGGGTCGCGGATATTTTGCTCGCAATCTGGCTGGTCCAAAACCGACAAAAGAAATTATTCAGTGTGTTGACCAATATCTTTTCTACGGTGATCCGAGCCGCAACTTATTCGCGCTCGGTCACGGATTTGATGCGCAACGCCAATGGGTGATCAACAACATTCTTCTTGATGTTGCTCCCGCCCGAACCCAGGCAAGCTACAGAAAGCTGCCGTTCGAAGTCAAAAGACGCGCCCGACTCTGGGGCGACCGTGTTGCCGATTGCCTTGACCTGGTTGACGACACCGAAAGTATTGAAGTTCTGAAAACTGCAATCGTTTCACTCAAGGCGCTGCTGTTCACCGCTCCTTCTGATTGCGATGCTCAGGGGCTGCGCTCTGTGATTCGCCATCTGCGCATGGTCCTTTCGCAACAAACGAGCGAAGAAACCTGGGGCTTGGTTAGATAACCTGTTTTAAAAAGTTACTGGTCTGCTGCTACTTCTAATTTGTAGCCGACGCCGTACACTGTTTTGATTTCTGCATCGAGATTGTCGCCGAGTTTGTTTCTCAGCCTGTTGATATAGACTTTCACCGTGTCGGCGGATGCTTCCGAATCGGATTGCCAGACTCGAGCGATGATCGCCTCCGAGCTGAAAACTTGATTTGGATGCCTCATCAAAAACTCTAGCAGGGTAAATTCCCGTTTTGTCAAAGGAACCTCAACGCCGCCTTTTGTGAAAGTGAAAGTCTTTGCGTTAAGCTCGAACGTTGCGGTCCTCAAAACCTCAGCCACAACCCCTTCCGGTCTGCGCAATAATGCCCGCACACGTGCCGCCAGTTCCTTCACATGAAAGGGCTTGGTCAGATAATCATCAGCACCTAAATCGAGGCCCTGTTCCTTCTCCTCAATTTTTCCGCGCCCGGTAAGAATAAGCACCTTGCCCCTGCCGCCGCGTCCTCTGTACTCTTTCAGGACTTCAATGCCATCTTTATCAGGCAGTCCCAGGTCGAGCACAATCAAATCGTAAGCGGAAACCGCCAGCAGATTAGCCGCATCCATGCCGTTCGGCGTGAATTCAACCATGTGATTTTCCGACTTCAGCATGTCTACAACGGAGTCGGCAAGATTGGAATCGTCCTCGACAACTAGCAATTTGGCCATGATTACAGATAATTCCGAAGCAATCGGGTAAGAAGTCTTTGAGAGAGATAGTCTTATTCTACCCAGAACATGCCGGTGAAATTGAAAATTGGGCAGGCAGGACTTTTATTCATCCTGATTCCAGGACTGGCGGGGCTGATCATTTTTGCCGTGCTGGCCTTTTTGTTGGAACAGGCCGAGCTTGATTTGCAGCGGGAAAGTGCATCGAAGACTCTAGTTGCAGAATCAGCTGGGCTGGTGCGTTCGCTCGAGGAAATGCATCGATCTTTGAAAGGGCTGGCGAAAAGCGGCGGGTCGATTTTCCAAGATGACTTCGAGAAAAATAAGAAGGCTTACGAGTCTTCCTTAGCTCGAATCGAAGCTGGTCTTTACTCTCCTGAGCAAAAGACTGCTTACATCGAACTGAAGAAAGCGAGTAATGAGGCGCTCAAAGAAATTACCGAGACGCAAAAGTTGCTTGCCACTGCACCCGATGATGTTGCCGATGCACTCAATGCTGAGTTGGACAGAAAGATGCAAGCTCTGCACAGCACGCTCAACAGCAAAGAAGAAGTCTTTAGCGGAGCCACGGTGGCAGTGCAGCAGTCCAGTCAAAGCCAGAGAGAAAATTCCCGCAACGCTCTCAGGAATGTTCTTGCTATTGGAATGGCTTCTAACATCTTGCTTGCGCTAATCGTTCTATATTTTTTCAGCCGCACCGTCATCAAGCGACTGCAGATAATGTCCGACAACACCTTTCGTCTTGCCTCTCAAATGCCGCTCAATAAGCCGATCGATGGCGCCGATGAAATTGCCGAACTGGACAAGACTTTTCACTGGATGGCGAGGCAATTGGACGAAAGTGCAAAACGCGAGCGCGCCATGACCGAAAATGCGGTCGATGTGATTTGCTCGATAACTGAGGAAGGCAATTTTCGCGAGGTAAATGCGGCAGTGTTGAATGTCTGGGGGTACACGCCGGAAGAATTGCTGGGACAGCGCTATCTTTCAATCGTTCGCGAATCAGATCGGCAGAAAACCACTGACGCACTGAGAGAGGCGCGCGCAAGCAATTCCGCGCTTGCATTCGAGAACGGTGTCAGGCATAAGGACGGACATTTCGTGGAAGTGCTCTGGAGCGGTACCTATTCGGAAAAAGACAATGCAATCTTTTGCGTAGCACATGACATAACCGAGAAAAAGCGGATTGAAAATTTGAAGCGCGATTTCGTCAATATGGTTAGTCACGACCTACGCACCCCACTTACCTCTGTGCAGGCTTTTCTTGAAATGGTTGCTCAAGGAATTTATGACAAGAGCCCGGAGAAAATTCGCAGCAAGGCAAAGCACTCGGAAGCTGATATCGGGCGGCTTGTGTCGATGATAAATAGCTTGCTCCAATTGGAGAAAATGGAAGCCGGACATATTGAAATTGTGCAGGCGAACACCCAGGTTGAAGATGTAGTCGAGCGCTCCATCAATGCCGTCGAATCTCTTGCGGAAAGAACCGGCATTAAGCTGGAGAAGAAAGTCTGCGATACCGTGATTTATGCCGATGAAGATCAGTTGATTCAAGTCATGGTCAATCTTCTGTCTAACGCAATCAAATTTTCCAATAAAGACGGCTTGGTGACAGTGGAAGCAGTGGAAATTGATGATTCCGTAGAATTTCGCGTTATAGATCGCGGGCGCGGAATTGGTGCCGATCACATTGATAAAGTGTTTGATCGATTCAAACAAGTCGAAATTTCGGACAGCCGGGTTAAGGGTGGAACTGGTCTTGGGCTGGCGGTTTGCAAAATGCTAGTCGAAGCGCACGGCGGAAAAATCTGGGTGACAAGTATGGAAGGCGAAGGCAGCACTTTCCACTTCGTGATTCCGATGAGCAAGCCGACTACAGTCGCCTGAAAGCGCTTTACTATTTTGTAACGGGAATTCTGTACGATTCTGCACAAGCGGATCAGTACCCTGTGTTGGTATACCAAGCAATCGATCCGCTTCAGGCAACAGGATGCATTGCAATGATTGGCGTAAATCAACGAATCACGTTTTCAAAACTGAGAGTTCTGCCCGGACGCTTGCACAAGACAAGAACCTTATATAACTTGGAGGCGCAAGCCCCAGTCAAAGGTCCGTCTTATGAGCACGCCCCGCATGAACAGTGGGGAAACTTGAGCGGTGGACTGAAAGGCTGCGGATCTCTTAGAAATACTGCCGTGAAGGTTTTTACAGAACTGGATGAGGATCACATCCAGCGTCAAAAGAGAGAATCCGCAAAATTGCAGGCGACGGCATTACCACCTGCTGATCTCAGACCGCTCAGTGAAATTTTGCATTCAAACTTTGTGGCTCCTCCACAACAACAATCTCTAAACGTCCCAACCGATGCCTATTTTGCACATTGGTAGTGCGTAGATCGGTTCTCTTCTAACTGATTCTCTGATGAACGAGGGCAACTGTTTTGTTGTCCTCGTTTCTTCTGCGTTCAACCTCTTGCTTCACAACGGACAAAGAAACCACCGGCAAACCGATGGTTTCTTTGGGCTTCGGGTTGGGCAAACTTTTGTGAAACTAACCAGTCATCTGAATTGGAGACTGGTTGACGGCAAGCGCATTTGCGATCACCGGGCTGAAGTCCGTTTGCGTCGGCGCGCTTTTTGCGCCTGTTGTAGGCTTTGCCATTTGTGATTGATTCAGCCATTCTTCGCAGTCAAGCTCCGCTGCCTGCAATTGATCGACTCGAACATAACCACGCCTCAGAGCTTCCATAACGATACGCGTGCGCGGATTGAAGACTTCCAGATCGCTGGATTGGCGCAGCTTCCAATGATCTTTTCTCAGTATTTTTAGAGCCAGGGTTGAGAGTCTGTTTTGCACCCCACGCACGGTTAATCCTCTGCGGATTGCTATAGCTCTGTCGGTGAGGCCGACGGCAATGTCTACGAGCGTCTCCATTTCCGCGTCAGAGAGGAAGTCACTTCTGCCGACCGGACGAACCATGGATGCTCTTACCGCCGGATCCGTATATTGATTATTGTGCAGAAAAACCGCCATCATCGCGTATCTCAGTTTTTCCTCGCCCTCTGTCTTCAATACATATCCATATACTGCTTCCAGTGGTGCACGCTTCGCCAGCTCGCCAACGTACGCTTCTCTGTGTGCATTGAGCCAGAAAAGTATTTTGGTTTTCCTTGAACTCTTCCATATATCATGGGCAAGTTTCAAACCGCCCGAACCTTCCTCAGAAGGGTCGATAATCACCATATCCGGTGATAGTTGTTGAATCAATGCCCAGCCCTCGGTGCCGTTTTTTGCTTCATGTATATGCAGATTTCCTTCTCTGGGCAGAATAGCTTTTGCCACGTCTACCGCGTATCTGCTTGCAAAAGGAATGGTTTCAATGACGAGCAAGTGCGACATGCTTTTTCTCTCCATCGGCAGGATAAGGCAATTGTCAGGAGATGCGGTAACAAAGACGTAAATGCACAATTGTGCGATCGCACTGTTCATTCGTCGATTGAATCGCCCGGACTGCTGTGTTCATATGCTTGCAGCCGAATTCTCAGGGCAGGCAGCATCGCAGAGTTTTACTAAAGGTATTAAAAGATGGGACGCGGAAACATGTTAGAAGGGCTGGGTGCTCGGATCCATGCACAGGTGGATAGAGGCATCTCCAATGGCTTTTCACGAAGCAATTTGTTTGACAATCACGACAATGTCCCCGCTGTACGTTATGGCGCCCCTAACATCAGTTCGATCAATCTGCCTTCCATATTTATCGAGTCGCCAACTGATAATGACGATGATCATCGCAAGATTGCCAATGCTGCGCGTCACTTGAGCAATCCAGGCAAAAACGCTAGTTTTCGAAGTCCTCTAAAGGATCGCGATAGGTTCGAAGAAGAGATTCAGAAAAAAATTCAAGAGCAATTTGATGAAGCACGACGCAAACATGATTTGTATACTCTCAATGCATGGGACATTCTAAAATCGACTCGCAGACAAGCAAACCGAATTCAACAAAGTGTGGGCGGACCCTGGGGCGGTCACACATATAATGATGGCGGTTACTCTCCACGCTCTTCCGGTGGGTATTCCGCAGGCAGCCCGGGCGGATATTCCGGCTCGGACGGTGGATATTCTGCTGGAAATTCTTCAGGCGGATATTCCAATTCGGGCGGCGGCGAATTGCCTCCAGCACGCTCAGGAACATACAGACCATCCGGCAGCGACAGCACTCCTGTAACGAGAGCCCCAAATGGGCAGGCGTTGCATGATGGAGACTTTTTCATCAGTCAGGCTAATGATCCGGCTTTGAGATTAGACAGAGCCCGTGGAGGCGATCAGAACATACTTTTCGCATGTGGTCCTACATCTCTCATGATGGCGATTGCGGACTGGAAGGGATTTACACCGACGGAAGAGCAGAGATTTGCCTTGATTAGAGAGACCGAGACCGATGTGCATCAGCAATTCGTCGGAGATAACAACAAGATGGGTCAATATGCTGCAGCTCACGGATTGGAGTATGACACTGGGGCGGGTTGGCAGGAACTGATGTCTGACTTGAGCGAAGGCAGAAGTGCGATCGTAAATGGAAATTGGCCTGGGTGGAATACCGGACATTTTATATACGTTGCCGGATTGACGGATGACGGACGATTTATTGTCGGCGATCCGGCACTGCAGAGTGCTCAAATATGGAACGAGCAGCAGTTGAGAGGCTTTATGGATCGCCAGGGCGGATGGGGCGCTGCGTATTTAGCTGTATGGGACGAGGGGCAGAAAAAGCAAGCATCGAGCGAAGTCACAAGAGATTCCAATCTCAATGATTTGAGCATTGCAGGTCCGCCGACAATTTCTGGCGAAACGATAGATGAAGTCTTAGCCGCGCACAACTCACCTGTAGCAGGGCAAGGGCAGGAGATATTCGAGATTTGCGTAGAAAGAGGCATTGATCCTGCGCTCGCTCTGGGCTTTTTCGGCAAGGAATCAACATTCGGAACTGATGGAGCTGCAACTCAGACGAACAGCTGGGGCAATATAAAGAACGGGCAAGGCGGTTGGAGAACATATGACAGTTATCTTGATGGATTGGCTGACTGGTGTGATCTGATGAATGATGAATACGTCAAACCCGTATCAGAAGGTGGACGAGGACTGCCGACACTGGATACTGCCATACCGGTTTATGCACCGTCCTCGGATAATAATGACGTTGGAAAATATATAAATGATGTCGCCTCATGGATTTCCGATTGGCGGCAGATTGAACGTTCGCGGCCGGTTGCGACGGCAGAAGTGCATCATGCTGAAACAGGAGGCGCATCTGCGAGTACATCCAATCTTCTGGTCGGTCCCGACGGGCAGTCTAGAAATTATGCTTTCCCGGTTCCGGATTATGCCAAAGACAGTGTCGAAGTGCATCATTTAACTGAGGGTGCGGTCGGTGCCAGCGACATCATGGCGCCGGCAGGAACGCCGATTGTTGCGTTTGGGTCCGGAACTGTTGTTAATGCAAGCTACAACAAGTACGGTGGCAATAGCGTACTCATCCAGCAAGATGACGGTCTTACCGCCTATTACGCTCACATGATTGATGCTCCGCTGGTCAAAAACGGCGACAAAGTTACAGCCGGTCAACCGTTAGGAGCGGTTGGAAACACAGGAAATGCCATCAACACCGATTCGCACTTGCACTTTGGTTTGGGCTATGGAATCAAGCAAAATGACGGACCAGATGGTGGCGCTGGTGATGCCGACGGCAATATTGAAGGCGGCGCTCACTTCAATGCCGTGGGGGTATTAAACACACTATTGTCTGAAGAGAATAACGCGGACATCTAGCCCCGCGGCGATTTTTAGGGATTTACGACTTTGTTACCGGCATTGTTTAAATTGTAATCATCCGAATCGACATTGTTCGAGTTTCTAGATCCACTGAGATCAAAAGAGTTTTCTCAAAGGGGCTCCTTTTGCTGCTGCGTCGCGGTCAGGCGCAGCGGCAATCGGCGCAAAATCCGATGCTAAGTCTGTCAAAGCAATGAGCTTTGCAGAATCTTGTTTCTCTAGGAGATGACACCATGGCAGATATTAGTACTACAACTGAAGTCCAACAGGCAGCTGCAACTATTGATGGTGCTACCAATCCTCAGGTGATTGACGAAGCGATTAACGGACTCGAAGACGCG
>PNKB01000090.1 GCA_013997645.1 Cyanobacteria bacterium PR.3.49
GCTGCCGATGCCACGCCAGGGGCAGAGACGTTACCATGCGAAAAAGTGACGTTCGATAATTCAGCCTGATATGGAAGCCGACAAACATTTCCAGGCATCGTGCCGGACCGTGAAATGCCCAAAACAAGAATTGCAGGAAGAAGTAAATTGCCAGTGTTTTGAAGATGTCCTGAGCCAGAACTGATGGCGTTTTTGCATGCAATTGAACAGTATTGATCAACTGCCCGATTACAAACGGTTCCGCCAACTTCGCTGATTGCGCACAGGCGTGCATGCAGCTATACACGATGATGATCCATCGATGCGCACCGGCATGCAGCCAGCCGCGAGAAATCAGAAATCCAAAAGGATTTCTTTGCATAAACGAGTTCATCGCTATGTCTCCGTAGAGACAAGCCCTGCTACTCAATTTCGACAAAACATAGACGCAGTGAAAAAATTCGCTGCATTGCCAGCGCCGAACCGAGCTCAAGACTTGCCGAGCTAGTTACGAGCACAAACGGATGAAGGGCTGCGTGAGAAAGTTGCTGCGTTAGTTTGTGCAGAGAGAACCTGCAACTGTGACCAAATCTACCGAGCGCAAGCATGCTGCTCGATGAATATGTCTGGCTTCAACGCCAACCCTTTTAGTAGATTGCTTTCCTGGTCATTAGTCGTCTCCTGCTCAAAGTGTCTCCGCTCGAACTCAGTCGATGAGACGCAGTCTGTTTGAACAGTAGTACACGATCAGTGTCATGTCAAGCGAACTTCTGGTCATGTTTCTCTAAATGAAGTCCGCGGAAATCATCTACTTATAGCTCTGAATTCAGAACCGCTCATGTGTCGGAGCGAAACGTCTGAGCTTTCTGACGAATGATGGATCAACCATGCAAACGCCGTCGCTGCAGCTGCTCACTGCTACTGAGCTGAGCAGCGCTTTGTCATCGGGCATGAGAGGCAAGCACAACATTCCTGTCTGCAAAACGCGTGTCGAGGGATTGCTGGTCGCCGCTACCATTGCATCCAAAAC
This sequence comes from Cyanobacteria bacterium PR.3.49, assembly GCA_013997645.1. Taxonomy (GTDB): domain Bacteria; phylum Cyanobacteriota; class Vampirovibrionia; order Obscuribacterales; family Obscuribacteraceae; genus QKMZ01. The sequence goes on from PNKB01000090.1 coordinate 1,010, forward strand.
TTGAGTAGCAATACCAGGATCGAGCCAAACCGTGCCGAGCTTTACGCTTCTGATCGCCAGTTCTAAACCCTTGTGATTTCCGCTTAAAACATAACCGTCCGCTCCGGCGTCCATCGCGGCAAAAATGTCTTCCGGATTCATGCTGGCAGTGGAGATTAATACCCGCACCTTGGGATATGTTTCTCTGATTCGCTCGGTCAATTCGATGCCGTTGACTTCACGGACTGACAGATCAAGCAAGACCACGTCTATGTCTTGATTGGCGAGACATTCCAGAGCGTGCGCACTGGAAGTGGTTTTGTCTGCAATCGAGATGCCTTCAAGTTCAGAAATAAACGAATACATGCCGCAACTGACTTCGTCGTTGCTCAACAGGGCTAAAACTTGAATCGATGCAGAAGTTGCCATAGGACTCCGGGGTTTCAGACCACCTATATACCCCCTGAAAGTCCTCGATAGACATCCGAAACCGCCGATTAATGTCCCGAAATTTCCTAATCTCCCTCTTGTCCCATGGCTATTAATTTGATATATATCTAATTAGATGACTATCAAATTAGATGGAGGTCGAAATAAGACCCAAAGGAGCACATTATGGTTTCGTCTACGGCAGAATTTACGGAAGTCCTTTCATTTTTCAAAGCATTGTCCGACGAAAGTCGGCTCAAGATTGTCGGGGCGCTTTCGTCTGAAGAGCGGAGTGTGGACGAGCTGGCAGGCCTGCTGAATTTGCGCGCCCCTACCGTTTCTCATCACCTGGCTCGATTGAAAGAGGTCAGTCTTGTGACTATGCGCACAGAAGGGACGACTCATTTCTATGCGCTGAATGTCGATGCAATGCGCGACCTGTCTAAGCGTGTCCTGGCGCTGAAGACGGTGGAAAATATTGGGCGCGTAGTAAGCGAAGATGCTTATGAGCAGAAGATTCTGAAGGACTTTCTCGTAGGGGAGCGCCTAAAGGAGATTCCAGCTAGCAGAAAGAAGCGAGATGTGATCTTGCGGTGGCTCGTGAATTATTTTGAGGTGGATAAGGAATACACGGAAAAGGAAGTGAGCGCGATTATCGCGGTGCATCATCCCGACTTCGCGACCCTCCGCCGCGAGCTGATTTGTGCGAAACTGCTCGAACGCGCAAAGGGTCTGTACTGGAGAATCTGAAAGTCCTATTGACCAGTAGCCAAACGCCGATCGCCGATTTCAATCATGAGGTCGGCGATGCAATATGTATTTTCGATAAGGGCGGTAAACTGCTTGCGCATTCTGTCGTCCGCCAGATATGCGTCGCCTTGTCTCATATTCGGCACTTTCAGCTCTTCCGACACGATGATTGCAGCCATAACGTGACGCAGCCAGTATTCGTTCATTTGTTCGTCTCCCTTATCTCTTGCTAGCTAGAAGTGTTTTGCAAAACATGTTTCAAAAAAGTCTTTAATGCAGTCACTGCATTTGGTGTCAAACAATTGCGTCGTTTTGGCACTGTCTGATCATTGACCCGAAGCCGGTGGACGCTGGTCACCGATTTGAATCATTGTCTCGACGAGGCAATAAGTGTTTTCGATCAGAGGTCCGAATTGCCGACGCAGCCTTTCTTGCGGAAAAGGATCGTCCACCCGCATATTGGGACCTTTGATTTCTTCGGATGCAATATATACAGCCGCCATATGGCGCAGCCAATATTCAATCACTCGACATTCCTCCGCATCATGGCTTCAAGCATACTGCAAAATCAGCCCAAAGTGGCGCTAAATCTTGCTGATCTGAAATGCAAAGTAGGTCTGATTAATGAAAGAAGCAATCGGTTATTCGACTTCCCCGGCTTGCTCCTCGTCAAATTCCTTTCGGGCAAACTCCGCCCACTGTTCCCAAGAGTCAAAAAACATGGAGTGAGGCCAGTGTGGATGCATCTCTCTGCTCCAAGTCAAATGCACTTGCGCCAATCTTTTTTTGTGTCCGCGCAGTTCGAACAGCACATCATCACATTTGTTGCTGCGTGCCACAGCGGTTGCTTGAACATTCCTGAGCCTATGGAAGAAATTCATTGCCAATTCGCGTTTTAGCTCTGCTTCGAAGCCACCCAGGCAAGGTTCCCAGGTCGGAGGTAATTGAATTCCAGGGGGGATTTGATTGAGCATGTGCAGCCAATTGATTAGAGGGCTGGTGGGCGCGAGTTCTTCACTCTTGTAAGGTTGAATCCAATAATTGACGTCATAGCCGAATTGAACGTCATTTGCACTTTGCTGCAAAATCAGCAACGCATTTTTTCCTTGCCAGATCGCATGCTTATGGGCTGGAGCTTTTTTGTCCGCCCCTTGTCTTACAGGAGCTCCAATGATCTTGGTTGCGCGCTCGAGCTCGTCGTCGAAAATGCGATCGAATTCTTCTTGCTCATCACGAAATGCTTTGTAGCTTTTATGAGCGTCCTTAGTAAATGTTTCCCACCAGCAAAATGCTAAAATTGCGCAAATAATGGCTGCTGGTGCTGGATTTAGAAACAACGACGCTACCAGCTGAGCGTCCGCGCCATCCTGCAGATCAAACTGCAAGAGATCATCATCTGTGTTTTCTTTGTCGAGCCTGCTGAATCTTTCGCATGCAATTTTGAACTCAGACGGAGTAAATTCTGCATCGGCTAACTCTCGCAGCTGCTTAACGGGTGGCTCAAATTTGGGGTCGCGCTGAATTGCCATGTTCGGTTATACAACGTTGAAGCCGCCCATTATGAGTTAACTTACCCAGCTTTTCAACTGTTTGATCGTGATACCCGTTGATTTAAGCGCAGCGGTAATTTCGGCTTTCTCTTTGTTATTAATTGCCCACTTGGCGATCGTGTATTTTTGCCAGCCGTCATGCTCTGCTGCGAGCTTTAAAAGTGGCTCTGCAAAACTAAGCGGCATTGACTCCAGATCACTTACGAGTGCAGCAGCAACTTCCTGCCGCTCATCGTTCAAACATTCAATGACCAGATCCCTGCATTCGGAAAATTCAGAGTGTTTTGCAAGAGCGCGTAAGACCCAAAGATGATTGGATGGCAAATACTCTCCGGATTGAATTTTCGGCAATGCTGAAAGTTGCCGTTTGACGATTTCGCACACTGCTTTTGCAGTAGTTGCCGAAGGATTTTCCCACAGCCATGCGGCTGGAGCTGTGTGATTGACTATGGAGTCATCCAGCAAAAGCTCCGCTACTGCAATATGAGCTCCCATAGGCGACTTGTCTGCATACTCAACTGCAGACCAGACGTGCGGCCACTTTGCGGACATGGTTTGAGAGAACTCGGCACCGCGGGCGGTGAAAGCTGCTTCGGCGGCTTCGCGAATTTCCGTGTTGCTGGACTTCAAATAGTCGGCAATGCTTTCCAGCTCCAGCTCGGGAAATTTGCCAACTGTCTCGCATTCGAGCAAGCGCCATTTGTGCCAGAGGTCGCTCCCGTAAGTGTCCAGTTGCCGAGCCTCGGCAAGGGCTTTCGAAAGCGTTTCGGTTTCTCCAATGGAGGGGTTTGCCACCAACAGTGCGTTGGCTGCTCTGTAGTACATCAGCGTAACAGAGTTGTCGTTGTCTGCAGGGTTGTAGAATTCGATGGCGACAAAAGCTTTTAGTTTTTTCGCATCCAGTTTTGGTGCGATGGTTTCTATCGCACGCAGAGCGGCAACTTGAATATCAGTATCATTTTCTCTGAGCATTCGTCCAATTTGTGGCAAGAGGTCTGTCTCACCCCACGCAACCAGAGCGTTTAGCACGTGTGGAGAAACTCTCTGCTCATGCTCCTTGATTGCGTGCTCAAGCAGCATTTTTAAACTCTTGGTTGCCACTGGGCGGTTTTTCTTTTCTTCAAGGTCTGCAAAGTCAGCGAGCGCTAGAGAGGTTTCAATCAGCAATTCTTCCCATGGAATTGACGCGAGCCTCGCGTCGAAGTCCTTCTTGCTGCCTATAACTTCGAAGTACTCGTCGATCAGTCGACATAAGCGAGGCACTGCTGATTTTTCGCCCATTACTCTCAGCAGCTTAACCGCAAGAGAGCGTTTGAAATTGTATTCTTCTTCGATATCCAGCTGGTTCAAGCAGCATTTTGCAAGGCGTTGGTCTAGTGCGCCTGTCGTCTTGCCTATTGCCGGCAGAAGGAGATCTGCTCGATTCGAATGATCCAGGTAAATTGACGACCAGAGGAATGGCTGAAGAATATCGCAGTTGTTTTGACCAAGCCAAATGCCAATGTCTACGACTTCCTCTGTCACATCAATGTTATCGCGACGATAGCCGCCATCACGCACCCAGTCGAAGCATCTCCATTTGATTTCAGAATTTGGAATTGTTCTTGCAGCCTTCTCCAGTTCTGCCATCGCATTCACATCAGTGACGCTGTCCCATGCTTTCTCAAGAATGGCTTCCGGACCAGCCTGCGCCAGTTTCAATGCTTCCGCGGAAACAGATTCCAAACGTGTTGATTCAGCAGCTTTGTTCTGCGCTTTTTCTTCCTTTCGCTCTTCTTCTCTTTCTGGTTGAAGATCAAGTTTGAGAAACTCTTCGCGCACCGCGTAAATATCTTTGATCTGTCCAATTTCTTTGCGCCCGTTGCCAATTTCTTCCAGCAGAACGACTAAGTCACGCACAATTCGTGCTGGATGATTGCGATACAGATCGCAGCATTCTTTTAGTTCTGTTTCTTGTTTAAACCAGAAAAGACGCCAAAGCAAATACAGCGCTGTGTGTGGAAGACGCTCATTACCTGAGGTTTTTAGCGATTCGTAAACTTTGTCCAGCGACTTGTTCCAGCTGGGACGGAAACACTCTTTTATATCGCTCCAATTTCTGCGACTGTCATAATTTAGCAACTCGACAATCCATTGAGCACGCCAAAAGTGCCCGGTTACGGTGAACTTTTCATCGAGTTCTACCTGGTATCGTGCTTTGACGTTGCCGCTTTCGCTTTCGTCCTCTTCGCTATCGTCTTGCGTGACTGTTTCCAGACCTGAACTCGCCGACCAACCGACGTTGCACTTTCCTTCCAGCTTCTTCCATGCCTTTCTTGCCGCATTTTTGGATAGCCGTTCGCGCTCGAAAGCCGCTGACACAGCGACTCGATATCCAAATTCGTCCAAAGATTTCGACAGCACTTCGTCTACGTAGTACGTATCATGACTCCAGAGAAAAACAGCGTTGGGCTCTGATTCCTCTCTTCGAGGTTGAAATATGGTGGCATACACATGATCGCTGTCGCCGAAAAATCCAATCTGCACCGCGCCCAGAAACACTGCACCGAGATCTTCACATTGATTTTCCCAGGGGTGCGCGATTATTGCTTCCCAGATGTTGCCATCAAAAGGACGAGTACTGGTGCAAGGTGAAAACGTTGAATCCTCCACGGCAAAGCTCAAAAATCTGTCTATTTCAGGACATGTGACGCCCCATATCTCTTTGAGATTAAATGGATCGGTTTTCGCTTCAGCTAAGGGCTCGACGCCTTCGCCGTCTTCTCTCGGCATAAGTGCGGCAATTTTAGCTGCGTTTTCCGCCAAAAAATTCTCCGGCTCGCACGCACCAATGGCGGTGTCAAGGTCAAATGCATTGGCCAAATCCCTGCCGTCCGATGTGCATTCTGTTCCATCCTTCAAAAACCAACGAGAATTCTCTTCGCTCCAGTTGGCTGTGCTGTCGAATTCATAACGCCACGTCTTACTGTGCGCTGGATACTCTTCATCTGTCTGGTTTTCGCACTGGTAATGAACAAAGTGTCCGCGCCGGTTGCCCTGTTTCCATTCGCCCCGATAGGCGAGGGTGCCGTCGTTGTGAAAGCGCTCCACTATGCCGTCCGGGCGTCCCTCCGAGTCAAGCGTCGCTATGCAGCAAAGGCTTCCATCCTTGCGCCAGTAGCGCCATTCGCCTACAGGCACCTCAACCTTTTTAATTACTCCTCGCCGCTCGTGCTTGCCAAGTTGCCATTCCTGATCTTTCTCAACCCAGACAGCTTCAGATGGAACACCGGCAGGACGTGTTGGGGTTTTCATAGGATTCCTTTCAATATTGTCAGCCGCAATAACGGCTTTACTGGGGCCTGCAAAAAATTAGGCGTGCCGAGTATGCATCGATTCGATAGCGTTGCGAATCGAGTGGTTAGTGCTCATCGAAATCACTGGAAGGACTATGAATGACATCTTAAGAGGATGTTCGAGTAATCAACTGATTCAAAGTCAACCATGTTCCCGCATCCGCCAATTCGACCTCGCTCCCCTTAAGAATCTGAATCGATTCGTGAGTAAGTGATAAAACCGCAATATCGGGTCCGGGCACTGGAGCGAAAAACATGCCAAGCCTCTTTGCCGCTTGCTGAGCGTATTTTTCAAACTCAAAACGAATGAGACCAAACGGCAGCGCGCAATGAACTACCCCGAGCAACAAATTTTGAGTTGTCCCAATTGAGATCCATACATCATGAACGCCGCCCGGCAACACCAGTCCGGCAGGAATCGCTTTTGCTATTTCTGCCGCCGCAGCTCTTCCATTGAAATCTTGACCTTGCAATCTTTGATTGTGCGCGATTTTGATCAGTCGATCGACATCAGAGCCTTTTCCAGGTGACGGTGGTGCGGGCTTTGGAAGAAGCGCTGCTGCTGCTGTTCTGATTTGAGATTCCAGGTCTTGGGAATGCTCCGGATATTCGTCCCATTCATTCCAGGCGGCAATGAAGGTCCGCAGGTATGGAAAGAGCGGTTGAAAATCTGTGCCGTATTGTCCCAGTCTGCGCGCGCCTTCATAGGCACCCATGCGGCCGGATTCTACTTCAGCCGCTAGATCTTTCACCAAAAACCACGCCGCATCGATCTCGGTGCATTCTTCAAATCCAAATTCGTGAAACATCCTGCGTAGAAGTCCATCGACCTGATACATCTCAGCTCTAGTCAGACCGGCGAGATAACGCAGTGACGGACTTTCAAGACCTTCATTCACAAGGGTTTGGCAAATCTCCGGCACTCCATCTTGCGCGATGTCCTTAAGCACCCATCTCGCGTGGAGCATTTTCAAGTGCTGATTTTCTTTCGGCTTCATGAGCTTGGTTAATTCCGCGGAGTCGCTGATGTTAGACAATTCTATATGGTCGCTGATGTTTATCACAATTCCTGGCGGCTCATCCCTGCCTATCCGCCGGGCGAGAACGAAAGCACCTCCGGGCGCTCACCATTTAGTTGAAGTAAAACGCATTCAGCCAGAAAGCGAACTGAATACTTCTTATCGAAGTCATCGTAGACTTCACCTGCGAATAATCCAATTTCGTCAGCATCGATCTGCAGACGAACCTCAGAGATCACGTTGCTTTCAGTTAGAACTTTAACTTCCTTGATCCTGCCGGTCGGCAGTTCGTGCACAACACGTGCACAAAGAAAGTTTCCCCAATCTTCTTCATCGTGCACTACAATTTCAGCAAGATCGTCATAGCGAATCAATCCGAAAACATCTTTGCCTTGACTTGTGACAAAGCGTGCGGTTGGCTCATCTTTGAGTTCTGCATCGATGCGGGACATTTGAAAATACCGAACAGAGTCGTGTCGGAATTCAGGAATGCCGTCTTCAGTTTCTTGCAATGCCATTTCAATTCCAACCCAGCGCTTCACAGTTTTTCCCTGCAAGCTCTCGAAAGATCTAATTTGATTCTGCAACCAGTCCGACATTGGACAATGATAGCTGTTTGCATGGAGTGCTAAACTAAAAAGAACCAGGACGACCTGGTCTGTGATTCACCCGGGACGGCCCGATTGCGAGGTGCCGTATGTCCTGGGTAATTTTGTTCGTAGCCGGTTTGTTTGAAATCGTTTGGGCAGTTGGGCTGAAACACATGGATGGCTTTTCGCGCCCGTGGGTTTTGGTCGTGACTTTTGTGGCGACCGTGCTGAGCATGTGGCTCTTGGCAGTGGCGATGAAGGAAGTGCCGCTGGGCACGGCTTATGCGGTTTGGACCGGCATCGGGGCAATCGGTACCTTTATAGTGGGAATTTTGTGGATGGGCGATCCTGCCAGTACCCCGCGTATTTTAAGTGCTCTTTGCGTCCTGGTCGGATTGGTTGGACTCAAGCTGACTGCGCATTAGCGGACTTTTGAGAGAAAAACTCCAGAAAATCTAACAAGCGGTTGATCATCTCCAGGCACTCTGTTAACATTTAACCATACCGTTAAATGTTAGAGGAGCGTAATTATGAAGAAGGTGGTTGCCATCGTTGTCGGCATTTTGGTGCTTGGCGTGGCAGTAGTTCTCGGAATCGCAGCGACCAAACCGAACGACACTCATATTGAGCGTTCGCAAATCGTCAAAGCATCTCCCGAAACGATTCTCTCTAACGTCAATGACTTCAAAAAGTGGGCGGCTTGGTCTCCCTGGGAGAAAGTCGATCCAAATATGAAGCGCACCTACAGCGGCGCTGAAAGTGGTAAAGGCGCCAAGTATGCTTGGTCCGGAAATGATAACGTCGGCGAAGGAGACATGGAAATTCTCTCGACTGAGCCGACCAAAACCGTATTCAATTTCCACCAAGCCAAACCGTTTGAAGGCACAAGCACAGTTGTGTTCTCCGCCATTCCTGAAGGCGACGCGACAAAAGTCACCTGGGCAATGGACAGCAAAGACAATCCATTCATGTGCAAAGTAATGCAAGTGTTCATCAGTATGGATGACTGCTGCGGCAAAGAGTTCGAAAAAGGTCTGGCAAGTCTGAAAACAGTGTCCGAATCTTCGAGCGCCACGGCGCAAGACGCCAAAGACACTAAAGAAGCTCCTGCCACCGCTCAAAAAGAGAGTGGAGACAATGGTTAAACATTATTCCGAGCAACTCGACAGAACATTCTTTGCACTGTCGGACCCCACGCGAAGAGCTATCATAGGCAACCTGGCAGCCAAAGGATCTTGTTCGGTTTTGGAGCTGGCAGAACCTTTCCAAATGTCACTTCCGGCAATTTCAAAACACCTGAAATTGCTCGAAAATGCGAATCTGATTAGCCGTCAGGTGCGAGGGCGCGTTCATTTTCTATCTCTTTGCGCGCAGCCAATGTCCGAAGCAAATGAGTGGATCGAAGCCTATAAAAGGTTTTGGAACCAACAGCTAGATTCATTTCAACAATACATCGAAGCGCAAGCGCAAAAAGAGGAAGAAAATGACAACAACGACAAGTAAAGCAGAAGTGCTGACTTTGGACGTCACACGCATCGTAAAAGCGCCTGTAGAGCTGGTTTATAAAGCTTGGACCGAGCCCGCGCAAATGATCAACTGGATCGGTTGCACAAAAACTCAGTCTGTAAAAGTGACGAGCGATTTGCGTGTAGGTGGTGAATATCGCTTTGAAGTTAGTTGCAATGACGGTGAGCAGGTCTGCATGTCCGGCACCTATCAAAAGGTAGAGCCGAACAAAAAACTTGTGTACACCTGGAACAACACTTCATCCGAATTCCCCGCAAAAGATACGCTTGTGTCGGTCACTTTTATCGAACAAGGCGATAAGACTGAGATCCGCCTGACTCACTCGAATCTCAATGATGCCAACTGCCTGCATGGGCATACGTTGGGTTGGACTGCGTCACTCGAGAGATTCGTTGGTCTTTTCGAATAGTTTGGCAGCACGCGCCAACATAGCCAGAACCAAATCAAACTCAATAAATTCAAATCACACAAACCAGGAGAGAAAAATGCCAGCAGCGAAGAATTGGAAACCGGAGCACGTTCACACTGTGACCCCGTACTTAATCATCAAAGATTGTGCCAAGGCCATCGACTTCTACAAGAAAGCCTTCGGCGTCGAAGAGATGCACCGCATGTGCGGACCGGACGGCAAGATCATGCACTCCTGTTGCAAACTCGGCGACAGCGCCATTTTCTTCTGCGACGAGATGGATGATAAGAGCTGCGGTGCCAGCCCGTCTACTTTGAATGGCTGCCATGCAACGCTTCACGTATTCGTCGAAGATGTCGACAAGGCATTCCAAAGAGCTGTTGATGCCGGTTGCACACCGCTGATGCCGCCGATGGACATGTTCTGGGGCGACCGCTACACCCGCGTAACCGATCCGTTCGGTCAAGGTTGGAGCCTGGCCACTCACAAAGAAGAGCTGACGCCGGATGAAATGCAAAAGGCAGGCGATGAGTTCTTCAAAAACATGCAGGCTTGCGCCACCAAGTAACAGTTACGGTTTCGTTAGTTAAGGCAAAAGGCTTCGCTTTGTGCGGAGCCTTTTGTGCTAACATCATCGGCGCATATTCTGCAAAGAGGTTGCGAGGATCCATGAATTCTACAGCTCCCAAAGTCGCTCCCGCCCTGCGAGCACTGCTTGAACGTCTAATTGACTACGCCGGTATTTATCCTCCGGCAGCGCTGCCGCTCGACAAAACCGTCGAGAATTTCGCAAGCTATCAGACCAGCGATTTCTCTTGGATGCTGCGCTGGCTTGTTGTAGGCAACAATGAATTGCCCAACGTACCAAAATCACTTGATGGTGCAATTTCGCTTTTGTCGGAAACAGATGATACCCGCGCGGCAACGTTGGAGACGAAGGCAGTCATCAAAGCGAAGCATCCGGTTTATTGCGAAGTCGCGGTCACAAACTTGAATGAACTTGATGCAGTAAAGGAAGCTGGTTGTTTTGCAAAGATCCGCACGGGCGGTGTAAAACCAGAGGCTATTCCCTCACCTAAGGAAGTGGCCGCATTTATTGAGGCTTGCGCCGAACGCCGATTGCCGTTTAAGGCGACTGCAGGTTTGCATCATCCTATCCGCGCAGAGTACGCGCTCACCTACGAAAGTGATGCACCACGGGCGGTGATGCATGGTTTTTTGAATGTTTTGATGGCTGCAGCTTTTGCGTGGCAGGGTGAGAAACACATCGAGGCGATTGTGGCAGAAACGGATCCCTCAGCATTTTCTTTCGGTGAGGAAGCAAAATGGCGCGGACTTGCATTGTCTGCGGACGCAGTTAAAACAGTCCGGCAAGACTTTATGCACTCCATCGGCTCGTGCTCATTTGATGAGCCTGTTCACGAGCTGCAAGGGCTAGGCTTGCTTCCCAAAGCATAGCCTGACAATAATAGAACGCATAAAAGAAGGACTCCCATTGCTGAGAGCCCTTCAAATTGAGAGTCAATTAAAAACTAACCGGCTTTCTTTTGCGCGGCAGTGCGCTTCTTACTTGCAGTGGCGCGACTCACTTTATTGGCGGCTTTATTGACCGTTTTGCGAGCTGCAGTTGCTGTTTTTTTAGCTGCGGACTTTGTCGTAGATGCTGCTTTCTTCACTGTTTTGGCAGCAGCCTTAGTTGCAGATTTGGCAGCAGCTTTAGCACGAGCTACTGGCTTTTTAGCAGCTGCTTTTCTGGCTGTCGGCTTCTTCGCGGCAGCTTTTTTAGCAGGAGCTTTCTTTGCGGTTGGCTTCTTAGTAGCAGCTTTAGCTTTAGGCTTGGCTGCAGCTTTCTTCGGAGCCTTCTTCGCCGCAGATTTAGCAGCGGGTTTTCGTGCCTTGGTAGACTTTGCTGCAGTTTTCTTAGCAGTTTTGGCCTTTGGCTTGGCAGCTTTGGACTTCGTTGCCGTTCTCGATGATTTGCGTGCTTTAGGTTTGGCAGCAGCCTTACGTGCGGCTCTCTTCTTCGTTTTCTTGGGCGCGAATTCCTTCTTCAGTTCTTCGTTACGCTCTTCTTGACCTTCGGGGGTGATGGCTTCCACCATCTTCTTGGCACTCTTTCTAGCGGTTGCGGCGAGTTTCTTGGGCGATAGTTGTTTGGTCACGCCCTTTGCCAATTTCTGTGCGTCGTTGCTCAGTTTCTTCGGATCCATCCGCTTGCGCATTTTCTTCGCTTCTTGCGCAAGATTGCCCGGTTTGAGCCTGTCTGCGAGATCTTTGACTTCGTCTTTGATTGCGTCTGGGGTCAATTTCTCTGCCAATTCTTTGGTTTCGGTCGCGACCTTCTCGGTCATCTCCTTGACGCCACCTGCGAAATTTTCCGCTTCGGCTTCGATCGTCTCGGCGAGAAAGTCAACTAATTTTTCCACTTTACCCATGATGTTCCTCCTCCCATTCCCGAGGTACGACAGAGAACAGTCTCAATCGGTTCCATAAAAGGGGGACTTTTAATCTTTCACCTTATGTAAGGAATGCCGACGGGTTAGTCGGCATTCCTTCCGAGATTACCCCCACTGCCCTTTCTCGATGCGATCGAGCTGCTTGCGAATCCAGCGCATCAAGGTAATTGCTTTGACCTCGGCGTTGAAAATTCCGGTTCCTGTATCTGCCACAGGCACGGGAAATTCGAAGATTACTGGTTCGTTGGCAACTTCGAGGCTGATGCGATACCAGAGGTCGCCATCTCGGTAGCAAACGAAATGCGCGGTTGTGTTTTTGACCAGATTAGTCAATGTGACTTTCATAGCTATGTCCTCAAAAATTGAAACTTGAATTTGTTCCGGATGTGGAAATTTGCGCGCATGAAACAGGCACCGCCGGTAATGCGGCGTTGACATACACTGGCGCGACGTGCGTGTAAAAACGCACGACAAAAATTGGTCCAAGACTGGACTCTAGATGTTGAAAACGCGAGCGTCGCCGGCTGGCTACGCCCGCACTACGTCGTCAACGGCGAAATCAGGCCGAAACATTTTATGCTGGAAAGTGACAGCGCGATGAACTATCCGCGCGACTGAAGCACGGACGACAATTCTTGCAATGTTAGGTGTCATCGAAAACATGACAGCGATTCTCTCAACAGCAGACAACCGTAGCTTACACTTTCGGACTCGACATCGTCAAGAAGCGATGATATAGTGGACGGATGGACCTGTGTGGAGGGCTGTATCATGTTTAACCAAATCAATCGCAGCCGCCACTGCTTTCAGGCGTAGTCCAAGAATTTTCCAATTGCATAATCCGAAGTCCAAGCTCCTTAGCTTGAACTCGAATCTTTCCTGTCGTATTGCCTGAGCGGGCTTGCTGCCCGCGGAATTACGACACTTCGATTCGGCGTGCACGAGTGTGTATCGCCTGTTTAAACTCGACTTTGGGGAAGTTTGCAAATGAAAGCAAGAAAATTGAATGAACAAGAATTCGAGCATGCGATCAAGCTTGGCTTAGGAAGAGCCGTTTTGCATGTTCGCGACTACGGTGATGAGGGAATGGAAGACGTTCTCAGGAAAGCAATGCTGAACAGCAACATATTTGATTCCATGTTCGAAGATACCCGAGCATGGTGGATTTTTAAAATTCTATGTAAATCGAAAAATTTGAACAACTATGCCGACTATTTGATGGATCACATCACGGACACCTCCAAATCTTTAGATTCGCAGCATCAAATGATATTGGCTGCTTTCTTTTACGAGCAAGGCTTTGCTGACTTTAAACCTATCATTTTTCGACTCGCTACGGAATTACTCCGACAAAAGGAATGGCAAATTAGCGCTGCTCATGAGCTAATGGATGCATTCGGTTTGCTCGGTTTTAAAACCGCGCTTGTTTTAATGAGCAAGGCAGGCATCGACCCTAAGAAGGATGAATACGAATGCAACGCAATATACGAAGATGCTGCTGAAATATTTGATGAAAGTTCGGTTGATAAGTGTATTGATGAATGCGAAGGAGAACTACAATCAGCGAAAAACTTCCGTGAGGCTGTCGCTCGTTATAAAGATGATTCGAGACGTTCATCATCAGTGCAGGAGTTTTCTCTAGAAGACGTTTTGTCCCTGCGCTGCAAGAGACGGTCTTCTTATGGAAGATTCGGTCGTTGTGCTGCTAAAGAAGACCTTCTTGCTGTGCTTGAGGCACTACTAAAGACTAGTGACGTTAAGTGCCAGCGGGCTTATCTGGAAGTGTTTTCCCACAGAGAATCACCACGTCTTGATGCAAAATTCATTTCTTTTGTTGATGCTGAAAATCCAGAAGAAGTTCGGCGAGCTGCTTCTCAGGCACTATCCAATTGCTCTGACAGACGGGTGAGAAAGAAAGCACTCTCTTTCTTAACTCAGGGCACAGATAGCGAGTGCCACTGGGGTCTCGAGCTTTTGCAAAAAAACTATAATCCTAAAGACGCCTCTCAAATTCTTGCTGCGCTCAAAAGAATGACCGACCGAGATGCGCTTCATCGTGCTGGAATAGATATGGACAATCTGTGTGAAAACGGAGGTGGCAATGAGCTATTGGATTGCTTTCTGTGGATGTATGAAAACGGGCCGGATTCCTTTTGCCGAAGAACTTTCGTCGAGCAGATAATTACATGGAATCTCGCACCGGCAGACTTGCTTTTCGAAGCACAATGGGACGTATCGGAAGGTGTAAGACAACTATCTCGAGAATACTTTGCCAAACTAGATGGATTTGTATCCCACTAAATTTTAGCCAACTACCGAGGAATCACTTCGCCTTTGACGTTGGCTTCACGGCGCAAGGCATTCACGCCTTGACCGGTTGCATTCATGCGAAGTTTTCCGGACGCAGCTGATGATTGCAATTGAGCCGAAGTTTGTTGCGATGTTGCCGCTCCCGACAAACTCTCGGCTCGCGCGCGCATAGGTTTTACAGTCGGGGGAATTTGCGAATAGTTGCGGACATATAAATTGGTTCCGACCGGATTCAATTTTATGTCGCGATTTTTGTTGTAATTATCGTCCGTGAGTTGTCTCTCCAGATCTTCAGCCTGGCGCTGCAACTCCTCCGATTTAGCGCGCGACTCTTGCTCATGCCGTGCCGCTTTCGCTTCTCCAACCTGTTTAAGAATTTCCGCATTGTGCGCTGCTCTTTCCCGCATCGCTTGCAATTCGGCAGCAGACACAGGTGGATGGTCGCCGCGCGCACCTCCTGATTGAGAGAGGCGTTCTACTGCTTCCCTCTGTGCTTTTCCTTGATTGTCCGCCTTAAGTTTCTCGTCTCTCGATGCCGTATCACCGGAGCGCAAGGCTTGCTCTTTCGCGCGCGCCGCCTGAAAGCGAATCAGCTCTACGGTGCCTGGCGGCACTTTGCCTGCATTTATTTTGATTGCTGAGTTTGAATCGGTTGTGCCCTTCAGTAAAGCACGTTGCTCAGCCGGCAGTTTTTCGATTGATTTCAGAGCGGCTTTTGAATAGTCGTTGATGACTGAATCGGGAGCTAATTTTGTGACCAGCAGATACTCGCGTTGTGCTTCCGCAAGCCTTCCAAGTTTCATCAAACAATTTTCTTTTAAATAGTGTGCCGCTCCATCGTTCGGTAATTTACGCAGATGCAGCTCTGCGTATCTAACACCGTTTTCAAAATCGCCTATGACATAGCTGCGATTTGCCTCGTCCAGCTCCTGTGTGCCGTGAGGGCCCATCGCAACGGCTTCTTGAGCGCCAGCGATGTTTAGCAACACAGCAAAAGGCACGACTACTGACGCAACCAAGACTTTCGCGATTTTAGCTTTGGGCATGAAGGTTTTTCTGCGCAAGAATATTTTGCTTTTTGAGACCCGCAGGCGTATCAGGCTTAAGCGCCAGTCCACCAACCTCGGTTTTGCAAGGACTCACGGAAAGTGCACATTCCGGTTATTTGATCATATATGCATACGCTGAACTTTGCTTCGTCTATTTGCCCGGCATCAATCATTTGCTGCCCGATGACTGCAGCTTCGAGCGTCCGTTCGTCCAGCAATCCCAGGTTGAGCGCATGCTGCTGCCATGTCGTTTGCGGTGCAGCATACATGTGCTGGATGAAATTGTTCAGCATGTCCTGTGTAATGACGTGGGCATTGACGAGAAGTTTGATAACCGTTGGAACGCCAGGCACAGGCGGTGCGCCTGCCGGCGGCGGAGCTTGATATTGAGGTGTTTCTTGATACTGGGGCTGTGCCTCGTATTGCTGGTATTGGGGTTGTGTTTCGTAATGCGGCTGCGTTTCGTATTGCTGTTGATATTGCCCTGACTGCTGAGCTGCCTCGTATTGCTGTTGGTATTGACCTGATGCAAATTGCGGCTCGGGCGCTTCGTATACCGGGTCCGGCTCGGCAACCTGGCCTTCCGGTCTGGCCATGACTTCAATTTCCTTCAGGGCTTCGTCCAAAGTGGAAAATGTTCCCAGCATAGTCGCCATACAGGTTGCGATTTCCAGCACTGTGATTCGGTTTTGATTCAACAAATCAACGGTTTTGCATAGCCCCGCCACTTGCTTAGGCGTGAAAATCCCCGTTTCTAAAAGTACCTGCTCTACTGTTTTATCGCCGGCTTTCTGGAACGCGACTGTAAGTTGCGCTTCGTTTTGCAGCGTTATACCGCCGGAAGACTGGATCGCCTTAATCACGGCAAGCGCATTGTCGCTGGACATAAATCCGAACCCTCGTCGAACTGCTTTGGAGACACAGGAGCTTCCTGGATCACTTTATCTTCTTGACTTGTGTACTTCGGACCCAATTTTGGAACTTGTGGCGCTCTGCGCAGTCCAAGCTCAAGACACAGATTGTCGTTTGACCGAGGAGATTGCCATGAGACTGTTAATTCTAGGACTGGGCGCTATCGCGCTGTTTGCTACAGAACCAGGGAAAGCTTTGCAACGCAAGCTTTCGGATGGATTTAAGGGATTGAAGAGCCGGTTGCGCGGGCAAGACGAGAACGCAGATAAAAATGAAGAGCCGTCTTCGAAGGAAAAGCCCAAATCTTCCAAGAAGGCTGACGAAAAACATCAGAAAGGCGAGGAGCGCCACCCTGAAAAAGGCTCAGAAGAGAACGAAGAAGATGCTGAAGCTTTGCAAGGCAAGTTCGAAGAGCGCGCTTCTGAAGAAAATTCTGAAGAAGATTCCGAGTCTGAAGAAGATAACAATAGCGATGCCGAAGAATCTGGCGATGAAGAGGAGCATGGTGTAGACGAAGAGGTCGCACTCAAGCTGGCTGAAAAGCTTAATGCCAAGCCGTCGGCGCCGGAAGACGAATTGAAGTCTGCTTAGTTTGGCTGGTTATTTCTTTTCTTGCTTATGACGAATGCGGTCGAGCACGACAGCAACCACAATAATGATCCCGGTCACAATCTCTTGCACCCAGTTGGAAAGTCCCATCTGGGTGCAACCTGATCTGATGACCGTCATTATCAGCGCACCGAGTATGGTTCCAAGCACCGAGCCCTCCCCACCTGCCAGACTGCCACCGCCAATTACCACAGCAGCTATGACATCAAGCTCCAAACCCGCAGCGACGGTCGGATCACCAACCGTGAGGCGGGAGAATTGCATCAAGCCTGCAAAACCTGCAAACAATCCGCTGACGGAATAGATGAGCAGTTTTACTTTGTCAATTGGCACTCCGCAAAGCCTGGAAGCTTGTTCGTTCGAACCGATCGAAAATGTGTAGAGGCCAAAGCGCGTATATTTCAACAGCAGCGCCACCAGAACTGCCAGCAGTGCCAGAAGCCATACTCCTCCCGGCACCAACATCCAAAGCTGTTCTGACTTAAGCGCAGCCAAAAGCTCATTTATCCAACTGAGTGGCGCGTCGATTTTTTGCTCGTGCGCCAATCCTTTTGCTAAACCGCGATAGATCAGAAGCGTGCCAAGCGTAATGATAAACGGTACTAGCTTCAAGCGCGTAATCAAAGCGCCATTGATGAAACCACATATAAGCCCTGCAAGAACACCGCCCCCAGCGGCGACAAGCGGAGAGCATCCGGCGGTCAAGAGCCAGGCGATGCATACCGTGACGAGCGCGACTATAGAACCAACCGATAGATCAATGCCACCGCTGATGATGACGAGAGTCATTCCCAGAGATGCCAGTCCTACAATGGCAGTTTGTCTCACGATTAGTTCCAGATTTTTCAAACTGACAAAGCTTGGCGGCGCGATAATTGCAAATACTAGATAAACCAAAATGAGCGCAGCAAGCGGCATAAACCGGTTGAGCCAATCTTTAATTGCTTGCTTGTTCACGCCATTTTCCTTATGAAATTGCTTCCATCATGATTGAGTGCTCCGTCAAGTCTTTTATGTTCTTTGCTTGAGAAAGACGACCGCGATTCATCACTGCTATTCGATCGCACGTTCCTAGCAATTCAGGCAAATAGCTGCTTACGATAACGACGGCTTTGCCGCTGCATGCCAGACTATCAATACGTTCGTAAATCTGTTTTTTGCTTCCCACATCAATCCCCCGGGTAGGCTCGTCGAGCAGAAGCAAATCGACGTCATGGTGAAGCAATCTTGCAAGAGCAATCTTTTGCTGATTGCCGCCTGAAAGGTCACCTATTTTTTGCTCAGGAGTTCTGCATTTAATTGACAGTTTGCTGATCCAATCGGCTGTGGTTGCCGACATTTTTGTCGGGGAAAAAACTCCAAGTCTCTCGCAACTCTGGGGATAGGAAAGTACCAAATTTTCAGCGACCGTTCGCGCAGTAGCCAAACCTTCAGCCTTGCGATCTTCACTGACCATGCCGATTCCCTGAGACCATCGCTGGGCCGGAGTGGCAAGTCCGGAGTAAGAACCCACCGTTATTTCTCCGCTTTTGACCCTGTCCAATCCGAAGAGCGTTCTAATTAAATCAGTACGTCCGCTTCCGACCAATCCGAATATCCCTAACACTTCACCGCGCCTAACTTGCAGCGTGGCAGATTGCAATTTATTCTCGCCGGCTAGGGAACTCACTTCCAGAAGCGGTTCTTTAAAATCGCGTGTGCTGCGCGGGTAGAGGTCGCTCAGGGTTCGGCCGACCATAAGTGCCACAATCTCTTCGCGGGACACTTCGCCCGTTTTGCCACTACCTACGGTTTTTCCATCACGCAAGACCACAAAGCGGTCGGCGATTTCTTCAATCTCTTCCAGAAAGTGCGAGATGTAAATGATACTGTGCCCTTGTTCTTTTAGACTGCGCATCAGCGTAAAGAGCCGCTGTACATCTTGCTGCGTGATGCTGCTTGTCGGCTCGTCCAATATCAAAACCTTGCAGCCGACAGCTCGTGCGCGTGCAATTTCCACAACTTGCCGATCCGAGATGGAAAGATTGCGCACCGGCAAGTCTAAATCTAATTCGCGGCCTAACTCTTTAAGCGCGTTCTGCGCTGCTGCGCGCATAGAGCCTCGATCGAGCAACCAACCCTTTGAGATTTCCATGCCGAGAAAAATATTGTCCTGAACAGTTAATGCAGGCGGCAATGACAGCTCCTGATAAATCATTGCTATGCCGCTGTGCCGAGCTTCCTCCGGATTTTTTGGCGCGAACGCTTTACCGTCCAGATACATGTTTCCTTCATTAGGCAAGATAGCACCGGAGAGCGCTTTCATCAAAGTGCTTTTGCCGGCGCCGTTTTCCCCTATAAGTGCCACGATCTCGCCCGGTTTTACCCAGAAGTCGACGCCGTCGAGCGCGACAGTGCCGCCGAATTTTACTTTGATGTTTTCGACTCTGAGTCTGTGTTCGCTCATTCTTGCAACCACCTCTTCAGGTCGGGTGCAACCAATTCTTTTATCGATGGCAGCTCTAGATTAGCTTTAGTAACCAAAGTTGCTGGCACATCGATTTTCTTCTCGACAGTTTTTCCTTGCAAATACTCAACAAGTTTTTCCACTCCGAGATATCCCATGCGCACAGGATCTTGCACAACCAGCGCATCAATATGCCCTTTTTGCACGCCTTCGATAAGTTTTTGCGATGCGTCAAAACCAATGAAACGAATTTTGCCTGTGAGCCCTCCATCCTGTAATGCTCGCAGCATTCCGAAGGCGCTCGATTCGTTGGGGCAGAATATGCCGTCGAGTGCAACTTCACTGCTGGCGGATTTGAGTGGCGCCAGCAAATTCTCACTCGCTTTATATGCCGTCTCTGTTGTTGCGCCTGCATAGAGATTGGAACTTACTACTTTGATGCCGGGCGCCTTCTTCAAAGTATCGAGAAATCCGCGCTCACGATTGTCGGTGCTGGCACTGCCTTCGACATTTCGCAGCATCGCCACTCTTCCCTTCCCTGCAAGCAGTTTGATCATATGCTCGCCGGCCATGATGCCGCCCTTGTAATTGTCGGTGGCTACGAAGCTGATGGATTTATCGCTTTCCAAATTCGAGTCGATGATGACGACCGGAATCTTGTTGCGATAGGCATCTTCGACGGGCGCCCTCAGTGCCATGTTATCGATTGGAGCCAATACGATGCCCTTAACACCGCGAACAATCATGTTTTCAATAACATCAATTTGCGCGGTGCGATCGTCGCGCCTGATCGGTCCTTGCCAGATGATGTTTACATTCAACTTTTGCGCTGCCTGAACTCCACCGGCATGGACGCTCTTCCAAAACTCGTCGGTCGACCCCATCGGAATCAATGCTAAGGTCATCTTTTCCGAGGCCGGCTCCCTGGTGCAGCCGCAAATTCCTCCAGCGCAAATAGCAAAGAGGATACAAAAGAAGATTTCAAGGGTGGGGCGTCGGCTGATCACTGGGATAGTCTATCCATAAATCTTCACTGTTTTGTCTGAGTTGCTGTCCCTTCTTGTCCCATGCAAGGGCTGAATCATGCCTAGTGGAGCAATACATTCCGCGCGAGGCGCGAGTCTCGCATCGAATGCTGATGAAGGAAGTGGGCGCTCAATAAGACCTATTTGCCGTATGGATACCACCATGATTTAGGCGCGGTGGCAAACTCCCAGTGCACGTGTTTGGTTTCGCGAAACGAATCCAATCCCTCCTGACCCAATTCGCGTGCGCCTCCGCTCAATTTCATGCCGCCGAATGGACCGGCATAGTTATCTGTGAGCGGGTCGTTAATCCAAACGGTTCCAGCTTTCGCTTCTTCCAGAAACAGTTTTGCTTTCATCGGATCGCTTGTCAAAAGGCATGCGCCAAGACCGAATACGCAATCATTTGCATACTCTATAGCCTGCTCGAAACTATCGTATTCCATAAGCGGAATGGTTGGACCGAATGTTTCCTCACTCATGATTTTCATTTTGTGATTCACATTGTTGAGCACGGTAGGTTCATAAAAATATCCTTTTTGCTGATTTTGCGGACGCCGACCACCCGTCAAGACCTTTGCCCCGT